>NZ_JBHINR010000001.1:0-215811 GCF_042195105.1 Bartonella sp. CL436QHHD | reverse complement strand
ATGAATGGTAAAACGGTAAATCCATTGAGCACCTCCATCTTTACGCTTATGAAGTAACAAGCCGGCACCATCATTATATTTACCAGCTCGTGGGTGTTGCGACAGCCCTTGCATTAAGACGATTCATAAGAACCATTTTTACTCCTTTCTTATACAGTTTTTATCCACACACTCATCCCACTTGTTATGTGCAAATGAGTGGTTTTGATTGATTCAAGATAAACAGATTTGAAATGAGAGAATCCTACGTTATTCGAGACTCTCATTCAACATACAAAACAGTAAATTATCATTATAAATCAATATCTTGTTGTAGCCAAAACCTAAACCATGGGAGATTGTTGGAAATGTTGGAACTATCCTTGGTACTTTTGCTGGGCTTAGCGACATCAGAGCGAAAGAAAATATTGTACGAGTAGGGCAGCGAGATGGACACAAACTCTATGAGTATAATTACAAGGGCTATCCAGAGCGGCGCTATCGCGGGGTGATGATGCAAGATGTTTTGAAGTCAAAACCTGAAGCTGTTTTCTTGTATAAGGCGACAGGCTTTTTGCATGTGGATTATGGCAAGCTTGGCTTTGAGATGGAAAGGGTGCAGTGATGGAACAAGAAAACACAAATTCTCTTTTAAAGTTGTTTGATCCAAAATTTTTGCGTCCCTTGATATATCAGGGTATGTATCAATTGCCAAAGCATTTGTTCGAACAGCTTTCTACGCCTCCAAGCACACCGTTTGAAGGGCGATACAAGCCAAGTTTTTTAGAACGTGCTGCTTTTAGCACAAACCCTTTTGATGCNGTTCGAACAGCTTTCTACGCCTCCAAGCACACCGTTTGAAGGGCGATACAAGCCAAGTTTTTTAGAACGTGCTGCTTTTAGCACAAACCCTTTTGATGCGAGCAATGGGGATAATACTCCACAAAAATTGAGTCCTACAGAGCTTATTCGTGGTTCTCAAGCAGGGACAGAACAAGCTGGGAAAAAAACGCCAGCAGAATTGATTATGTCTACAGATGATTTAAAGCGCCAAATGCCTCCATTGCCGGATGTTTCAAAGGATACTGTTAAGATACAAGAGGCGCCAGAGCAACAAAAGCATGACTTCTCAGAGCAGGGAGGTGTTGCATCAATGATTCCTCAATCTCCACTTGTTGCGAACATTGATTAGTCTAGTGGGGATGAAGCTGGGCGACAGCAAAAAGATGTGATGGATTATATTGCTCAACTTAATGAGAAATCTATAGCGGAAAACTCTTTGAAAAACGATTCTGGAAATGATGAGGAAAAGCTTTTTGAGGCACCTATAGGAGAAGAAAAACATTTGAATGCACACTTACCAGAAGAGGAACATTTAAAAGCAAGTGGTGATCTTGAACAAAAAACAGATTATATCAAGTCACTTGATAACTTTGTTCAGACAGGAGCAAATCCAAGTAGCTTATGGGAGCGTTTTAGAAAATCAGAATTTTCCGAGCATTTAATGGATTTTTTTGCGGGGCTTGCGTTAGGAAAGACACCACAAGAAAGTTTTTCAAATGCATCTATCCTTATGCGGCAGGGCAATAAGGAACGCGCACAACATAAACAAACTTTGCAATTTTTACGCTCTAAAGGGTATAGCGATGAAGATGCGCAAGCACTCACACAATATCCAGATCTTGCCATGAAAATCATAGGCAACACGTTAAGCCCTCAAGAAGGCTATAGAACATTGCTTAAAAGGCTTAATCGGGGTGATTATGAAGCTGTACCAACCGAATTGCAGAAAATGGACCAAAGCCAAGTGGCAAACGTTTACAAGGTCTTGTACTCCGGCGTGTATCAGAGGCAGGGCTATGGACGAAAGGGGCTTGTGCTTCTGCTAATTATCAAACAGTAGAAACGGGGGGGTAAAGCAGAAGCATTGGCACCCATTATTGGTTCTTTCTCAGGTCTTGGCGGTTTTTTAGCGGGCAATGGTCTAGTTCAATGGGCTTTAGCCGCCATTATGGTTTGAGCCGCATATGCTGGCATTTTCTTTGTTGCTAAACGTTTTCAGGAGCACTGCCTATGAATCTTATGGATGAAAAGAAATCTGATGCTAACAGGTGCGGCTTTAGACGCTTTTTTTTATGATTTTAGCAAGAGCCTTTACTCTTGGAAAAAAAGCAGAACAACAAAAGCAAACAGAAAAAGCTTTAAAAGCAGCCACAATACGTCTGGAGGTGGAAAGTGAAGTTAATCAAAAAAGTGCTGCTGATGTGCGTGCTGCTCTCTTTGATTGATTGCGCGACAAATAAATATGCTTCTTCTTGTGTTGGTTGGTTACCTGTTTATTTAAGCCGGCAAGATCTGAACACCATCAGTTCCAATTTAGTAAGAGAGATCTTAAAGCACAATAATCTAGGTGAACGCTTGTGTGGGTGGAAACATGGTTAGAAAAAAATCCAAAAAACACATAGAGCTTACAGAAGTAGAAAAGAAATGCTTCAAGAAATGATCATCACCTATCAAAGCGTGAAAATGATGTCTCGCTTGATGAAGTGGATAGCATTTTTTCTTTTTTTGCTTATCCTTGATTTTGCACGCCTCATGGATGCAATAGACAACATCTTCGCACATTTAAAACAATGGTTCTTAAAGAATTAGAAAAACTGTCATACAAGCAAAACTTCGAAAAATCCTTTTTACTATGAATTGGAGATCCAATCATAAGCGTAGTTCAGAATGCAAACCAAGTCGTAAGAGCTCTAGTGTTTTGGTATCTGGCTTTCGATAGATCACAACTAAATCTGGCTTGATATGACAATCACGACAATTGCGCCATTGACATGTTAGTGCATGATCTCTCCAATGCGCCGTTAGCGGTTCATTCTCCGCTAACGCTTTGACCACAAGCAGTAAATTCTCCTCTAGTGCATTAGCATACCTACCTTTGCTTTCATGTTTAAGATCACACCGGAATGAACGCGTATAGACAATTTCCCGCATAGCAAGCTTAGGTTTGCTTTTCAGATTTACGCATTTCGGTTCTATCTTCCCGTATCATGGTCCTTAAGCCGTCTAATGATGTATGTTCGATGCGTCTCATTTCAGCATCCTCGATAGCTCGTAATGTTTCCGGATTTGGTTGGAATAGATCAAGCGGTAATGCTCGATCTCTAGCAATGCGGGTCATAAACATGCGTACTGCATCCGATACAGTTAAACCCGTAGACTTAATAACTGCACTTGCAATTTCTTGAACTTCATCAGGTATGCGGGCTTGAATTTTTCCCATTGCTAAACCTCCTATTCAATTGTAGTACAATGTACTACACGTTAAGTTTATGTCAAGAGTTTCAACAATAGCTTTTCACAAGAGAACTTAGCAAAATTCAAAAAATGATTAGAGAAAGTTGGCAGAATAAGATATGTTTTGTAGAAGAATATTGGAAAATCCTATTCCCTAACCTTTATTTATGAACCTCGCACTTTTAAAAAAACTATATAAAATCAATGTGATATATGAATAAAAAAGAGCATAATATCACTAAAAGAGTGTTATAGAAATGATGTATCATGACGATTCTACCACTCGATAGTGCTTCGATAAGAGAAGCAATAGCGCTTCTTGAAAAAGGGAAGTTAGTAGCGTTACCAACGGAAACTGTTTATGGATTAGCGGGCGATGCAACCAATGGGAGGGCAATTTCTTCTATTTATTCTACAAAGGGTCGTCCGCAAATTAATCCTCTTATTGCGCATGTCAGCGGCATCGAAATGGCACAACGTTATGTTGAAATTGACTTTCTTTCACGCCAATTAATGGAGGAATTTTGGCCAGGGCCTTTGACATTGGTTTTGCCTTTAAAGGAACAGCATAATATCCATCCTTTAACAACCTCTGGTTTGAATACCTTGGCTGTTCGTTTTCCAGACAGTCGTTTTGCGGAAGTGGTACAACATTTTGGCCGTCCACTTGCTGCTCCTAGTGCGAATCAATCGGGGCGTCTTAGCCCTACTTCAGCTGAGGCTGTTTTTGCATCTTTGGGGGAATCTGTTCCTTTAATATTGGACGGAGGACCTGCTAAAATAGGGCTAGAATCAACGATTATTAAAATTTGTGGTGAAAATATTTATCTTTTGCGTCCAGGGGGGCTTACGGCTGATAAAATTGAAGAAGTTGTGGGGAAGTCTTTAAAACGGATAGATCAAAGGGCGGCGATTGAAGCTCCTGGGATGTTAAAATCGCATTATGCCCCCAATGCCACGGTTCGTTTGAATGTAGAAAAGGTGGAAAATGGTGAAGCGCTTTTAGCATTTGGTTCAAAGCGTGTTATGGGGGCTGAAAATGCCGTTTCTATTTTAAACCTTAGCGAAGATGGAAAGTTGGAAGAGGCAGCCTCTCATTTATTTCAATATATGAAGGAATTAGATTCATTTAAAGTGAGATGTATCGCAGTAGAACCTATTCCATCATACGGATTAGGGGAGGCTATCAATGATCGTCTTATACGGGCTGCAGCTCCAAAGGAGAAATGAACATGGAGCAGGAATTAATTGAGGGGTTTAGGGAAATTGTTGGTGCTAAGCATGCTATAACAGATCAAGCGTTGATTGCGCCGTATTTGCTTGAAGAGCGTGGGCTTTTTCATGGAAAAACACCTTTACTTTTACGTCCATCTTCTTGCGCAGAGATCTCATCGATTATGCAGTTAGCGAGCAAAACGCGCACACCGATTGTGCCACAGGGTGGAAATACAGGGCTTGTGGGGGGACAACAACCAGATGAAAGAGGAGGGAGCGTTCTTTTATCCATGGAGCGATTAAATAAGATTAGAGCTATAAATCTTGAGGGAAATTTTGTTGTTGTAGAGGCTGGTGTTATTTTACAGGATTTACAGAAAAAAGTGGATGAATCAGGTCGTTTTTTCCCTCTTTCTTTGGCATCTGAAGGTTCTTGCCAAGTAGGAGGCAATCTTTCGTCGAATGCTGGAGGGACAGCTGTTTTAGCTTATGGCAATATGCGTGATCTTTGTCTTGGTTTAGAAGTTGTTTTACCGGATGGGCGTATTTTAGATGATTTGCGTTTTGTTAAAAAAGACAATAGCGGTTACGATTTAAAAGATCTTTTTATTGGTGCAGAAGGCACATTGGGAGTTATAACCGCAGCCGTTTTGAAGATGTTTCCAAAAATAAAAGGAAAAGCTGTTGCTTTGGTGGGATTATATAGTCCGGCGAAGGCTTTAGAGTTTTTATCTCTGGCTCAAGAATATGGAGGAGGGATGTTGACAGGTTTTGAGCTCATGGGAAATCTCAGTTTGCAAATGGCTTTAGATTATAAGGTGTGTGAGAAGCCTCCTCTTCAGCGGAAACATGAATGGTATGTATTAATGAACATTTCATCGTTGCAAGGCAATGATGAGGCATTATCGGTATTGAGTACTATTTTAGAAGAAGCTTTAAAGAATGCGGTGATAGAAGATGCAGTTGTTGCGCAATCTTTAAAACAGCAAGATTTTTTTTGGCAATTACGAGAAAGTATATCATCAGCACAAAAGTTAGCAGGAGGGTCCATTAAGCATGATATTGCAATCCCACTTGCTTCTATTCCTGATTTTATTGCTGAGGCAGCGCTTATTGTAGAAGATATTGCTCCAGGAGCACGGGTGATTTGTTTTGGACACATGGGCGATGGAAATTTACATTATAATATTACACAACCTGTAGGAGCTGATACGACAGTGTTCTTGCAGTTATGGTCAACAATGAATCATCGCATTCATAGTTTAGTGGTGGACTATAGAGGTGCATTTTCTGCTGAGCATGGAATTGGTCAGCTTAAGCGCGAAGAACTTCGTTCTTTTAAATCGCCTGTCGCATTGGATATTATGCAAGGGATTAAAAAAACGCTCGATCCTTTAGGGATAATGAATCCTGGAAAAGTATTATAATTCAAGAATGGTTATCATGTATTTTTGTTTAGATTTTAATAACCAAAAAAGAAACCAGTTGTTTTTTATTCAAACTTTTAATAATCCAATGAGAAAAAGCTGCTAAAGGGTGTATGTTATTTAAGATAAATTGGGATAATGTATATGGCTAATCAATGCTTTAATCAGGCAAAAGCGGTGCTTGAATTTCGGTTAGATCCGTGCCATTTGCCACAAACGACGACATATTTTTCATCCAAAACGGGTAATCAGGTTATTTGTTCGTTAAATGAGCGTGGTGTTTCTTTTAAAACGGATATGCCTTCAAGTTTATCGCATTTAATACCCCCTTATCATTTCCAAGGAATTGCAGCACGTACCGTAAAAACGCGTTCAGGAGAAAGAGCTGTTGCATTAGAATTACTTCATGCCGATGAGGAAGCTTGTATACCGCTTTTGGTTTCCAGAGATTTGAATAATGTTCTTCTGGATTGGCGGTTATGGGCGGATACTTATGGCCTTCCCATGCTTATGATCAATGAAGATAATCGCATTCTGGTTGTAAAAGATCGTTCTGATTTACATCGATTTTTTGGTACAACAGCACATTCTAAACAAAAGCGTTTTTTACTTCGTTATAGCAATCCGTTAGGCTTGCGTTTGGTGATTGCGAATCGAATTGCACTCCAGTAATATTAACATGCATTTATTTTTGTACTACCGTCAGCATTTATCTTGTTGTGCTGTAAAACATCGTTGTTTGGAGCGGTAATATAAGGCATGTAAACTTCACACATGAAGTGTTTTAGGAGATATGGCAAATATTCTTAAGTTTGCTTGTAGGTATTTGTGTAAGTGCAGCATAGGAGTGGGAAGCAAGAGGAACCCGCTCAATGAGAATCCAGACCTTTACAGACGGGATTTGGTGTGACTTTTGGTTCTTGAAAACAAAAAGAGGAAGTCAATGATTGTAAATGAGAGTTTTTTGACACCATACATTGGCAGCAGGAATCGATTATGTAAAACGCTTTTTTCGGAGAGGTAAAAACGGTTTTCATAACAATAGAAACTGTTTTTTTTGGCGGTATAATTTTGGGTTTTTGCCACATCATAAAAACACCAGCAGATTGCTGGAAGTGTTTTTGAATTTTTTTATAAATAATTTCTCCATGTTGAATGAGAGCTTTGAATATTGCAGAATATTCTTATTTCATCTCTCTCTCTTATAATCAAAATCATTTAGATAGAAAGGGTTATCGTAATATTGAGAGTTGGAAAATACAAAGATGGTATCGGTTTTTATTTTTATTCCAGAAAGATGGAAGAGTGGATTTATACTATTTGCAGGTAGTGTCGTAAAATGGGAGTGATGAGCATGAGAGGTATTGTTTAAGAATTTGTATGTGAATAATATAACTATCTTTTTTGGGCATTTTATTTTTTGTAAAAGCGGAATTTCATTAAAAACGCGATAGATAAAAGAAATGATAGTATATATGTTTTTCTTCAGGACTTTATAAGAAAGAAAGTGTTTATAAAAATGATGAGAAAATACGTTTAAAGTAACAGTAAAATGATCATTTTATATTACATTTTCAGATTCAAAAAATTTTCCTATTTTATCATGAGTAGATATTCTATTTATAATATTTGATTGTTCAAAGGAAAGCACACTCATTTTTTCAAAATTATGGTCAACGTAAAACAGTGAGAAAATTTGTGTGTCATGCTCTTATATAAAATAATAAAATCGTAAAAAAGAATATTCAAAGGATTTTATTTTCTCGCGCAACGGCTCTCCATCCGATATCACGACGAACAAAACCTTCTGGCCAATCAATACAATCAACAGCTTCATAGGCACGTTTTTGTGCATGCGTAATCGTTTTTCCTGTTGCAGTTATATTGAGAACACGTCCACCATTTGCAATGAGTTCTCCATCACGCAACACTGTACCAGCTTGAAAAACTTTCACATCGGGAAGAGAGTTTACTTGATCAACGTTACGGATAACAGTACCTTTTTGGGGAGAGTCTGGATAACCATTAGCAGCCATAACAACGGTGAGAGCAGCTTTTTCAGACCACCGAAGAGGCTTATTTTCAAGTTTTCCTTGAGCAGCAGCAAGAAAAATTGGCAAAATGTCATCTTTGAGGCGCATCATTAAAACTTGACATTCAGGATCACCGAATCGTACGTTAAATTCAATTAATTCGGGTCCTTTTTGCGTTATCATTAATCCGACGAAGAGAATACCTTTAAAGGGAGCGCCCATTTCTTTCATGCTTTTTAAAGCTGGTTCAACAATTTCTTTGAGAGTACGATTCACTATTTCTTTGGTCATGATGGGCGCTGGTGAATAAGCACCCATACCACCGGTGTTTGCTCCAATATCCCCATCACCTACACGTTTATGATCTTGAGCAGATCCAAAAGGAAGAGCAACTTTACCATCACAAAGGCAGAAGAAGCTTGCTTCTTCACCTTCAAGAAAAGATTCTACAACAATTTTGTTTCCTGCATCTCCAAATGTACTTTTGAAGCAGGCATCAACTGCGTTAAATGCTTCTTCCATAGTTGTTGCAACCACAACACCTTTGCCAGCTGCTAAGCCATCAGCTTTAATAACAATGGGAACATCTTGTTGCTGAATGTAAGCTTTAGCTTTAGAGGCATCATTAAAGCATTGGTAACTTCCTGTAGGAATGTTATTCTTACGACATAAATCTTTTGTAAAAGCTTTTGAACCTTCTAGTTGAGCAGCTTTTTGAGTAGGACCAAATACACAGATGTTAGCGCTATTAAGAGAGTCTGTTATACCCGCAACCAATGGTGCTTCTGGTCCTACAATTACAAGATCAATAGAACGTGCTTTACAAAAATCAATAACAAGGGAATGGTCATCAATGTTTAAATTAATATTTTCACCAAATTCTGTTGTTGCAGGATTTCCAGGAGCACAGTATAACTTTGTTAGCAGTGGTGATGCTGCTATTTTCCATGCTAAAGCGTGTTCTCGTCCACCTGAGCCAATAAGAAGAATATTCATTGCTTGCTCCTCTCATAAAAGATGATTAATCTCATCCCCTTCTCATAAGAATGAAATGTCTCTATCGCAAGACCAAAGGTAAATCATTTGATGAAAAAAAATAAAAATATCGCGCATGTTCAGTCCTATGATAGCCAAGGACGGGTTATGGATGCATCTTCCAAACAATGGGTCTACAATTTCCTTCCCTGTTCTTTATGGTTTTATGCGCAATTGGCGCGTTGGGATCGGCCTATTGGATGGCAATTGTTGATGTGGCCTTGTTTTTGGTCAACAACAATGGCTTTTTTCTCTTATAAAATGCATTACGATACTCTTTTATCAATGTTTCTTCATTGGGTTTGGTATCTTTTTCTTTTTTTTCTGGGATCTATTGCTATGCGAGGGGCAGGATGTACTTGGAATGATCTTATTGACCATAAAATTGATGCTCAGGTAGAAAGGACACGTTCTCGCCCATTGCCGACAGGTCATGTGAGTCGGTTTCAAGCAAGAGTTTTTATACTTGTGCAATGTTTGGTTGGTTTAGTTGTTTTATCACAATTTAATAGGTTTAGTTTTTTTCTAGGTATTTCGTCATTGATAGCTGTTGCATTTTATCCTTTTATGAAACGCGTAACATATTGGCCGCAGTTTTTTTTAGGCGTTGCGTTTAATTGGGGGGCATTAATGGGGTGGGCTGTTGTCTTTGGAAGTTTAAGCTGGGCACCAATCTTGCTTTATGTGGGATCAATTTTGTGGACCATAGGATATGATACAATCTACGCACATCAAGATAAAGAAGATGACGTTACTGTTGGTGTCCGTTCTACGGCTCTTCTCTTTGGTAAAGCAACCAAGCGTGCTTTAGTATTTTTGTATGGTGGTTTTGTGATGTTCATTAGTCTAGCATTTTATTTAGCTGGAGTCCCTTTTCTTAGTTTTTTGGGGATTTTTGTGGCAAGCATCCATATGTTTATTCAAATTAAAGTCATTGATATAGATGACAGTTCACAATGCCTCAGGCTTTTCAAATCTAATTCGCTTATTGGTTTTGTGATTTTTGCTGGTTTAGTATGTGGGGGTATATGGACGATATTTTATCCTGCGGTCTAAAAATAAGTTAGCTAAAATCATAGTTTCTACTGAATACAGTATGTTTTTTAAAATAAGCTTGTTGCTAATCTATTTTTAAGCGATACAGTAGAAAATATTACTAATCAACTGTTACAGTGGAAATGAAATTCTTCTATTTAAATAAAATAAATCATCTTCTTTTAGAATTTTTCAAATAAAAAATATTTGTTTAACTGTTGGGAAGAAAAAATCTTCATAACGATGAAATTTGAAGGATTAGGGATAAAGTTTTTGTCTTTTCCAATCGCTGTGTTCAACACAATCGCGTGTAAAAAGCAGACGATCATGTAAACGAAATGGGCGATCACACCAGAACTCTATAGAAAGGGGTTTAACACGAAACCCAGACCAATAAGGTGGTCGTGGAATATTACCTAGAGCATAACGCGCAGTATATTGAGCAATTGCTTTTTCGAGCACAAAACGATTGTCTAAAGGTTGAGATTGTTTAGATGCCCATGCACCAATTCGACTACCACGTGGTCGTGATTGGAAATAGGCATCGGCTTCCTGTTGACTTACTTTTTCAACAATTCCTCTAATTCTTACCTGACGACGGAGCGATTTCCAATGAAAACCTAAGGATGCTTTCATTGATTTTAAAATTTCTTGTCCTTTACAGCTTTCATAATTGGTATAGAAGACAAAGCCTTGGGGACTGTAGTCTTTGAGGAGAACCATACGAACATTAGGGAGTCCTGTTTCGTCAACTGTTGCTAATGCCATAGCATTCGGATCATTTATTTCACTTATCGTTGCTTCTTCAAGCCACTTTGCGAAAAGTTCAAAAGGTTTTTGCATTTGCATAAAATGATCATCTGTTGGTATTTTTTTGCTCATAGCTTCTCCAAATATCAGTGAGCATGGGTGAGGCATTTTCTCATTTACTTTATCATCAAAAAGTCACAGTACCATTTTTTCTCATTTTCAAAAAGCCAATGCTATCGTGTATTTCTATGGTAGTTTAATTATTTTTACTTTAGCATAGACTACAATGAGCTATATTAAATAAATGTCTCATTTTATCTGGTATTTTAGTTTATTGATAGACATATAAAGAGAAAAGAAGAAATTATTCTCTAGAATAGATTGATGAAGCTATAAAGGGTATTAACAACGTATCAGTTGATATTTTGAAAACGAAGAAATTGAAAAGAGGGCAATATGCGTGATCCCTACACGATTCTAGGTGTGGCACGTACCGCAAAATCGCAAGAGATTAAATCGGCATTTAGAAGATTAGCAAAGAAGTATCATCCAGATCATAATAGAGATGATGCAAAGGCTAAAGAAAAATTTGCTGAAATTAATCAAGCTTATGAAATTATAGGTGATAAAGATAAAAAGGCACAATTTGACCGCGGTGAAATTGATATGGAAGGAAAACCGCTTTATCAAGCCTATGGTACTGGTGAAAATTTTAGCAATAAACAAAATCCCTTTTCAGGAAGAGCAAAGGGATTTGATTTTTCCTCTTCAGGTGGTGCAGGTTTTGATGCGAGTGATATTTTTCGGGATCTGTTTGGAGGAGGAGGTAGCTTTTCGAATTCCACACACTATAACCGTCCCCAACAAGGAGCACATGTTCGTGCTAATCTTGCCATAACACTAGAGCAGATGGTTGGCGCAGAAAAGGTGGAAGCTGTTTTTCCAAATGGAAAAAAGTTAAAAATTAAACTTCCATATTATATTGAAGACGGACAGGTTATTCGTTTAAAAGGTCAGGGAGAAGAGGTAGCTCTTGGGCAAGCAGGAGATGCGTTGATAACCATTCAGATTCAAAAACATCCTCGTTTTCGGGTTGAAGGAAGAGCACTTCATCTTGATTTACCAGTTTCTCTTAAACATGCTGTTTTGGGAGCAAAAGAAGAAGTTGAGACGTTGGAGGGACGTGTGGTTTTAACGATTCCTGCGTGGTCAAGTTCTGATCGCGTTTTACGGTTGAAAGGGAAAGGGCTTCGTTTAAAAAATGGTACAAGAGATGATCTTTATGTGCATGTTCGCATTATGTTGCCGGAAGGTGAAAATGCCGCGCTAGAACAGTTTTTGCAAATGCAACAAGATTAATTTTAAAATTTTTATATATAAAAGCGTAGTTTTTGTTTGATTTTAAACCAATTGCTTGAAGAAAAAGTTGACCTGTGTCATAGGCAGATGAATAATATTAATTTTAAGTAACAATGGGGCAGTGCTGATGGCTAAGGGTAATGGTTTATTGTACGGTAAGCGTGGTTTAATTTTGGGGTTGGCCAATAATCGCTCCATCGCTTGGGGAATCGCTAAAGCGGCAAGTAGCGCAGGGGCAGAGCTTGCTTTTACCTATCAGGGTGAAGCAATGAAAAAGCGTGTTGAGCCTTTGGCTGAAGAATTAAAGGGGTTTGTTTGTGGACATTGTGATGTTTCTGACAGTGTCTCTATTGATACGGTCTTTAAAGAAATAGAGAAGAAATGGGGAAAACTCGATTTTTTAGTTCATGCTATTGGTTTTTCTGATAAAGATGAATTAAGTGGTCGTTATATTGATATCAGCGAATCAAATTTTATGATGACCATGAATATTTCCGTTTATTCCCTAACGGCTCTAACGAAGCGTGCAGAAAAATTGATGCCAGATGGTGGTTCAATCTTGACACTGACCTATTATGGAGCAGAAAAGGTTGTTCCAAATTATAATGTAATGGGGGTTGCTAAAGCGGCTCTTGAAGCGAGCGTGAAATATTTAGCGGTAGATTTAGGTCCTCAAAATATTCGTGTTAATGCTATATCTGCTGGACCCATTAAAACGTTAGCAGCTTCTGGTATTGGTGATTTTCGTTATATTTTAAAATGGAATGAATATAATGCTCCATTACGTCGTACGGTAACAATTGAAGAGGTTGGTGATTCTGCGCTTTATTTTCTTTCAGATTTGTCTCGTTCTGTTACTGGTGAAGTCCATCATGTCGATTCGGGTTATAATATCATAGGTATGAAAGCCGTTGATGCACCAGACATTTCTGTCGTTAAAGAATAAAGTTTGGTTTATAGGATTTTATTGGACAGCAGTAATTTGACCAAATTTAAAGTGGCTAAGAGTATTTGAGCGCAAAGAGCTACCTTGTGTATAGCATACAACATGCGTTGTCGTTGTAATATTTGACAGAGAAACGGATCTTTTTCATGTCGCATAATACATTTGGTCATTTGTTTCGTGTAACAACATGGGGTGAAAGTCATGGTGCTGCTCTTGGTTGTGTCATTGATGGTTGTCCACCTGGAATTATTTTTACTCTTGCAGAAGTTCAAGCTTATCTTGATAAACGCAAACCAGGACAATCAAAATATACAACGCAGCGCCGAGAACCAGATAAAGTAGAGGTCCTTTCAGGAGTTGTTGTTCAAGACGATGGGACGACATTGGTGACAACAGGTACACCAATTTCTCTGTTGATTCGAAACACAGATCAGCGTTCGAAGGATTATAGCTCGATTGCCCATCAGTATCGTCCAGGACATGCGGATTATACTTATGATATTAAATATGGCATTCGTGATTTTCGAGGCGGGGGACGTGCTTCGGCACGGGAGACGGCAGCACGTGTTGCAGCTGGTGCATTTGCTCGTAAAATCGTTCCTGGTTTGATTGTACGAGGAGCAGTGATAGCAATTGGTCCTCATAATATTAATCGTGATCGTTGGGATTGGTCAGAGGTTAATAATAATCCTTTTTTTACAGCTGATGCAGAGATGGTTCACATTTTTAGTGATTATATCAGTGAACTCCGTAAAGAGGGAACATCTGTTGGAGCGGTTGTTGAGATCGTTGCAGAAAATGTTCCGGCAGGTTTAGGAGCCCCTATTTACGCAAAGCTTGATCAAGATATTGCCTCGTTACTTATGTCGATTAATGCGGTAAAAGGTGTGGAAATTGGTGATGGTTTTGCGGCAGCCCGCTTGAGGGGAGAAGAAAATGCCGATGAAATGCGAATGGGAAATGATGGAAAACCGCTTTTTTTATCAAATCATGCGGGAGGTATTTTAGGGGGAATATCGAGTGGACAGCCAATTGTTGCACGTTTTGCTGTAAAGCCTACTTCATCAATTTTAACACCTCGTCGCTCTATTGATGTTGATGGTCATGATATAGACGTTATAACAAAGGGGCGTCATGATCCATGTGTTGGGATCCGTGCCGTTCCTGTTGGTGAAGCGATGGTTGCTTGTGCTATTGCTGACCATTATCTAAGACATCGCGGTCAAGTTGGGTGATTGAAAAGGTGAACAATGGCGTATGATGAAAAAAAAATTGTTTCTGCACTTAAAGCTTTTGAACGCGGTGAAATTGTTGTGGTAACAGATGATGATGACCGTGAAAATGAAGGTGATTTAACTGTTGCTGCAGCGCATTGTACAGAAGAAAAGATGGCGTTTATTCTTCGTCACACAACAGGTATTGTGTGCACACCTATGCCAAAAAAAGAAGCAAAACGGTTTAATCTTTCTCCTATGGTACCAGATAATAATTCTGCACATGGGACACAATTTACGGTTACTGTTGATTTTAAACACGGCATAACAACAGGGATCTCAGCACATGACCGTACATTAGCTGTACGTAATCTTGCGAATTCAAATGCAAGTGCGGATGATTTTGTTCGTCCAGGGCATGTTTTTCCTTTGATTGCGCATGAAGGGGGGGTGCTCATGCGTTCAGGTCACACAGAGGCGGCTGTTGATTTATGTAAATTAGCTAATTTGCCGCCGGTTGGTGTTATCGGTGAGTTAGTTAATGATGATGGAAGCGTTAAACATGGCGATCAGATTATGAAATTTGCGCAAGAACATCGGTTGCATATTATAACGGTTGCAGATTTAATTGCTTACCGCCAACGTAAGGAAATATTGATCAAAAATGTTGGAGAAATGCCTATTGAAACATTTGTAGGTCCCGCTATTATTCAAAGTTATCAACTCCCTTGGGAAGCCGTTCAGCATATTGCAATTGTTTTTGGTGATGTCCGTGAGGGGGAGGATATTCCTGTGTATTTACATCATGAAAACATTATAAATGACGTTTTTTGTCAAACTTCAGATATTATGGTGATGATGCGGCGTATGATGGAAAAAGAAAAACGTGGCGTATTTATTTATTTGCGTGAAGGATCTGTTATACAATCAACTATTGATATTCAAAACATGGCAAGAGACAGTTCAGAAAACCATGTGCAGGCGATTGAACGCGAAGAAGAATGGCGCAAAATTGGTTTAGGATCACAAATTTTAAAATATTTAGGAATAGGCTCTGTTATTGTTTATGCTTCTAAAGAGCGCCATTATGTAGGTTTGGAAGGTTTTGGAATTCGTATATCCAGAACAGATATTTTTTGAGGTTCATATGAAAAAAGAGATACAAGAGGGAGATATTACGACCTTAAGTTTCGAGCAAGCGCTTAAGCAACTTGAAGTTATTGTCGAAAATTTGGAACGTGGCGATGTGCCTTTGGAACAATCCATTGATATTTATGAACGCGGTGAAGCGCTTAAAAAGCATTGTGAAAAACTCTTAAGAGTTGCTGAAGCTAAAGTTGAAAAAATCCAGTTTTCAGAAGAAGGTTCTCCAGAAGGAGTAGAACCACTTGATGCTAAATAATATTAAATCTTTTTGGATATTTATTGTGGGACTTAAGAAATGCAATAACCTTAGTTTATAAACAGAAAAATTTATTGATTTCTTTTTTATATAATAATTTAAAAATGAGGAAATTATAGTTCATCTCAATAGAAAAGAGCATTTTTCAGTAAAAAAAGATGCAAAACTGTAAATAAGAGTAGAGAAGATGTATTTCGTTGCGTTTTCTTGAGTTAAGATAATAGAAAGGATTTTTTTTGTCTCAGGTCCTAACACCATTGCTTGACCGTGTTTGTTTTCCGCAAGATTTGCGGGCATTGCATGAGTCTGATTTGGTACAGTTGGTTGATGAGTTGCGGACAGCAACAATTGATGCGGTTTCTGTAACAGGTGGTCATCTTGGGGCGGGACTTGGTGTTGTTGAGCTCACTGTTGCATTACATTATATTTTTAATACACCAGAGGATAGGATTATTTGGGATGTTGGTCATCAAACCTATCCACACAAGATTTTAACGGGGCGTAGAGAAAAAATTCGCACATTACGTCAAGAGGGCGGATTATCTGGTTTTACAAAACGTTCAGAAAGTGTGTATGATCCATTTGGAGCGGGGCATTCATCTACTTCTATTTCAGCGGGGCTTGGCATGGCGGTGGCAAGTGCTTTGAAAGCAGAGACAAGACGCAATATCATAACTGTCATTGGTGATGGTGCAATGTCTGCGGGTATGGCATATGAAGCAATGAACAACGCTGGTGTTTTGAATGCGCGCTTGATTGTTGTTCTTAATGATAACGATATGTCTATAGCACCACCTACAGGTGCTATGAGTGCACATCTTGCACGATTAGTGTCTCGTCCTTCTTATCGTCATTTGCGTGAACGCGTAAAGATGTTGAGCGAAAAATTGCCAAAGTTTTTTTTGGATAAGGCCCGTCGTTCAGAGGAATTTGCGCGTGGACTTTTGGTTGGGGGAACTTTATTTGATGAGCTTGGCTTTTATTATGTTGGACCCATAGATGGGCACAATTTGGGGCATTTATTGCCTGTTTTTAAAAATGTTCGTGAATATCCTAATGGTCCTGTTTTGGTGCATGTTGTAACCCATAAGGGAAAGGGATATCCACCTGCAGAGGCCTCGTCTGATAAATATCATGGTGTTAATCGTTTTGATGTCACGACAGGAAAACAGGTTAAAGCATCAAGTAATATTCTACCCTATACCAAGGTATTTTCTAAAGCTTTAATAGAAGAAGCTCACCATGATGATAAGATTGTTGGCATAACAGCAGCGATGCCAACAGGGACAGGTCTTGATTCTTTTGCGAAAAAATTTCCTGAAAAAATGTTTGATGTTGGTATCGCTGAGCAACATGCCGTAACTTTTGCGGCAGGACTTGCTTGTGAAGGGTATAAGCCTTTTGTTGCAATTTATTCTACTTTTTTACAGCGTGCTTATGATCAAATTATTCATGATGTATCAATTCAAAAATTACCGGTACGTTTTGCTATTGACCGAGCAGGTTTTGTGGGGGCAGATGGCGCAACACATGCTGGAAGTTTTGATATTGTTTTTTTGTCCACTCTTCCTGAGTTTGTTGTTATGGCACCTTCTGATGAGCTTGAATTGATGCATATGGTGCGTACAGCTGCAGCTTATGATCAGGGACCAATTTCTTTTCGTTATCCGCGTGGTGAGGGGATTGGTATAGATTTACCGCAACGTGGTGAGTTATTAGAAATTGGAAAAGGGCGCGTTCTGCGTGAAGGGAATAAGATCGCTTTGGTTTGTTTTGGAACGCGGATGTCAGAAGTGTTGCAAGCTGCTGATGCGTTGGAGGTTGAAGGGTTATCTACAACGGTTGCAGATGCACGGTTTGCAAAACCTTTAGATAAGGATTTGATGCGTCGTTTGGCACGTGAGCATGAGGTATTGGTGACAATTGAAGAAGGGGCAATCGGTGGATTTGGAGCGCACATATTACAATTTTTAGCGCAAGAAGGGCTCTTAGAGCATGGTTTGAAAGTTCGTACACTACAACTTCCAGATGAATATTTGAATCACGGCTCACCAGAAAAAGTTCTTTCACGTATCGGGCTTGATGCTATGGGCATTGTCAACACGGTTTTTACAGCTTTGGACCGCGAGATTCGAACAGGATAGAAAATTCGAGTATGAGATGGCTGCCAGAAAAAGACTCGATATTCTTTTAGTTGAAAAAAACTTTTTTAAGACACGTTCACGCGCACGTGATGCTGTTATGCGCCAAACTGTTAAAGTTAACGGAGAAATCGTTTTTAAAGCTGGGCAAATCGTTTTTGATGATGCAGAGATTACCGTTTGTGATCCAGCGCAGAATTATGTTTCTCGGGCAGCGTTAAAATTGATTGCTGCACTTGATGCATTTCCAATTATAACAGATAAAGTGACAGCCATTGATGTTGGTGCATCAACAGGTGGTTTTACGCAAGTTCTCTTAGAGCGTGGAGCAGATCATGTTATTGCCGTTGATGTTGGGCATCATCAATTTGATAAACGTTTATTGGGCAACAGTGCTATAACGTTATTAGAAGGCTTGAATGTCAGAGATTTTAAACAGGAACATTTAGGTGGGCGAGAAATTGATCTTATCGTTTCAGATGTTAGCTTTATTTCGCTCAAACTTGCATTGCCTCCCGTGTTGTCTTTAGCCAAGAAGGGTGCCCAAGCTGTTTTACTGGTAAAGCCTCAGTTTGAGGTTGGTCGTAAACATTTTAGTAAGGGAGGAATATTAAGTCCATCAAGTGCTAAAGAAACTTCTGAGGCACTTTTTGTTTGGTTAAATACACAAACAGGGTGGAGTGCAAAAGGTTTAATTTCTTCCCCTATTACAGGTGGTGATGGCAACGTGGAATATTTACTATTCGGAGAAAAACAAGAGTGAATGACAATGTCATAATCGATCATATCGGAGCAAATGGTTATGGTATTGCTAAGACGTCTCACGGCTTCGTTTCTGTTCCTTTTACTTTACCAGGAGAGTGTGCTGAAATTACTGTTCATGGAAAATATGCAACATATATAGCATTAAAAGAAAAATCATCAGAACGCATTGATACTCTTTGTCAGCATTTTGGAGAATGTGGAGGGTGTACTCTTCAGCATTGGCATATGGATGCTTATCGCGTATGGAAACAACAATTGGTTGTTGAGGCGCTTAAAAAGTATGGACTTAATAATGTTGTTGCGCCTTTAATAGAATGTAAACCTTATAGCCGACGGCGGATTACTCTAACAGCATCCATGACCCCACAGGGGCAAAAAGTTGGTTTTAACCGTTATCTCTCTCATGAGATTGTAGCTCTTGAGGAATGCCCAGTAAGCCGTCCAGAGCTTATTTCTCAGTTGCATAATATCAGAGAGCTCTGTGCTTTTCTAAAGAACTCTGCCAAACGGTTTCATGTTACGATAACATGTGTTGAAAATGGTTTAGATGTTGCTTTAAGCGGTTGCATTATACACCATGAATCACTTCGTCAGAAAATGATCAGTGCTGCTCTTTCATATGGGATTATACGTTTATCTGTTGACGGTGAAATTTTGGTTGAACGAGAAAAACCAGAGATTTACTTTGGAGATGTCCGTGTTGAATTTCCTTCTGGTGGTTTTCTGCAAGCAACTTGTGAAGCGGAAAATATAATGGGCAATATTATTTTGACTCATTTAAAAAAAGCAAAGAATGCTGTTGATTTGTTTTCAGGGGTAGGAACATTTACCTTGCGTATGGCAAAAAAGATGAGTGTTCATGCAGTAGAAAATAATGAAGATGCATTAAGAAATCTAAATACAGCAGCACGTTTTGCGACTGGTTTAAAAACGGTCACTTGTGAAAAACGTGATCTTTTCCGACATCCCCTTTCTGTAAAGGAACTTGAATGTTTTGAGAGTGTTGTTTTTGATCCTCCCCGTGCTGGTGCAGAGCAACAAGTACGTGAATTAGCGAAGACAACAGTATCACGTGTTGTGGCAATTTCTTGTAATCCTACTACATTTGCTCGTGATTTATCTCTTCTTGTTGCAGGGGGGTATACAGTAGAAAAAATCATACCGATCGATCAATTTTTATGGTCACCACATGTCGAAATTGTTGCTGTTTTGAGCAAAAAGAAAAAAAAGAAAGGTTGGAAACTTTAGCCTAATTTTTTTTAAAAGTTTACCTGAGTATTATTATAAAATCTCTCCAAAATTTATCTATAATAATAACCTTTTTCTCGTTGATCTAAGAGCACTGAATGTAGAAAGTGCTTTTTTATTATGAAATATAAAAGACAAGTTACCCCACACAAAAAAACCACAAAAAAGACGAATGGATTACGAAGAATATGTGTCTGAATAAGCCTGTTCCATCGTTATATTTGCCATCTCCCAATGTTTCTAAAATTCTTGGTACTTGAGACGGTCCATAAGAAGAATCTTTAGTTCTTTCTTGTACAGTTTTTATCCATATAACTCTCCCTGCCTGTAATGTATAAACGAATGATTTTGATTGGTTCAACAGACACAGATTTAAAATGAGAGAATCTTACGGTATTCAAGGTTCTAATACAATATGAATAACGCTAGATTATCTTTATAAATCAATGCATTGTACCCCCTCACAAAATGGTCGTAATAGACGAGAAGGAGGCAATACGGGGAAGGAATGAGCAAGCTTATTCCTCTATAAGCGCAGTTCCACCGATTGTCATATTATTGATTCGAAGGTGAGGTTGGCCAACACCAACAGGGACATTTTGGCCAGCTTTTCCACACATACCAATACCATTATCTAGTTTACTATCATTACCAATCATTGTGATACGTTTCATAGCATCCGGTCCATTTCCAATAAGAGTTGCCCCTTTGATTGGTGCACAAATTTTACCATTTTCTACTCGGTATGCTTCAGTACATTCAAAGACGAATTTTCCAGAAGTAATATCAACTTGTCCTCCACCAAATGAAACAGCATAGATACCACTTTTAAGTGAAGAAAGGATTTCTTCAGGTGTTTTATCTCCTCCTAGCATGATTGTATTGGTCATTCGTGGCATTGGTGCATAAGCATAAGATTCACGCCGTCCATTTCCAGTTGATTTACCTCCCATAAGCCGTGCATTAAGCCTGTCTTGCATAAAACCAACGAGCTTTCCATCTTCAATGAGAACGTTATATCCTGAAGGGGTCCCCTCATCATCAACAGTGAGAGAGCCACGGCATTGTGGAATTGTTCCGTCATCAACAACTGTAACACCTTTTGCTGCAACTTGTTGTCCTAAAAGTCCAGCAAAAGCGGATGTTTTTTTACGGTTAAAGTCACCTTCTAAACCATGACCTACGGCTTCATGGAGCATAACACCAGGCCATCCGTTGGCTAAGACAACATCAAAAGATCCAGCAGGTGCTGCTTCTGCTTCTAAATTTGTTAAAGCCATACGTAAGGCTTCATCTGCAGCTTTCTTCCAATTGTCTTCATGAATAAATTGGTTAAATGCTTGTCTCCCTCCACACCCATAAAAACCATTTTCACGTCGATTGCCTTCAGCTACGACCACAGATATAGAAAGTCGCACAAGGGGACGAATATCACGAACCAAATAACCATCTGCACGTAAAATTTCAACATGTTGTAGCGAGCCGGAAAGAGAAACAGTCACTTGATGCAATTTATCATTTTTAGCACGTAAATAGGCATCAATTTTTTGCAAAAGAGCACTTTTTTCTTCAAATGATGGAGCATCAAGGGGATTATGCGGTTGATAAAGTCTTTTGTTTGTTTGTTGAGGTGCTATACTATAAGGCCCTGCATGATTATTATAGGTAACAGCTTTAGCAGCTTCACTGGCACGTTTGAGTGCAGCAGCTGATAACTCACTAGAGTGAGCATATCCAGTAGCCTCTCCAGCAACAACGCGTAGTCCAAATCCCATATCTTGATGAAATGAGCCGTTTTTAAGCTGCCCATTATCAAATAAAAGAGCTTCGCTTTCTGTGTACTCAAGGTAAAGCTCACCATCATCAGCATGATGAAGTGTTTCCTGTACAAGTGATTGCACTTTAGAGGAAGCAATATCAAAATGATCAATCAGCGATTTCATAAGAATTATCCTATTTTTATGGGGGCTTAGAAGATTTTTATCAATCTAATTTTAAGAATCTTTCAAAATATACGATGAAATTTCAATCGTTTAAAGTGTATTGATTTCACTCATGTTGGTAAGGTTGCATAGGCGTCGCCAAGACCATGAAGGTCAACAAAACCTCCAATCCCTTGTTCCGGAGTTGTAAAGATAAAATAGGTTGCCATTTTTCCTTTTAAAAAGAGCTGCAATATGTCTTCTTTAAGAAAGGCTTCAGCAACACAATTATCACCAAGACAACGACGATATTCCATTCTGCCCATATTTTTATCGTCAATTTTAATTCCAACGCCAGGACGTAATTCAACGCGAATCGGAACAAAAACACGCATCAAGGCACCTTGCTTTTGAGGAAGTTTATAAAATGTAACGCGCAAGGTAATATCTTGACGCCCTTGTGTGTGAACGTTTTGTACAACTTCACACTGCATGTTAGGTGTACCTGGTGGTAGAGAACAAACTTTTGTCCATGCACCATAGGTTTGTGGAGCAGGGACACTTTGCGCATAGGGTGTTTGTGCAAATGCATGACTGATAAAACTACTATAAAGTGTGTAAAAAACAGTGCCAATAAAAAAAGTTTTTTTGAGTAATTTATAAAGTATCACAGAAAATCCTATCCGACTCAACACTCACAACCATGCATAGATTTACATAAAAAATGAATTCCCTATAAAAACTATAACACAAAATCAGTATTTACCCAAATATATTAATTCATAGGATATATTTTTATGATACACTTGTAATATGGGAAAGAACGTTGATTGAAAAAATGTGTTTTTATTGCCAGTATTTTCATCTACTTTTAGGGTATACGTGCGAAAGAGATATTTCATATTTTCTCAAAAATACGATTGGTCTTAATTGGTCATTTCCATACGCTAGATAATATTTGTCAGATAATATTGGGTTTGTGAATGACAGAAATGGAAAAGGGCTTTGAGTGGAATGTCAGTTTCAGAAAAGTTATCGGTTGTGAATGGTAAATCAACGCCACCAAAATCCACTATTAGTGATTATATCACATTATTAAAGCCACGTGTTATGTCTCTTGTGATCTTTACGGCTTTAGTTGGTTTGATGGTGTCTCCTGTTCCTATCAATCCGTGGTATGGTTTTTTAGCAATTTTATGTATTGCTGCTGGTGGCGGTGGTGCGGGAGCACTGAACATGTGGTATGATGCTGACATTGATGCTGTGATGGAACGAACTAAAAAGCGTCCCATTCCCATGGGTAAAATCAGCTCTCAAAAGGCATTTATTTTTGGCATGGTTCTTTCTATGCTCTCGGTATTGGTTATGGGGAGCTTCATTAATTGGTTTGCGGCATTTTTTCTTGCTTTTACGATTTTCTTTTATGTCGTTATCTATACAATTTGGTTAAAGCGTATCACACCACAAAATATTGTTATTGGTGGTGCTTCTGGGGCTTTTCCACCAATGATTGGATGGGCCGCGGCAACAGGGACAGTGAGTATTGATAGCTTTTTATTATTTTTGATCATTTTTATGTGGACCCCCCCCCATTTTTGGTCTCTTTCTTTATTTTCATCTCTTGATTATGAGGCTGCAGGCATCCCTATGATGCCTAATGTACGAGGTGAACATTCAACAAAAAAACAGATTTTATTTTATACTATTTTGATGGCATTATGTGCTGCTGCTCCTTGCTTTATTGGTCTTGGCGGAATTTTTTATGCTATTTTTTCAACAATTTTAAGCATTATCTTTATTTATTTTGCCTATCGTTTATGGAAAGCTGATACACATAATGAAACTATTTTGATGGCTAAAAAAACGTTTTTCTTTTCGTTACTCTATTTGGCAGCTATCTTTGGAGTTCTTTTGATTGAATCTCTTGTCTGGTATTTTATCGCTCTTTAGGCAAATAAAATGAAAAAGCAAATTTAAAAAGAGCTTTTCTTCAAGAAAATTCTGTAAGAAAACACGATAGAGTCTGTTCTTATGCAAAAGATGATATTGCGCGTTTTTTTACATTGCTTATTCATGTATAATAATAGGTTGTTTGAATATATAGCTAAAACTATAGAGATTAAGGATGATTTATGTCTGGACTTCCCCCTTTAACGATACGTCTTTGTGGTCCACGTGGATTTTGTGCAGGGGTTGATCGTGCTATCCAGATTGTTCTGCTTGCATTAAAAAAATATAGTGCTCCAGTATATGTTCGTCATGAAATTGTACACAACCGCTACGTGGTTGAGGGATTACAGCAACGGGGAGCTGTTTTTGTCGAAGAACTTGATGAGATTCCAGAAGAACATCGCAATCAACCGGTTGTTTTTTCTGCTCATGGTGTACCAAAATCTGTTTCAGAAGAAGCGCGATGCTATAATTTGTTTTATCTCGATGCAACATGTCCGTTGGTCTCGAAAGTGCATAAACAAGCGATACGACATCAACGTCATGGTCGTCATGTTATATTGATTGGTCATGCTGGTCATCCTGAGGTGATAGGGACAATGGGACAGCTTGAAGAAGGGGCTGTGACGCTTATTGAAACGATAGAAGATGCTTTGCATTATCAACCCAATGATCCAGATAAATTAGGATTTGTGACACAAACAACGCTTTCTGTTGAAGATACTGCAGGAATTATCGATATATTACAACAACGTTTTCCTACATTAGCAGCCCCAGCGGCTGAGTCAATTTGCTATGCTACAACGAATCGACAAAATGCGGTTAAAGCAGCGGCAAAGGGGAGCGATTTGTTTTTGATTGTTGGAGCACCAAATTCTTCTAATTCACGACGTTTAGTAGAGGTTGCCGAAAAGTCTGGTGCGCGGCAAGCTATTTTAGTTCAGCGCGCTGATGAAATTAATTTTGAAAACCTAAAATCTCTTTCTATTGTCAGTCTTTCAGCAGGGGCTTCGGCTCCTGAAATTATTATTGATGAAATTATTTCAGCATTTCGTGAGCGTTATGATGTCACAATAGAATTAGCTGAAACAGCGGTAGAAACGGAAAAATTTTTAGTGAGTCGCGAATTACGTGACGTCATTTTAACGTCTCAAGATATGGCTTTCGTCAATGGTCAAGCAAATAATGCAAAAAATGAAAATCAGAATACAAACATATCTACAACGAAAGCAGAATAATGGCCGTTTATACAGATATTCACCCAAATGATTTAAAAGTGTTTTTAACACGTTATGCAATAGGATCACTTTTGTCTTATCAAGGTATAGAGGAGGGGATTGAAAATTCTAATTTTATGTTAGAGACAACACAAGGGCGATTTATTTTAACACTTTATGAAAAGCGTATTTCAAAAGATGATTTACCTTTTTTTTGTCGCTTGATGCAGCATTTAGGACAGCGTGGAATTCCTTGTCCTCAACCTGTTATTCAAAATGATGGAATGATGATCTGTGAATTAGCAGGACGTCCTGCCGCTATTATTACTTTTCTGGAAGGAGAGTGGATCCGCCAGCCCAATATAGATCATTGTGGCGAAGTGGGGATGGGGCTCGCACAATTACATTTAGCAGGACAGGATTTTACACTTAGTCGTAAAAATACTCTTTCTGTTATGGATTGGAAGGTCTTGTGGCAACGTTGTCAAACCAAAGAAGATGCATTGTTAAAAGAATTTGGACAAAAAATTGAGTTGGAATTGGCTTTTTTACAGAAAAATTGGCCGTTCAATTTACCAATAGGCATTATTCATGCAGATCTATTTAATGATAACGTCTTTTTTGTGAATCATCGTCTTTCTGGGATGATAGATTTCTATTTTGCTTGTAATGACTTTTTTGCTTATGATTTAGCGATCTGTTTAAATGCTTGGTGCTTTGAGCCTGATCATTCCTATAATCTTACCAAAGCACGTAAGTTATTGGAAAGTTATCAAAAAATAAGACCATTGATCCCTTTAGAATTGGACAAGATGGTTTTATTAGCTCGTGGTGCGTCTCTACGTTTCTTACTCACACGTCTATATGATTGGTTTAATACACCGCCTAATAGCTTTGTTATTAAGAAAGATCCATGGGAGTATTGGCACAAGCTTTGTTTTTTCAGTAATGTAAATTCGCTAAGTGAATTAGGTTTTTAAATTTTATGGCAACTCAACAAAAAGTCGTTGAAATTTATACAGATGGTGCTTGCTCAGGGAACCCTGGAATTGGAGGATGGGGGGCAATTTTACGCTGGAATGGTCATGAACGGGAGCTTTATGGCGGTAAGGTTCATACGACAAACAATCAAATGGAACTCATGGCGGCTATTTGTGCATTAAAGGCGCTTAAAGAGCCCTGTTTGGTCGATCTTTATACAGACTCAGTTTATGTGCGTAACGGTATATCTAAGTGGATTGAAGATTGGAAAAAGAATAATTGGCGCACCGCATCAAAAAGTCCTGTTAAAAATATGGAGCTATGGCAAGCTCTTGAGGATGCTAGTTCTTGTCATACAGTCAGATGGCACTGGGTAAAAGGGCATGCGGGACATCCAGAAAATGAACGCGCAGATGCCCTTGCTCGCAAAGCAATTACTCAATATCGTGAAAATGGACGTTTTTCAGCATAATTGCTGTTTGGGAGCTTTTTCTTTTATCACGGAGTCGCAAGCGGGGTTGGCTGCGTATGGAATATGAATGTTCCACTTAAGGCGTGATCTTTAAAAGAAACTGTATAAAAAATTTTTTGGTTTATTTCTTCTGGTGCGAAATAGAGTGGAGCACTGAAGAGTGTATATTCTGCGTTATCACTGACTTTTCTTGCTGCTCCAATTTGCATTTCTCCTCCATCTAAAAAGAGAGAGGAAGGTGTAGTTTTGTTGTTATTTTGTATTTTTATAAGAAGGGTACTGTTATTTTTTTCGGCACTTATTTTTAGTGCATTCTGCATCATGCGGGGCAAAGAATCTTGCGCCTTTTTTAAGAAGGAAGCAGGAAGATGTTTATTTTTAAGAGCAGATGGCGAAAAATCAAAGTTAATAGTAAATGGAAGACAGATTTTATTACATAATCCAAGAGTGAAAGCACCACTTAAATTTTTGCTTGAACCAGAAAGATTGAAGGGCAATATTACTTTATCTTTATAACCTAATGACCAATCATTTTCTGTTTCAAAAAGCTGTGGAGTAGGATAGAAGATTTCATAAGAAATCTGTTGGTTGAAATTAAAAAATGGTGCCATGCCAGAATTACCTGGATTACGCCAGTAAGTTTTCCATCCTGGTTTAAGTTCAATTTCAATAATGCCTTCTCTTATTCCAGAAAGAGAAGGTTCAGTGATCGCTAATCGGATACGACCACCATCTGATTCATACCAAGATGTTGCGAAAAGCTGGAGTTTTTGTTCTGTTTGAGCATTTACAGGAATGTTAAGTAATTCTAAAACTATGAATGTTAAGCTTAAAGTAACGAAAAGCTTTTTATAAAAGAAAGTTGCGATATTTTGTAAATTTGTAAATATACGACTTTTTTTCATTGGAGTTTTATTTTCCTAGTGTGCTAAATGAACAAACTTTTATCATGTAAATTATGGAGAATAACAGATTAATGAAGCGGTGTAATGGCTTTTTAGGTGGACAATTACTCATAGCAATGCCTGGGATGAATGACAAACGCTTTATTCGTTCTGTTATTTATATTTGTGCGCATTCTAATGCCGGTGCGATGGGCATCATTCTTAATCAATTGCATCATATTGATTTTCCAGAGCTTTTGCTTCATTTGGGAGTCATAGACAGTGGCCAAAAAAAAAGTCTTTCTGAACCAATAAAACAGTTTCCAGTTCGCTATGGTGGTCCTGTTGATCCTTTGCGTGGTTTTGTCCTTCATTCAGATGATTATGCTTGTGAAGAAACTGTTTTTATTGCAGATAAGATCTGTTTTACTGCGACAATTGATATATTAAAAGCGATCAGTTGCGAACAAGGTCCGCAACATGCACTGGTCGCATTAGGCTATGCTGGATGGAAAGCGGGGCAACTTGAGGCAGAAATTTCTACAAATGGTTGGCTAATCAGTTCTACATCACCTAGTTTTCTTTTTGAAAGCGATTTAAGCTGCAAGTATGATAAAAGTTTAACACGCATGGGTATCGATCCAACTTATCTTGCTTCTGAAATGGGACACGCGTAGAGTTTTTTCTAAGCTTTTTAACTTTACACGTTATTTTATCCATTATGTTTTTATTTTATAAGGGAAATGGCTCTGAACGAGTGTAATTAATTCTTCTATGGCAATCGGTTTCGTCACAAGTGTACTTTGAACATATTTACAGCCTTCTTGACGAAGAAAGATTGCTTCTTTTTCATTTTCAACACCTTCTGCGATAATTTGCAAATTAAGATCTGTTGCCATATTAATGATAGACTTTAGAACAATTTTCTTCTTAAGAGAGTCGATTGAGATAAGTGAACGATCAAGTTTAACCATATCAAATGGATAACGTACGAGATAGGTCAGAGACGAATAACCTGTTCCAAAATTATCGAGTGCGAGATTCATTCCCAGTGTTTTAATTTGTTCAAGAAAGTGCGCTGATTGTTCAGGATTATTTCTTAAGACAAATTCAGATATTTCAATCATCAGACGCCCTTTGTGGAGCGGATGGCGAAGCAAAGCGGCACGCAATTGACTGATAAAACGAGGATGAATCATTTCTGCGCTTGGTAAATTAATTGAAATAAAGAAAGATTGTTGGGAAAACTTTTCTTGTACATTTATAAGATCAATAATGGCATTATCGATGATAAACTGTGACAAATCCATAACAATTTGTTCATTTTCTACGATTTTTATGAAATCAGAGACATTTAAATTTCCATAAGTGGGATGATGCCATTCTACAATTGTTTCAAAACCAATAATATGTCCGTCTGATAAATTAAGAATAGGATGGTAGAGGATTTTCATCTCATTACGTTTTATGGCATAATGAACATCTTTCTCCAGAGTATTATGTTCGAGACCCAAAGTGCGAAAATTAGGACGAAAAGGTTCAATATGGTTTCCACCCATTTGTTTTGCGCGAATCATCGCTAATTCACTATCATTAAAAATATCTTTAGCCGTCGATCGGCTTTCACTCCATGTAACCAATCCGATAGAGGTTGAAAGGATTATTTTGTTTTCTGAAAGTGAAATAGGTGCTGAAATTGTTTTGTGCAAATGATCTGCAAATGCTGCAATTTTTTGTGGTTCGGTTTCACTAAGTAAAATAATTGCAAAGCGGTCTGCTGAAAGACGCGATAAGGTGTCTTGAAAGTTAATGAGACGATTTAAACGACGTGCGATTATAAGCAGTACAGTATCCCCAACTGCTATGCCTAATTTGCGATTAATTTGGCGAAAATTGTCAAAATCAATCATAAAGACAGTCGGTCTAATTTTGATATTTGCTTTCGCTAAAGAGGTATAATTTTGTAGTCTATCAAAGAAAATTTGTTGGTTAGGAAGTCCGGTTAAGCTGTCGTGGATTGCATCATGCAATAAGCGTTCTTCGGATTTTTTATGGTTAGTAATATTGACAATGGTTCCAATGACACGTGTGATTTTTCCATCTTTTTGCATAGCCGGACGTGCACGAAGAGAAAACCAATGATAATAACCACCACCGGAAGAAAGACGAAAAATTTGATCAATGCGCCCTTTTTTATTTTTAAGAATGATATCCAATACAGCTTGAAAGCGTTCACGATCATCATGGTGCAAGGCTGAAATCCAGTTGCGCATAGGTCCATTGAGGTTATGAATTTCAGTACCAAAAAGGGTTGCCATGTTTGGATGTACAACAATACGGTCACGCTCGATATTCCAATCCCAAATAATATTTCCAGCTCCCTTTGCTGCGAGTACTTGTTGTTCCAGGTCGGAAAATATTCCTTCATGGAAAGCGTCATTAGAAAAAGTTTGTTGCAGGACAGTAAAGCTTATGAGAAGAACAATGAGCACTAATCCCCCCGCTAATGCTGGCTGGATAATATCATTGTTTAAATGTCCAGCTATGCAAGCATAGGCTCCAACACACCAAAAGCTAATGAGCAACCATGTTGGAATAAGCATAATAGCGCGGTCATAGCTTCTGATTGAGAAATAGATGATTAATATTATACCAAGCACAGCGGTAAGGCCAAAAGACAAACGCGCAATTCCAGCTGCTCTGATGGGATCATAAATAGCAAAGGCTCCTAGACTGCAAAAGGCAATGGTCCAAACGATAGCACCGTAACTAAAATGATAATGCCAGCGGTTAAGGCTGAGATAGGTAAAAAGAAAAATGAAGAGTGTAGCAGTAAGAGCTACTTCTGTACCAGCACGCCAGATTGGTTGTGTTGTGAGTGTAACTGCAAAGAATTTATTTAAAAAGTTGAAGTCAATACCAATATAAAAAAGCACTGCCCAAGCAACAGCAGCTGTTGCAGGAAACAGCCCTGTTCCACGGACGACGAAGAGAACAGTTAACAAAAGCGCTAAGAGACCTGATATCCCAAGAAGAATACCATGATAAAGCGTATAAGAATTAATTGCATCTTTATAAGCTTCAGGTTGCCATAAATAGATTTGCGGTAGATTTGCAGAGTTAAGTTCGGCCACAAATGTAACAACAGCACCAGGGTTAAGAGTAATACGAAAGATATCAGAGTTTGCACTAAGTTGACGATCGAGGGAAAAACCTTCGCTTGGCGTTATGGATTGAATCCTTGCTGATCCAAGGTCTGGCCAAAAAAATCCAGAACGTGCCATGCGGTAATGGGGGGCAACAATGAGACGATCAACTTGTTCATCTGTTGGATTTGCAAGAGAAAAAACTGCCCAATTTCCGGAAAATTTTTCATTTTTTGCCTGCACTTCAATACGCCATACAATACCATCTGGTCCTGGCGCTGTACTTGTTTGAAAAATAGAGTTGTTTGTATGGTGAATTTCAATTGCTTTTGAGAGATCAAGAGCAGCATCTTGAGAAGAAATTTTAACTGGCTCAATTGCTTGTGCTGATGTAAGATGGACAAAAGAACTAACGACTACAATGAAAATGATGTCAATTATTTTACGCAAACTCTTCACAATGTCCCACTCTCAATATTTTAGGATGTTTAATTTTCATTTCGATTTTTGAGAAAAAACGTCCACCTTTTATAATTTATTTACATAATAAATTGTTATCACTTTTTCTTAAGTTGTGTGATTTTATATACAAATAAACCACATACCCATTTGCTCCAATAGAACTTGAAGCGAATGAAGTTTTATATTTTAAAAGGGCAAAGTTAAACCATAAATTTCCAGATTTCACGGATATACCTTCACTCATTAGAATCTTTATCACATGAAGTATGAATTGGGTAGTTTTGTACGCCTCTTTGCCCAATATTTCCAAAACTTATTTAATGAGAAGAGCTTTTGTGGTAAATTTTATGATAAAATATGTGATGTTATTGTGATGCTGCTTTGAAAAGAAGTTTTTACTTTAGCTTGTATGAAAGAGTTGACGTTAAATCATCAAAATTTATGAGGGGTCCTACAGGTCCGACAGCAGTTAGTGTTGGTGTGGAGTTTGTAAAAAGACGATGTGCTAAATCAGTTAATCTTTTAGGAGTAATGAGATTGAGGCGTTCAATTGTTTCCGATATTGGAATTGGTCGACCATAAAGGAGTATTTGGCGAGCAATGAGATGTGCTTGACTAGAAGGATTTTCCTGTGACATTGTCAGGTTCGCACGATATTGCGTTTGTGCTCGTTGTAGTTCATTGGCGTGAATATTTTTGCTGACCTTGGAAAGTTCATCAAGAATCACAGGAATAAGTTCTTTGAGCCCTTCTTGTCCGGTAGCTGCGTGAACACCAAAAAGTCCAGTATCTGAAAATCCCCAATGAAAAGCATAAATAGAATAGCATAATCCACGTTTCTCTCTTACTTCTTGAAAAAGACGTGAAGACATACCACCACCAAGAATGATTGAAAGAATTTGGGCTGCATAAAAATCACGCGCGTGATAAGCGCGTCCTTCAAACCCTAGAACAACTTGTGTATCCATTAAATCGCGATATTCACGAAAGTCGCCACCGACATAATTTGCAAGATTAGTAAGAGGTGCGGTTGAATGGGAGCGAAAAGTACCAAGACGACTTTCAACTTCTCGCACGAAACTTTCGTGCTTTACAGCTCCTGCTGCAACGACAATCATACGATCTGCACTATATTGTTTATTGATGAAATCATGGAGATCAGTAGATGTAAATGATTGAATAGTTTTAGCTGTTCCTAAAATAGAGCGCCCAAGGGATTGATGACGAAAGGCTGTTTCTGTAAAATGATCAAAAACAATATCATCAGGAGTGTCATGGGCAGCACCAATTTCCTGAAAGATTACTTGTTTTTCTCGTTCTAGTTCATTGTCGTCAAATTTTGAATGCATTAAAATATCGGCTAAAATATCTATAGCAAGAGGGATATCGCTTTTAAGTACACGTGCAAAGTAAGCTGTTGTTTCAATACTGGTTGTAGCATTTATTTCACCGCCAACATCTTCAATATCAGTTGCAATTTGAAAAGCAGTGCGGTTTTCGGTTCCTTTAAAAGCCATATGCTCAAGAAGATGAGCAATACCATGCTGTGTGGAGGTTTCATTGCGTGAGCCCACTTTAACCCATATCCCGAGGGCAACACTATCAATTTGTTGCATTGTATGTGTGGCGATAGTCAAACCATTACTAAGGCGACATATATCTACATCCATGTATTTACAACTCCATTAATAAGCTAAATACCTCATTGTAAAGGTATTAGAATATTCTTGATTTAAATTAATGCAGCTAACTTTAATAAGATGCACGCGATTTTAAAGAAATATAATCTTTTACTATTTTTTCATCATTAGCAAGACTTATAAAATGTTCTTCGTGTTTCATTACATCATTGAGATGAGATGGCCATGGAGCATGAAGGCCACAAGCGCTTTTAATCGTATCAGGAAATTTAGCTGGATGAGCCGTGGCAAGAACGATCATTGGAATATGCGGTTTTTTGTTTTCACGCGCTACTTGAAGAGCAACCGCTGTATGTGGATCAACAAGATAGCCACTTTCCTTATAGACACTATCAATTGTTTGAGCTGTTGTAGCCATGTTGCTTTTCCCGGCGGAAAATAGGGAACGAATATTTTTGAGTTGCTTTTCATCAAGAGTAAAGAGCCCCGTTTTTTTCAAGTTTTCCATTGCATTGCGAATCCAGATTGGATCACGATTGCCACTTTCAAAGAGCAAACGTTCAAAATTAGAAGAGACCTGAATATCCATAGAAGGTGATGTTGTATGGACTATTGGTTGTGTTTCATAAGTACCACTGGTCAATGTACGTACAAGGATGTCGTTATCATTCGTTGCGATGACCAGTTGAGCAATGGGTAATCCCATACGGGCTGCGACATAACCTGCAAAAATATCACCAAAATTTCCAGTAGGAACAGTAAATGAAACAGCTCTATCAGGAGCTCCTAAAGAAAGTGCAGATGAAAAATAGTAAACAATTTGCGCCATGATACGCGCCCAATTTATAGAATTCACACCTGAAAGTGCTCTTTTTGTACGAAAATTGTGGTCATTAAACATTGCTTTGACAAGGGCTTGGCAATCATCAAAATTTCCTTCAATGGCAATGGCATGAACATTTGAACATTGATTGGTTGTCATTTGCCGTTGTTGAACAGGTGATACACGTCCTTTAGGAAATAAAATAAAAATATCTGAGTGTTCTTTTCCAGCAAAAGCTTGTATCGCAGCTCCACCTGTATCACCTGATGTTGCAGCAATAATCGTTGCACATCTATTTTTTTCAGTCAAAACATAATCCATCAGTCGAGAAAGAAACTGCATTGCTACATCTTTAAAAGCTAAAGTAGGACCATGAAAGAGTTCAAGGATAAATTCATCTGCTCCAGTTTGTCGTAACGGACAGATTGCTGGATGGTGAAAGGTTGCATAAGATTCAGCGATCATATTTTCAAAAGCTGTATATTCGATTTCGTTATTCACAAAGGGCCACAGAATAGTTTTAGCAATTGTTGTATAGGACTGACCACGAAGTGCTCGTAACGCATCAAATGATAGCTGAGGAAATTTATCTGGCAAATAAAGTCCCCCATCATTTGCCAACCCTGTCATGATTGTTTCCGTAAAGCTTAAAGCAGGAGCTTCACCTCTCGTGCTGATATATTCCATAAGTCTTATCCTTTTTTTTATTTCTGGCAAATTGGTGAAGTTATTTATTTCACGTTTTTCATAATATTTAAATTATTAAATGGATAGAGCTTCTTTTCTTCTTTTTAACTCAATAATGAAAGGAAATAGTCTTAAGCATTTTTATTTTTAAGATATAAACGTCAAATGTTCACAGAAAATCTGTTGCAGACGAAAATTTCCTCTCTATTATTCACTCACTTAAATTTTACAACGTATCTTCACTTGTGCACCTTCTAAAATAATAAAATTAAATAGATAGAATGGTAGTTACTGAAGAACTTTTGTATAAAACTCAATCATTCATAGTTATTTTATGCTCTTAATACTTTGTAACAATTACATCTGCTAAACCGAATGTTAAAATGATACATCTCAGAATTCACACTGGAAGATTTATAAGGTAATTTTATGGCATTTCGTGCGCAAATCTATACTTTGCATAATCTTTTTTTAGCATAATTTATCATTTTGTATAATAATAGATATTATATTTATGCTATACAGTATGGTAACTTAAAGTTTATCCATAGAAAACATACAACAGCCTGCTAAATGATGTGAAGCAGGCTGTAAAGTATTCTCATTTTTAATAGAAAAAATACTGAGTATCTTTGAATTATTTTCCTTTAATTTTTCCTATTGCACATCCGATTATCCCGCTAAATATGGACATAACAAATCCAGTCAAGAATCCAAAACCTAAAGCTCCTACTGTAGAAAAAATTCCTAGCGTAATTGGTTCAAACACTTTCTCAAATTTTCCTTCAAAGGCAGATTCACTTTTTGCTTTATGAGTGAAACTTGGGACATAAAGAGCCGCTATATCGATAGCTTTTTTCTTTCCTTGTTCTATTAAAGAGACAGTTTCCCATTGAGTATCATTGTTCAAATGATTGGCATGAACATTTATAACTTGTGAAAGCAAAAAAGAAACTGCTATTAAAATATTTAATACGTAAGTTTTCAATACTTTAATCATAATTTTTCACCAATACTTTTACTTTTATTTTAATCTGAATTGAATAGATTCGTCGGCAGAATTAGTGCACATTGAGAGAAACAGAAGCATTTAAAGCTTTTTTCATTCTTAGTGTGATAATTCATTAGTTTTTTGTCATCAACAATCGATCAACACAGAATATATCCATAGTTTATATTTCATATGAGAAGGTTTTATTCTGATGAAATTTCAATTCTAACGAGATTTAAAACACGATATTATTTTACTTATTATCCATCCTAAAAACATGCCTATCGTACTTGATGCATATCCAAGTGCCATCCCCATACCAAAAGCCCCGATTGTAAGAGGTTCAACGACCTTTTCAAATTTTCCTTCAATAGTAGTTTCATTACTCACTCCACGATTTAGACTGGGTCTATAGAGAGAAACGGTATGGACTGCATCCTTTCTTTTCTGCTTTATTGCAGAAACAAAAGTATTCTCACGATGAGTACTATTTTGCAAAGAGTTTGCATGTACATTTACAACCTGAGAAAGAGAAAAGGCAGACATAATGAAAATACTTAATATATGATTTTTAAATAATTTAATCATAATTTACCTCAAATATTTTATACTATATATATGCGTAAATTTATACTTTGGATATTTGGATATAATCTACAACATTTATATTTTGTAGAAAGATGAGCTTCATTATGTAATTATTTACAATAAATTATAGACACACAATGAAGCTAATATTCTAGAGTTCTAGATGAGGTTGAATTATTTGAACATCAATACTATGTCCTTTATCCAACTTATTATCGATCCTATAAAGCTCATTGCATATCCAGTAAACAATAGTCCCATTCCTATAGTTATAGGCTCAACGACCTTTTCTAATTTTCCTTCACCAGTTGTTCCATTTTCTGTTTGATAATTTACAGATGGAACATAGAAAGCAGTCGTAGAAACTACATCGGATGTCGCATATTTTACTTGTTCCATTGGGAAAACAGAAAGTTCCTCTTTTGGAGTATCATTTTTCAAATAGTTTGCATTAACATTTACAGTTTGTGAAATAAAAAAAGTGCTCGCTATAAAAATGCTTAAGATATAATTTTTAAATATTTTTATCATAACTTTACCTCAAATATTTTTAAGTTATATATGTAAGAAATATACATAATGTTTATGTATCTCACACTATATATAATTTATATATTTCAATATGTATTTTTAGTCAATAATAAAAATACATATAAAAATATAACTGTAATTTTTTATAAACATTATTGTAAAAAAGTAACAGTAATAATTACAAAAATATTTTTTAAAAAATTTTATAAAATATCTTATTATGTGTTATATATAAAACAACACGTGGTTATCGTATGATTTTTATAAAATGATATTAATATTATTTTTTTTAATACAATTATAAATAATAAAGTTGATCAAACTTTTTACATAATAAATATATATAAATTTATTTATTATAGATATTATAATAAAAACATAAAAATTATGATGTATTTATAAAAATATTCTTAAAAAATAAAATATTAATGGACATGCTAAAATATTATTATTTATATGAGTTATTATAGATAGTCATTATTGTAATAATATGTGTTATATAGATATTATTAAGTTATTATTCAATGATTATTAATTGCATCATGATAGCATAATACTACTGCTTACTTAACTATTAATTATATACATTTATCTTATAGACAATAATATGTTATAGATACTAAAAAATATACAGCTCTCTCATAGTGGAAAGTAGAGCTCGAATTGGATAGAGATAAATGATATTATCTTTTTCTCGCCAATGTGAGCGGCGTATTACTATGATGTAAAGTGTATAGAAGAATGTCAATTCAGACATATTTATGAGTGCCGAAAGATCAGCATTGGATAATATTTTTCGACATGTTCTTCTTTCCAAACTGAAAAGCCGCTTTTATTTTTAGAAAGGGTGTTTTTCCTAAAGTTGGATTACTTTTGAAAAGATCTGATTTCATTGCTTATTTAAAAAGTCTATTAAGTGCTTTTGGAAAATTTTGAGCAACTACTGGTATCTCTGTACGTTGTTTAACATGATTGTATGTTTCATATTTAAGTGCTTTTTTAAAGAAACCGTTCTCAAGGTACTCAAGCCTATTTTGCAACGCTATATATGATGATAAAGTCCCATAATATAAAATTCTTAGGACATCAGAATTTTTGACGTTTATAAAGAAGAAAGATGGCAGTGCCATACACTTTGCTCGCTCCTAATGTTGCTACTAATTTTTGCCTTTTGAGATAATTCATTAAAAGGCATTTTTATTTCTTTAATTCAGCATATCCAGATTTTAAATGAGAGGATCTTACAATATTCGGTTTTTTTGCTTAATTTGAATAATGATTAATTATTGATTATAAATCAACATGTTGTCTGTAAATTACTTGGTATGAAATGTTTTTTATAAAAGGCACATTTTTCATAAAAATGTATTCTTTTTGTTTTTTGTAATCTTAGGGAGGTTGTACTAATTGATGCTGTTAAAATACTGTTTGAGCAGCAAAGTAAATAAGCCTTCAACAAGTTTACGAGATTTGGATTGAGTAAATATAAGCCCGTGTAACTCAACAAGGACGCTTTTGTCATTTTCAATAAACTCTTGTGTTCCATAGATTCCGCGAATTTTAATATTTTTTTCCATGATCAATAGGCACATCCCTTACAATTTTACCATAGTATGTGATTTTTTTGATCAGATGAAAGAGGCTAGCAATTCTCACATCTTATCGAGCAAGGCATCGTAATATTCCTTTTTTGACAAATATAATAATTTATCAGGATGAGCTGCTGAGGTTGGGAGTGGGATATCGGAGTTGAGATAGATAAGCAGGGTTTAATTTTTATGAGTTGGCACCCCTGTTTTTTGCTTTTTTAAAAGCACGTGCAATGGTTAACAGACTTATGATTTCAATGAGGCGCTATATTTTTCCTTCACATTGAGATGCAATTCACCCGTGTCGTGAATTACGCATTTATTGAAGTTATTATAAAAGGAGCAGCGAGAAGAGAAGGACATTTGAATAAAAATGCTTCTTACAAGAGTTTACAAATTGATATATTCAAGAGATTTTTTATAATAGATCTCGCCATACTGCCATTGCTTCTAAGACTTCTCCTAAATGAGCATGTTTTGCAATAACTGTTTCTGCACCAGCTTCTGCAAGTGCATTAGAATGGCCAAAATAGCTATGTGATCCTCCCGTAAAGCCGATGACACGCATGCCTGCTGCTATGGCTGCGTGTACACCATGAAGTGAATCTTCTATAACGATAGTGTTTTGGGGCTCTGCCTGTAATTGTTGTGCGGCAAAAAGGAAAACATCAGGGGCCGGTTTCGTTCTTTTTGTTCCAACTTCAGGTGCTGAAAATATTTTACCTTCAAAAAGGTCATAGAGATCAACCGTGGTGAGCATCTCTTTTATATCTACGCTTTTTGCATTAGAGCAGATACAGTAGGGATAGCGTGTTTGAATAATTTCTACAGCTTCTCTTACATCATCAATAGCCCGTAATTTAGTTTTTATTTGTGTACGAAAAATATTAGTCATTTGGTCTATGAGATGAGCAGAAATTGGTTTTTCTGTTTCCTGTTCAACGTGTTTAAGAATATCGCGAAAGATAAGCCCTGCAAAACGCTCACTCAATTCTTCGGGTGATATTTCATATCCTGCTTGTTTGAGCAATTGTGATCCAATTTTTGCTGCAAGATATTCAGAGTCAACGAGAACTCCGTCACAATCAAAAATAATAAGATCTATCTGAGGCATAAGATATTCCTTTACATGTTACGAGATGGACAATTTTCATGAAAACGATATTGAGAGGATCTTATTTCATAAAAATAAGTTTTGAAAATGATTCTTAATTCTTTTACGAAATAAAAGATATGGGAACAGTACATTGAAAAAAAGAAAATTAAGGTTTCATTCATGTGAAAGTTTTTTTTACTAAAAAAACAAAAACAATTATCAATTTTGTAGAATTTTAACGATACGTTTACGCTATTTTGTAAATATGGATTGGTAATGCGGGCCTATAAACTATTTTAGTTGATTATAGGGCAAATTTAGTTAATTTTGTTGGGTTTTTCATGACAGTTATTCAGCTTCAAAAAGATTTCCTTCGTATCCCCTCACAAATGCCATGGCGCAATAAAATTTTTAAAGGAGATTGTGTTTCCGTTCTAGAAAAACTTCCAAAACATTCTGTTGATATGATTTTTGCAGATCCACCCTATAATTTGCAATTGGATGGAGCTTTATACCGTCCAGATCATTCGCTTGTTGATGCGGTTGATGATGCATGGGATCAGTTTGAGAGTTTTGCTGCTTATGATGCTTTTACCCGTGCATGGTTGCTTGCTTGTCGTCGTGTATTAAAACCCAACGGAACACTTTGGGTTATCGGATCTTACCATAATATTTTTCGGGTTGGGACGGCATTACAAGATTTAGGTTTTTGGATGCTTAATGATATTATTTGGCGCAAGAATAATCCGATGCCTAATTTTCGAGGGCGCCGTTTTCAAAATGCTCATGAGACGCTTATTTGGGCCGTGCGAGATCAAAAAGATAAAAAGTACACATTTAATTATGATGCCTTAAAAGCGGCAAATGAAGATCTACAAATGCGTTCAGATTGGCTTTTCCCTCTCTGCACTGGAGCTGAACGTTTAAAGGATGATTCAGGGCGTAAATTGCATCCAACACAAAAACCGCAAGCGTTATTAGCGCGTATTATTATGGCTTCTAGTAAACCTGGTGATGTTATTCTCGATCCGTTTTTTGGTTCGGGAACAACAGGTGCTGTTGCCAAGCTTTTAGGGCGTGATTTTGTTGGGATTGAACGCGAGCAAGATTACATCGATGCAGCATGTGAGAGAATTGCGGCGGTTCAACCTTTAGCGCAACCAGAACTAGCGATTTTGGATAGAAAAAAAGCAGAACCGCGCGTAGCATTCAACAGTTTGCTTGAAGCAGGTTTACTCTATCCTGGAGAAGTTCTTTATGATCGTAAGAAGCAAGTATCTGCTATTGTAAGAGCTGATGGTACGATTATGCATGGTGGTGAAGCGGGTTCAATTCACGCAATGGGAAGAAAGGCTCAAGATTCGCAGAGTTGTAATGGTTGGACCTTTTGGTATTATGAGGAAAATGGACGGTTGAAGTCCATAGATCATTTAAGAATGATCATACGTTCACAAATGTTAAAAACGGGTGTTTTATGAACTAAGCTGATCGCTTCATTCTATTGACCACCAATGTACCTGATCTTGATTAAGATGGACGTGAGGGCGTTTTATGCCTTTCTTAGATGTTTTTTATTGACACACTAATCTCGCTTGTAAGCGGCAAGCGAGTATTTTTATGCTTCTTGTAGAAGAAATTAAAATGAGAAATTTTCACTCTATGTTCTAGTTTTAGTTCCAAGACAGTAAAATTTCAATATAAGCTTATAAAAATGAAATATCAGAATTAAAAGGTTCATTCAGAAGTTCCAAATTAAGTGCTTTTTTGAATACGTACATCTGTAAAGTGCGTAAAATGTATTTATTTATAAAGATAATTTAACGCAACTCATATTGAATTGCCCTCGGAATATCGTCAAGTTTTTTCATTTCAAACTTGTTCCATATTGAATCGATGAAAATTACTTGCTTGCATGTCATAAACGGGGTTGGCGTGTGAATAAAAATTGTTAACGAAAGAACTAAAAGTACCTCTTATGAACCGTTTCACGTACCAAGGGATGTTGAGGGGGCTGGTAAATATAACGATGGAGCCGACTTACTCCTTCATAAGCGAAAAAAGGATAGAACCTGAAATTTAAATTTAAGATTTCTAAGCTTTTCTATTCCTCCTTAATTCTTATCTGTAGAAAAAATTGGTTATTTCATTTTTTTAATTTTTCTTTTGCAGATTAATAAATAATCGCTAGAGATACAAAAGTCTCTGTTAGAAAACATTTTTATGAATAGGGAAGGTTATTTAAATCTGAAAGAATTGGGAAGTGCTACGGAAATGGCTTTTTTCATAACAGTAGGTAATGCTTCTTCGGTAAGATGTTGAATGTTACACCACCAACCATTTTCACAATTCATTTCATGAACATCTTCGGTATAGTAAACATCGAGTTTTAGAGAAAAGTGAGTAAAAACATGTGTAATTTGTCCCTTGAATTGCCAATTGGCAGTAAAGGGTGCGTTTTGGAGCCCATTTTCGTTGTTTATGCCAATATTGTTAGGAATTTGGGTCATTCCACCAAGGAGCTTTTGCGTCTGTCGTTTTTCCAAATAAATTTGTCTCTTTTTATTAAGGACCACAAAAGCAATACCTGTTTTTGAAGGGCGTTCTTTTTTAGGGGCTTTAACTGGAAAAGACTCCGGTTGTTGCATCTTTTCTGCTTTGCATAAACATTGAAGAGGGCAGGTATAACAAGATGGTTTGCGTGGAGTACAAATTGTTGCTCCCAAATCCATCATTGCTTGAGCAAAGTCACCAGGACGATTTAAAGCAGTAATTTTTTGTGTTTTTTCTTTAATTTCAACTTTTGCTTTTTGCAATATTGAAGTGATAGCAAAAAGTCGCGCTACCACACGTTCGACATTACCATCAACCACTGCTACAGGGTGGTTAAAAGCAATCGCAGCAATGGCTGCGGCAGTATAATCTCCAATACCGGCTAGAGTTCGCAATTCTTTTACAGATTGTGGAAATTGTCCCGCGTAGTTTTCAACAAGCTGTCGCGCACATTTTTTAAGATTACGTGCGCGTGAATAATAACCAAGTCCAGCCCATGCTTTCATGATATCATCTTGTGAGGCTTTTGCTAAAGAGAAAAGATCAGGCCATAGTTTTAGAAATTTTTTAAAATAAGGCTTAACTGTTTCAACGGTTGTTTGTTGAAGCATGATTTCAGAAAGCCAAACTTGATAAGGATCAGGACGGATACCTTGTTTTTGCTTTTCAGGGGTAATCCGCCATGGAAGATGTCTGTGATTTTGATCGTACCAAGCAAGGAGGTGCGAAGAAATTTCATACATGATTGCTTTCAAGCATAGGGAGATATAAAATGCAAAAGAAAAAATTATTTATTTTGTAATTCATGTTTTTTGCTCTTTATTGTCAAGGCTCTGGTGAGAAAAGGCTTTTTATTTTGTTGATATTTCATAAATTGAGGAGGCAACAATTTTTAGATGAAACAAATGATTTTAATTTAGTAAGCGGTTGAACAATGATCTAAAAATGAGAAAACAACTTAAAAAACGTATCTTTTATTCTCTTTCTGAGACGGTATACAAAATACTTGATCCAGTTTTACGCAAACGGACAGGGCTTAATGTAGCGCTTATAGAACATTGGCCACAGATTGCGGGCTATGATATCAGTGAACATACAATGCCGCTTAAAATTATTTGGAAACGTCGTGCAGATCAAGATGAAGTTTTTCAGCCAGCAACACTTGTTGTCGCATGTGAAGGATTTGCTGCGTTAAAATTGATGCATGAAACAGAGGAATTACTTCATAGAATTAACGGATTTTTTGGCTACATTGCTATTGATCGCATCAAGATTGAGCAAAGGAGTATGTCGGTTTTTATGAATCACTTGCCTCTAAAACCGCCTTTGAGTGAACAAGACAAAAAATGCGTGGAAAAAATGCTTGAAGGAATTGAAGATAAAAGCTTGCACCAAGCACTTTATAAACTTGGCTGTTGCATTTTCTTGGAAAAAAATAATAAATAGAAAGATATTTTATATATTTTTCTTTAATATATGAGAAAGCATTGGATTCCTATTTGTTAATAACAACAGAAAAGTATTATTTATGGTAAAATATCGTTCTTTTTTATCTTTCGGGATAATTTTTCTCTTCATAACGATTGTACAAAACAGTGTAACAGTTGCTTTAGCGCGTGATCCCAAACCAGTGGCAACAACTGTTGATATGGCAGAGCTTCTCCAATCGGGTAAAGTAAAGGATCGCTTTGAGGGAGAGGCGGATGCACCAGTCGTCATTGTTGAGTATGCTTCGTTGACATGTACCCATTGTGCGCATTTTTATAATGATATACTTCCCCAAATTCGTAAAAAATATATCAAAACAGGAAAAGTAAAACTTATTTTCCGAGAATATGCTTTTGATCCTCGGGCAACAGCAGGTTTTATGTTGGCACGGTGTGCACCAGAAGATCGCTATTTTCCTTTGATAGAAGTTTTATTTCAAAAACAAAATGAATGGGCTTTCGGAAAAAATGCTCTAACACCATTGAAAAAAATTGGCTTAATGGCTGGTTTTACAGATGAAAGTTTTACTGCTTGTTTGAAAAATCAGTCCATTTTAGATGAAGTAAATGCATCTTTTGAACGCGGTAAAGAGCTTGGTGTCACAGCAACACCTACTTTCTTTATTAATGGTAGTAAATATGAAGGTGCCATGAAAGTAGAAGAATTTTTTTCGGTGATTGATAGTTTTCTTAAAAACTGAATCTTAATCTTCCAGAAGATGGATAGTGATACTTTTGGCCATTATCTCCTTTGGAAGGATTAATATTATGCATTTATGAAGCGATATTGTTTTTGAGCCAATTTTGAATCAAATTATTGCTTTTAAATGAGCCTCGGTTGAATGATGTTTTGATGCTGATATGGGAGGATTTGTACAGTGAAAAAATGGGTTTATAGTTTTGGAGATGGAAAGGCAGAAGGAAGTGCAAGTGAGCGTAACCTTCTCGGAGGTAAAGGGGCTAATTTGGCAGAAATGAGTAATCTTGGTTTGCCCGTACCGCCAGGATTTACGCTGACAACAGAAGTTTGTAATTTTTATTACGCCCATGACAAATCATATCCAGAAGAGCTACAGGAATCTGTTAAGCAAGCACTAAGACGTGTTGGTGAACAAACAGGACGTGAATTTGGGAGTGAGCAAAAGCCACTTTTGCTGTCTGTTCGTTCAGGGGCTAGGGCTTCTATGCCAGGGATGATGGATACAGTGCTTAACCTTGGCATGAATGATGAGACTGTAAAAGCCATTGCTTTACAAGCCAATAATGAACGTTTTGCTTATGATAGTTATCGGCGTTTTATCCAAATGTATTCTAACGTTGTTTTGGGGCTAGACCATTCGTATTTTGAAGAGATTCTTGATGAAGCAAAGGCATGCAATGGTTACACTATTGATACAGAAATGACAGCAGATGATTGGAAGAATGTTATTATTTCTTATAAAGCCTATGTTGAAGAAAAATTAGGAACCCCTTTTCCACAAGATCCTGAACAACAGTTATGGGGGGCAATTGGAGCCGTTTTTTCAAGTTGGATGACGGCACGCGCAGTTACTTATCGCCGTTTACATAGCATTCCTGAAAGTTGGGGAACGGCAGTTAATGTGCAAGCTATGGTTTTTGGTAACATGGGAGAAGATTCGGCAACAGGTGTTGCTTTTACACGCAATCCATCGACAGGGAAAAAAGAACTTTATGGTGAATTTTTAGTTAATGCGCAAGGGGAAGATGTTGTGGCGGGCATTCGAACGCCTCAAAATATTACAGAAAGTGCGCGTATTGTTGCTGGTTCAAATAGACCGTCGTTAGAAAAAATTATGCCTGAGGCTTTTTTGAAATTATGTCAGATTGCGCAGAAGCTTGAGCAGCATTATCGGGATATGCAAGATCTCGAATTTACCATTGAAAAAGGTAAATTATGGATGCTTCAGACTCGTTCAGGAAAACGCACGGCTCGTGCGGCTCTCAAGATGGCAATTGAAATGGTTGAGGAGGGGTTAATAAACCGTGAAGAGGCTGTGATGCGTATTGATGCAAAGTCGCTGGACCAACTTTTGCATCCAACACTTGATCCTAAAGCAGAACGTTTTGTTATAGGACGTGGTTTACCTGCTTCTCCTGGAGCCGCAACTGGTGAAATTGTTTTTACTTCAGAAGAGGCAGAAACTGTGTCGGCGGAAGGTCGCAAAGTTATTTTGGTCCGTGTAGAAACAAGCCCAGAAGATATTCATGGTATGCATGCTGCAGAAGGAATTTTAACAACGCGTGGCGGTATGACAAGTCACGCTGCTGTTGTTGCGCGGGGGATGGGAAAACCATGTATTTCTGGTGCTGGCAGTGTGCGGATTGATTATAACACAAATACGTTGTTTGCCTCAGGAGAAAGCTTAAAAAAAGGTGATGTTATCACAATTGATGGTGGAAGTGGAGAAATTTTCAAAGGGAAAGTTGCAATGTTGCAGCCTCAGCTTTGCGGAGACTTTGCAAAATTAATGGAATGGGCTGATGGGATGCGACGTATAAGAGTTCGCGCTAATGCTGATACACCATCTGATGCCCGTATGGGGCGATCTTTTGGGGCTGAAGGTATAGGTCTTTGCCGTACGGAGCACATGTTTTTTTCTGATGAACGTATCGTTGCTATGCGTGAAATGATTTTAAGTCATGATGAAAGTGGTCGTCGTAAAGCACTAGATAAGCTTTTGCCAATGCAGCGTTCAGATTTTAGTGAATTATTTGAAATTATGTGTGGTTTACCTGTTACTATCCGCTTGCTAGATCCACCATTACATGAATTTTTGCCTAAAACGAAAGCAGAAATTCTTGATGTTGCAACAGCTATGGGGGTTTCTGCTGAAGTTCTTGCTGAACGCGCTCAGCAGTTGCACGAATTTAATCCTATGCTTGGATTACGAGGATGCCGTTTAGCTATTACTTATCCTGAAATTGCAGAAATGCAAGCGCGGGCGATTTTTGAAGCAGCAGCAGAAGCTGCCCAAAAATCTGGATCTCCTGTTATGCTTGAAATTATGGTGCCACTGGTTGCGCTTAAATCTGAACTCGATTTTGTAAAAGCGCGTATTGATCAGGTTGCTGAAGAAGTGATGAAAGAAAAGGGAAGCACTATTCAATATATGGTTGGGACGATGATTGAACTTCCAAGGGCGGCGCTTCGAGCAGATGAAATTGCTGAAACTGCTGAATTTTTTTCATTTGGAACAAACGATTTGACACAAACTACTTTTGGGATTTCCCGTGATGATGCTGCTCCTTTTTTAGCAACCTATTTTCAAAAAGGTCTTTTAGAGCAAGATCCTTTCGTGTCTATTGACCGTGATGGAGTAGGGGAACTTATTACCATTGCTGCACAGCGTGGACGTTCAAAGCGTGCAAAAATAAAATTGGGAATTTGCGGTGAACATGGAGGCGATCCTGCTTCTATTACTTTATGCGAAGAAAATAACTTAGATTATGTTTCGTGTTCTCCTTTTCGAGTACCAATTGCTCGTTTAGCAGCAGCTCAGGCCGCAATAGCAAAAAGGATGTAATGGGTTAATATTTTTTGTTGTATCGTTATTACTGAAATAAATTTTTATATATTCTTTTATTTTCTTTAATAAAGGGAATAAAAATGCTTCTAAAATGCACGATAAGTTATGTTACGCGAGAAAGTGCTTTTTTTAGAAGTTTATAAGAAAAAATATAAAGCAGGATAGACAAAGATGTATTATTAATACACTTTCTATTGAAGAACCTCTTGATAGAGAGAAACGTGTTATTGTGCAGTCAATTTACGCGTTTGCTTTTTTATGGGGGAATGAGCTCCTCACGCAAAATAGAATGCTCCAAACAAATGTATTTTTTTTGCACATCATGCTGTTTGAGATAGACATCTCTCAGTGGATGTCCATTTCACATTGACATTCGTGGAATGGGGATTATGTAAACTCCCCGTAAGTTTATAAACTCCACTATACGCTACCATCTTTACCTTTATGAAGGAATATCAAAGTTATACAATATGTTGATTTATAATGATATTTTTTTATTTCTTATATTGAACAAAAGCTGTAAATATCATAAGATCTTCTCATTTCAACCTCTTTTATAATGAATCAATCAAAACCATGTTTTTTGCATGTTATAGGCGGGATGAGCGTCTGTGGATAAAAAATAAAGCAAGGATATGCCTCTTATGAATCGTCTCAAGTGTCAAGAGCTGTCACAAATTGAAGGTAGGTACAGTGTGTAATGGTGCTGGCTTGCTTTTTCACAAGTGTAAAAATGATAGCGCGCGCGCAGTAGGGGCTGCTATTATTCACGGGCGTTGTTGTGAAATGGTCTTGGGTGCTTTAAGAGATGTTTTTTTAAGAAAGCCCGTGAATGGCAATCCAAGTGTATTTCGTTTGGGACATTTTGTTTTGCGTGAGGGGGGGGGTGAGTTCAAAAAGACATGTGATAAATAAAAGCATGAGGCAATAGGTAATCTCCATTATTTTAAAGATATTGCTTTAGATGTCTTTGAAAGGCGTAAAGCTGAATTAAAAGGAAATGGCAAAGATGAAAACTGGTTTTTACCTTAAAATTTCATATTCTTCCCAAATTAGGCTGTCTCCCTGTTTTAAGAGATTATACAAACAGAGATGCGCAATATTCTTGCCTCCATTTGGCATACAAAAGCTATAACAGCTGAGAAAAGTACTAAACTGTCTTAACATTTGTTTCAAATATACTGCTGCGTTAAATTTAGATGTTGATTTATAGGCAATATTAAATACACACGCTATTTTAGGAAAACAATGTCATAAAACACATAATTTTCCAGCAATAGATTGGAGAGAAGTGCTGTTTTTTTCAGATACTTTGCAAAACAACAACCATAACACAACTAGCTTTACGTCTACTTATCCTTACAGGTGTTTGCATAAATTCTTTGCATCATATTTATAAAGATCAAATTGACGATAATATATGGACAATTCGTGGTTCGATAATATGAAAGGTTTACGTGATACTACAAAAATTTTGTGTCCTTTTATCATCAGAAGCAATAAAAATGCTAGAACAAGCGCGTTTTCTATTTTGCAATATTTCTTTTTTCTGCAATCGGTTGTGGTTTTCTTGCAGCAAATTATACGGCTCAATATGTAATGTGTAAGAAAACCATTCTGATTGATTGAATATAAGAGGGCTTGAGATGAAGGAATGTTTGAGGGGAGCATTAAACAAACGAAAGATGAATTATCATTATAAATTAAGAGATTATTTTTATAATGTAGATGATTAGCTTCAATTAAATAAACCAATTTCACGCATTTTCATTAAAATTGTGTGATTAATTTTACCTGTTACAGGAAGATCAAATATTTTTTGAAACTGTTTTAAAGCTTCTATCGTCTTTTGATCTTCTATTCCTGTGACAATAACCTCTTCATTCCCAAAAATATGTAAAGCTTTTTGCACTTGTATAATATCTTCAACAGAAGGTTCTAAAATAGCTTCTTTTAAGTGTGTCATATTTTTTGTATTGTTTGTTTCTATTTCGCTTTGCTTAATTAATATCGCGATTTCATCTGTTGCGGGATTAGATAGAACATTCTTTTGCATTCTCTGAGCAGTTTGCTGTTTCCATAAAGTGATGGCTCGGCGTGTTTTAGGTCCTTCCAATCCATCTAAGGGTCCATCATAAAGGCCTAATTTTGCTAGTTCTTTTTGCTTTTCCAGCATGCTTGCTGATTGAGAGGATAAAGATGAATTTGTGTGGTTATGATTTTGAGAATGTACAGAAGTTACACGGGAGAGTTCTTGTGATTTTTCTTCTTTTTCCGATAAAGTAGAGCTCTTACCTATACTTTGAACAGAGGAAAATTTCATTTGAGTTAAAATATTTTGATGCGTTGTCATTTGCGAAAATAAAGCATTAAATGAAATAAATAAAAAACTAATGCTAAAAAGAAGAGATCCAACAAAAAATAAAGTATTTTTTCGCGTATAGAAATAAAGAGTTTTTGCACTCCAAAAAATAAAATGAAAAATTATAAGAAGAAGTGTTATAACAATACTACTATAGTATTTACGGTGTTTTACAGTTTTTTTTCGGTATGTCTTTCGTTTTGTTGCCATTACTTTTATTTTCAGTTGCGTTTATTTTTTACAAAGAAACAAATATAAATTAGGAAACGAATATGAATCAGTTCTTACTTCCAGCCAGAGAGAAGTGCATTGATATTATTGATTTTTCCTTTCAAACTCCTAAAATGAGCAGCTTCATTATATCAATTTATAAGTTGATAAATCAACAAGAGTTCTTGGCAACTTTTATTCATTTCATTTTGACAAGTCTTTAATGTGTATAAAGAGAGCACCAAATGATTAGCATTCAAGATCATTTTGGTGTTTGCAAACTGCATTATCACATATAATTATCTAAACAATAATGCCACGTTATTCTTCATTTTGGGGCATATGTTTGCCTATTATTTAAAATAAAATTGAAAATATTTGCCTATAACACTAAACAGATGACAATCATTATCTATTCTTTATAATTTACATATAGATGGTTACTTATCCATAAACGGTTTGGTAAAATATAATTATCTCTTAATATAATTATATTTTAGTGTAAATAACTTCGTATCAATTAAATTGATTTACAATGTTATAGAAAAACTGGTCTTGAGATCTTTAGATGGAGTTGTAAGAGATGCATCTATTGTTTAATATTTTGATCGACATGTTGATCATGTTTATGATGTGCTAGTAAAAATTTTATAGATAATATAAATATTTTATCGACACTAGAGTCAGAATAACAGAATTTTACTCTTTTTAGCTTTTTCAACTAAGCTAAGATGGTGAGCTATTATCTAAAATAAGTATGTACACGACATAATTATATCTCTCATTTTTTACCATAGTATGTTCATTAACATGATCAGCCTGTAAGTGTATAATTTTGATGTTAATTTTTTACTGAATAGACAATGTATCCTATTTTATACGGCGGAATTGTGCCATATTTATAAAAAAGCCAATGATATAGACCCAATACATGAATACTCAATTTTATAAAAAGCACATTTTATAAATTGTTTATAAAGCAACAGTATATAAAATGCTTCTTTTATTGTATTTACCACTGCGCTACATTGATTATCCATGATACGTTTTTTAATCAAATTATTATTATTATTATTTTTTATTTTTGTCATTATTTCATTTTTTGTAGCAGATCCAAGCAGTAATCATTCTTCTAGCCCCAAAAATAATGAGACAACAACGAGCGATGTGATTATTGCTTTTAAGGAAGCCTTAAATGATTTAGGCGCATTTTGTGACCGTAATATAAAAACCTGTAAAGTAGGAAAATCTTTTTTAAGTTCACTTGGCGAACGCGCATATTACGGTGCAAGAGCTGCTTATGAATATTTAGGGAACATATTAGGGAACAAAAATAATATCAGAGACTTCCCCTAATGTTTCTTACAAAATAGAAATACAAGAGTTCTTACAAAACCATGAAATGTTATCTTGAAATAAGGATTTTTAACGTTCTTCGTGTTATTTATGTTAGGAAGAATAAATATTTATTTTTTATAAGTGTATTCAAGAATGATTATTCAAACGAAACAGGACTAAAATAATGGCGGAAAAAATCGGTACTATTATAGAGAACTTTTCGCTTTTGGATAATTGGGAAGATCGTTATCGTTATGTCATCGAGCTTGGCTATGAATTGCCACCTTTTCCGGAAAGCGCTCGAAATGATGCTCACAAAGTTCCTGGTTGTGTTAGCCAAGTGTGGCTTTTATCTTCACGTAATAACTCAGAAGATCCAATATTGACGTTTCAAGGTGATTCCGATGCTCATATTGTGCGTGGACTCATTTATATACTTCTTGCTTTTTATTCAGGCAAAAAAGCTTCTGAAATTCGCAATTCTGATGCTCAAGAGCTCTTTGAAAAACTTGGTTTAAATGAAAATCTTACACCACAACGATCAAATGGTTTGAAATCAATGATTAAACGGATTCGTAACGAAAGCTATATGTAATCCCCTTGATAGAAATTGCTATATATACAAAAGCTTCACACAACACATGTATACTAAAATCAACTTTATACACGAAACCATTTTTTCGCAAAATAAGATTATTTAGTTTTTTTCCGTTTGCTTTTGCGTCCAAGACCCATTTCTTTGGCCAAAGCCGATCGTGTTTTTGCATAATTAGGCGCCACCATAGGATAAGAACTATCTAACTGCCATTTTTCACGATATTCCTCTGGCAACATTCCATAATGTGTCATGAGATGACGCTTTAGAGATTTAAACTTCTTTCCATCTTCAAGGCAAATGAGATAATCAGGAAATACTGAACGTTTTGGATTAACGGCAGGCCTTTGTTTTTCAACTTCGACTTCTGTTAACTCTAGATTCCCTGCTTTACGAAAAGCAGCATGGACATCAGCAATTAAACTTGGCACTTCAGTCGGTCGAATAGAATTATTACTCACGTAGGCAGCAACAATATCAGCAACCAATGTAATAACTAAATTGCTTTCAGTCTCTAAGACTGCACGATGTTCCATTCTTGTTTCCTTTAATTTAAAATTGAGTAATTCAAAATCGAGATATAGTGCATATACTCATGATATAAAGATCTCATGCACATGAGTTTCATATTGTACAAAAATCTTTTTTGTCAATTCAATTATTCTATAAAATTGCCAAAACACAAAAAAATCAAATAAATACCCATTTTTTGTCATAATATACAATAAGAAAAACGAAATTATTACATGCTAAAATATATTTTTAGCCTATAATATATCATACATAATATATAATACATCACAAATATAAAAAGATATAGGATGAAATTTATTTATTTTTTTGAGAACGTAAAAATAAAATTACTAATTATAAAAATATAATATATAAATTATTATTTTATGTTTTGAATACTTATAATTTAGTAAGTTTATTTTTTAATAAATTTCAAATTTATTTTTATTATTTATATTTATTAAATTTAATAATAAAAAACAATATATATTACAAACATGACACAATAGCATTGTTTATAATATAAAACTATTCATTAAAACGACATAGAATATTTTTATTTTTTATAAAGTAATAATAATATTTATGATATATTTATTCATTTCTATAAAATTATGCGATTATACTGTTTCAAAAAAAATCAATTCTTTTTCTCATAGTTTAATTGTTTTACCAGTCACTTTCATTATAAAAGTGGTATTATATCCCCAGAAAACAATAGCTGTGATATGTAATGAACAGAAAGGTATTAGTTTAAAAATTATCATGGCACTATTTTTGCAAGTGAATAGAACTTATAGATTTGTACACTTGCATCAATAATTGTGATTCTAACATATAAATGAAGCTGTTAACATATTTTAATATAGGATTGTGTATGACTCGCACTTTTGCAATTCCTCCCAAAGCATCTAGAATCACTCATAAGGAAATATATCATGGTATTTTTCGTGATGATCCCTATCATTGGCTACGTGCGTCTAACTGGCAAGATGTTTTTAAAAATCCTAACTGTCTTGATCTCAATATTCGACATTATCTTGAAAAAGAAAATGCTTATCAATCAGCTCAAATGGCTGATACAAAACCACTACGAGATTTGCTTTTTACCGAAATGAAAAACAGGATCCAAGAGAATGATAGTTCTGTTCCTATAAAACATGGTCCTTTTGCTTACGGATTCTCTTATGTTACCGGAGGCCAACAACCACATTATTTTCGGACACCAAGGAATGGCGGAGAAAAAAACGTGTACCTTAATGGTGACGTCTTGGCAGAAGGCAAAGAATATTTCAAATTTGGTTCAGTTCAAGAATCTCCTGACCATACACATGTGGTATGGACCTATGATGACAAAGGATCAGAATTCTATACAGCTAAAATTCGTAATTTTGAGACATTGTCTGACTGTATGGACACAATTACTGATACATCTGGTCAAATTGTATGGGATGCTAGATCTGAAGGTTTTTTCTATACTAAGATGGATAAAAACCACCGACCTTCAGAGCTCTATTATCACCAATTAAACACAGATCAATCACAAGATAAGCTTATTTTTCGTGAAGACAATCCAGGTTTTTTCTTAGATGTAAGCGGTTCTAAGCTTAATGATGTTATTTATATTAATATTCATGATCATGAAACATCCGAGATCTGGTTAATTCCTGCTGAGGCGCCTTTTACTATTCCCCAATGTGTACGGAAACGACAAAAAGGTATTGAATATTCACTTACAGAAGGTGGTGATGTCTTTTATATTCTGACCAATTTAGATAATGCAAAAGATTTCAAAATTATGGTAGCGCCATATACATCTCCACAATCAGAAAATTGGTCTGAGTTTGTCCCACATCAGCTTGGGTGCCTAATATTATCCCATGATGCTTATCAAGATTTTCTTGTCTGGATCGAACGTTTTGAGGGGCTTCCACGTATAAAAGTAATGGAACGTACCACTAAACAAGTTAATTCCATTGCTTTTACTGAAGAGGCTTATTCTTTAGGTCTGCAAGGAGTTGCAGAATATAACAGTCCAACTATTCGTTTTTCCTATTCGTCTATGACAACACCTGATCAAGTGTTTGATTATGAGATGAAAAGTTGTAAACGGATGCTTTTAAAAACGCAAATAATTCCCTCTGGGCATAATAAAGATGCATATGTAACACGACGTATTACAGCAATAGCAGACGATGGTGAGAAGATTCCTATTTCACTTTTTTATCACAAAAATACTCCCCTTGATGGTGGTGCGCCTTGTCTGCTTTACGGTTATGGTGCTTATGGGATCTCTATACCTGCCAGTTTCAATAGTAATGTACTTTCTCTAGTAAACAGAGGTTTTATTTACGCTATTGCTCATATTCGCGGAGGAAAAGAAAAGGGAGTAGAATGGTATGAGAAAGGAAAACATCTCTTTAAGTACAATACATTTACAGATTTTATTGCTTGTGGGCGTTACCTTGTAAACAATAAATTCACTTCTCACGACCGGCTGATTGCTCATGGTGGTTCAGCAGGGGGGATGTTGATGGGAGCCATTGCCAATATAGCTCCACAGGATTTTGCTGGGATCGTAGCAAATGTGCCTTTTGTTGATGTCTTAGCAACAATGTTAGATGCTTCATTGCCACTCACTCCTCCAGAATGGGCCGAATGGGGGAATCCTCTTGAATCAGAAGAAGATTATAAGCTTATTGCTTCCTATTCCCCTTACGATAATGTCAAAGCTCAAAACTATCCCCCTATACTTGTGATGGCAGGATTAACAGATCCTCGTGTAACTTACTGGGAGCCTGCAAAATGGGTGGCAAAATTACGAGACCTAAAAACAGACGATAATGCAATTTTATTACGTATTAATATGGATTCAGGGCACGCTGGTGCAGCTGGACGTTTTTCAAAGCTAGAAGAAGTTGCCTATATCTATGCATATATTCTAAAGATAGCAGGAAAAGACTTTTGCTAATCCATAATACCTCTGTATGAAAGTCTCCGATAATTTATTGGATTATAGGGACTTTCATACACTAAAAAATTATTGAGACAGTTTAAAATTCACATTCTTCATAAAGTTTCAAAACATAGTCCCAATTAATTAAATGGTCTACAAAGGCTTCGAGGTACTTCGGTCGAGTATTGCGATAATCAATGTAATAGGAATGTTCCCACACATCGACACCCAAAATAGGTCGAGCATTGTGAATTAAGGGATTTTCGCCATTAGGCGTTTTCATAATTTCAAGCTTGCCATCTTTAACAGCAACCCACGCCCATCCAGAACCAAATTGGGCACTAGCAGCAGCAATAAAATCAGCGCGGAATTTGTCGTAACCACCTAGATCAGCGTCAATAGCTTTTGCTAACTTTTCAGGAAGTTTTTGGCCACCACCATTTTTTTTCATCCAAAGCCAAAAGTGGTTATGATTGTAATACTGCGCTGCATTATTAAACAAACCAATATTTTTTCCAAAACTTTTTTTAACAATATCTTCAAGGCTTTCATTTTCTAAGCCTAACTCTTTCACAAAATTATTGGTGTTGGTAAGATAAGCGAGGTGATGCTTATCATGATGATATTCAAGCGTTTCGCGTGACATATAAGGCGAAAGGGCATCGTAATCATAAGGCAACGGGGGCAATTCAAAAGCCATTTAAAAATCTCCTCGATTCTAATTGTTAAGCTTATTTCATAAGCCTAATTTGCCATTTACCGCATTTAAAAGCAAATGTTGAATACCTAGTTTGTATGAAATAGTTTTAATGTCTCTCTTTTTGTAAAAGAAGCTTTTAGGAAATGTATATTCATCAATCAAAAAGGGTATTGGTCTACATCAAGATTGCTTCTGAAGATTTTTTACATCTATGAGTGGGTAATAAATATCATTATCTTTTGAATAAAAAGTAAATGGAAATAGCTATTATTCCTTGTTTTTGTATCTCTATTTTTTCAAATACCATATAAAATGTTTTTAATTTTTGCAAAACTCTTCCAGTTTATGGGTGTATCATAATGTTTTCAACAGAATAATAAGTGTTATTTTTTAGGAAATATTTTTCAATGTGCTTGATTTTATTTTATGGTGCTACCCATGAATAATATAATGTAAAAATTAGTGGACATTACCATCTTTATGCTTAATGCAAGAGCACAGCAGCACTATCATACACTTACCGGTTGCCAATGTGGTGACAGCTTTTATCTTAATTGAGCAAGATGAGATTTTAGATATCAAGAAAAGTAAATCATATGCAAATTTATTAGAATGAGTAAACTGCAAGATTTTCATTTTCTGTTCCTAAAAAATCAATACAAAGAGTAAAATAATTGGTGGATAAATAGTTTCTACTTGTGTTAAAAGCACAACTGTATATCAGTTTCTGCTACGAATTTGTATTGATGCAATGCCATACAAGACTCAGAAATTTTATGATAAAAAAAGTAAGGTCTTTGATTTTCAGATATTGCGTCCAATCACAGGAATCGCTATAAGGTGCAAGAGTCGCTATAGAGCGTGTCTTTTTGGGGTATAGCCAAGCGGTAAGGCACCGGTTTTTGGTACCGGCATTCCCTGGTTCGAATCCAGGTACCCCAGCCAATTCTAGTGAAATTAGTTAATCAAAGTTCAGCTTGAGAGTGGATTAGCCCTCTTAACCATCTATTGCTATTCATAGCAAGTTTTGTAAGCTGAAAAATACCCATTTGTAGCGGGTTAGCTCTAAATATGGTAAGGTTTTCTTTTACTATAGCTATCGCTTAAAGAGCTCTTTTAAAAGATTCTTTTCTATAAGACGAGGGGTAAATGATTTATGCGCACTTGCTTTAGAAAAACTATTTGGCTGGATTTTGCGCTCTATAGCAACACCAGCGTGCAATTTTTCGTATTCCACCATCTTCATTACGTCGTACAGCATAACAATAACGCTGATCAGGAAATATATTTCGTTGCATATCGCGTACAATATGAGCATTATGGCCATAGGGTGCTACACAATCAATAAACCATACGTATTTTCCATTCTGCCAATTGACATCGGGTAAAAGCTCTCCCTTTTCAAGCATAGATTGATGATTTTTCTCATCTAAAAAAGCCCAAGTGATAAAGGCACAAAATTCTCCACGTTCATTTTTATAGAGTTTATATTGCCCAGTCTGTAAGGTGGGTCCTATGTTGCGTTCAATATCCCAGATTCGCCAGCGGCGGTATAAGGGAGATGTAAGCATTAAAACAACCATGGCACCCAAAGCCGTAAGAGGATCTATGAGTGATGGTGATGGATTTTCATTTACAGACATCATCTTTCCTTTAGAGATTGTTCTAAAATTTTGGTGATAGGTTCAAAGAAATAAGAAATGAGACGTCGTTTTGAGGTAATGACATCCGTTGTTACAGTCATGCCAGGGATAAATTTAAGTTGTTTGTTATTCAAAGTGATGTGATCTTGGTCAATTTTGATTAAAACAGCGTAGACACCATTAATTTCTTTATTATAGCGCGCTGTAGCGCCTACATTAACGACTGTACCGTGGATAACACCGAAACGTTCAGGAGGAAAGGCAGAAAACTTGATGTAAGCACGTTGGCCCTTTTCTAAAAAACCAATATCTCGATTATCAAAAAATGCTTCAATAATGAGACCACCCGCACCAGGGACAATGCGCATGAGAGTTTTACCAGCCTCTACAAAGCCGCCCAAAGTATGGATACTTAAATCATCGATACGTCCATCAACAGGTGCATAGAGTGATAAGTGGTCAAGATGGTATTGAGTGCTATCAAGCTTTGCTTTTAATCCTTGAAGATTCAGTTCTGTTTCACGCGAAAGTTGCCGATAGCGGGCGATTTCATCGGAAATGAGACTTTTCCGTTGTTGGCGGAGGGTGTTTATTTCGGCGGCATTTTCTTCCAAACGTCTTTGATTGGTTAAAATTTCATGCTCGACATTTTTAAAATCATGTAAACGCTCTAAATAAACGGCTTGGCTAATGACTTTTGTTTCCATTAGGCTTTTTGCAGCCTTTAATTTTCCTTGGCTTAATTGACGATCATCTTCCAACCTATCTAATTGCGCATGTTGTGTTGCACCGCTGCGCTCGACGCGGTCCGCTTGTGCTTTTAGCGCTCTTAATTTATCTTGGAGAGATTGAAGGGTAGCGCTAATGAGTTTTTCCCCTTCTATTCTTGCAGTCTGATTGCCAGAAGGAGGAACTGGCAGATAGGCAAGCCCTTTGGTCACAAAATCTTTATCCAAAGGATCACTTTCGTGCAAAGCTGTTAAAATAGCTGTTGCGATTTGTGCTTGAAGGGTTTGTTGCGCGATATCTGCTTGAACACGTGCGCACTCATTGAGGGCTTCACGAGGATCTAATTGAATAAGGAGATCACCTTGATGAACAAATTGCCCTTCTTTTACAAGGATTTTCTCAATGCGTCCTGTATTTTGCGCTTGGACCAGCTGAACGTAAGCGGTGGGAATAACACTTCCTTGCCCCCGTGCAACAATCTCTGTTTTTGCGATAAAGCTGCCGATCACAATAAAGAGAAATAAGGTGATCAAAACAGCAACAACCATATGAAGAGTTGGTGACAAAGGGCGCAAATAGGGAGCTTTATCTGCCATTTTTTGCCTCCAAATCAGTAAAGTTTAAGACGGTTGCATACTGAGGGAAGAGATCACGTTTGTGGGTAATAACAAGAACAATACGATCTTGTGAAAGTTTATATAAATGCTCAACAATTTGTGCACTGACAGTGTCATCCAATGCAGAAGTAGGTTCATCCAAAATAAGAAGGCTTGGATTTATCAGAAAGAAACAAGCCAAAGCCAAGCGTTGGCGCTGACCACCTGATAAAAAACCACCTTGCTCTCCTACTTGAGTATTGAGTCCTAGAGGCAACTGAGCAATCAAATCATGGCAAGCACTAACATATAGTGCAGAGTCGATTTCATCTTTAGTGGCATCTGGTTTAGCAAGAAGCATATTCTCAAGAATGGTTCCGGAAAAAAGGCAAGGATTTTGGGGAAAATACGCGATTGTGTCACGCACGCTACGGACATCAAAATTCTGTAAAGGTTGGGCGTTAATCAATATCTTTCCGCTTGTTGGGGGGTAGAGTCCACAAAGGAGCTTCGCCAAGGTTGTTTTTCCGCACCCTGAAGGACCAAGTAACATAATTGGTTGCCCAGGTTGTAAACAGACATCAAGATGATTGATAATGGACTTATCTCCATAAGAAAAACAGAGATCGTTGGCTTCAAGATGAGGAGGAGCGCTGAGTTGAAGAGGCGGCTTTTCTTCTTCCCATTCTGAAGGGGAGTTAAGAATATCGCCCAAACGAAGACGAGAGATTTTCAAATGCTGCCATTCTTCCCATAGGGATGCAAGGCTTAAGATAGGACCAGAAACATTTCCAGCGAGGAGATGAAAGGCAATAAGTTGCCCTAGCGTAATCTGGTTTTGAAGAACTGCCTGAGCACCAAAAAAGATAATAAAAATAGTGAAAAGATCACCAAAAATATGGCTCATGGCTCCATTGAGAAGATGCAATTTACTGGTTGTAAGGCTTTGATCTAAACTACGGGCTAAAGTTTCTTGCATGCGTATTGTATGGGCTGGCTCCTTTACATGCGCTTTAATGGCTTCAAGATTGGTAAAACTTTCAATAAGGCGCGATTGATGGGCAGCTTGCAGAGTGAAAGCACGGCGTAATTGGCGGCGCAAGAAGGGACCGACCAACGCTAAAGAGCCCATTTGCAAGGGTAAAATGATAAGGACAATGAAGGTCAGTTTCGGACTAATGGAAAAGAGTGCCGCAAGATAAATGATTGCGAACAGAACATTTAGCACAGTGGTGGCGATGGTTCCTGTTAGAAACCCGCGAATTGTATCAACCTCTCCGATTCGCGTGAACAGTTCCCCCACTTGCCAAGTGCGTAAAATAGGCAAGGAAAGGCTTAACACATGGGTGTAAATGCGCCGTCCAAATTCTAGCGTAAGCCGATTGGCTAAATAAGCTCCTAAGTAGCCTGATAGAGTGCTAAGAGCCGTGCTAAACAACATAATAGCAACCATCAAGACAACGATAGCATAGAGACTTTCAATACGCTGAAAAGGGAGAATACGGTCGATAATCGCTTGAAAAATAAAAGGATTCACCAAGCCAAGTAAGCGCAAAACGACAGCAACGCAACTAAGTTCGATGACATAATAGATATATTTCTTTGTTGTTCTTGTAAACCAAGAGAATGATACTAGTTTTTCTTGTGAATGACTCATTTGAATTTATGATTTTGTTTAAGAGAAAGAGCGATTGATGTCGCATATTTAAACAGTATTGTAAATAGTATTATATTCACACAAAATATACATTTTGTGTGAATGCAATATAAACATAATGTATTTATTGTTTATACAGTATTTTTATTGTTATTTATACAAATTATATTTGACATTTGCTAAAATGAACAATAATGAATTTTCCACTGTATCGTTGTGATACAGTTATTTTTAACAATAAAAGAGGTTTTATATGTTTCGTTCATTTGGTTCTAGTTTTTCTAATGGTTGGTCTCATGTTTCATCAATGAATTTTTCAAGCAGTGGATCACGACCTGGGTGTACTGTTGGAGATTATCTCTCAGCAGGATTTTCAATGGGACATAGGGGACATGATATGGGAGTGGTAATTGGTGGAGTTATGGGGTGGTCAGTTGGAGGACCAATAGGCGCTTTGGAAGGTCTATCATTAGGAGGAGGAGTTGGCTCTACAGTAGGATTTGGTACAGGTTTGGGATATACAGGCTATGAATGTTATCGCTAATATAAAAATTAGCAGATATTTCTAAAATGAACAAGCTTGTAGGCATAATTATGTGTCTACAAACTTGACAGGAAGGTTTAGGTGCATAATTTTACAAAATTATATATTTAATTTGGATTTTTTTTATGAATGAGCTTATTAGTATTATTGTAGAATTATTATTTTCTATAGGTGCTTTATTTATATTTTTCTATACATTGTTTTCATATTATAAATCTAAAGGTTATAGTAAAAAAGAAATTTGGAAAAAAATTTTGTTAAGAATATTTTTGTTCTTTATATTATTTTCTATGATATTTTTTATTTATATACGTTATTTCTATGAACAATGATTATTCATTATTAATTTATAATTATAGATTAATTTGGAAATTTTATTTGTTATCTATATTTTTAATATATTTTATGAATTGTTTTTTGCATTTTTTGTTTAATTATATTTATTTAAATTGTATTATGTATCTAAGGTATGTAATGAAAAAAATATTAAAATTAAATCATTAATTAAGAATAAATTCGTTTTTTATATTATTTTAAATTATTAAGTTTTATATGATATAATATATATTAATGTTTATTGTTTTTATATATTTTTAATTTGGATTTTTTATGAGTGATATTATTCGTATTATTGCAGAATTATTATCTTCTACATGTTTTTTATTTATATTTTTCTATGCAATGTTTTTACAGTATAAATTTAAAGGTTATAGTAACAAAGAAATTGTGAAAAAAATGTTTTTAAGCACATTTTTGTTCATTATATTTGTTATATTACTTTCTATAACAGTTTTTATTTGTATACGTTATTTATATGAAAAATGATTATTTATTATCTTTATATAATAATGTTTTTTATATGAGTTTTATAATAATTTATTTAATATTAAACTTTAAAAAATATTTACTGATTACAGTTATACAGAGACTTTAATATTATTATCAATATTTCTGTTTTTTATTTCCTATTTTTTTAATCTTTTTCATTATTTCAAGAATGGTTAGGTTTGAGAATATTATCCTTTTGTATAAGAATTTTTAGTTTATAGCTTTTGAAAAGTGATTGTTTGCTTATGTATCATGTTTATTGAAAAATAAGCAATTTTTGTGAAATAAAGTGTCTTCTCTCTCGCTCTTGATCGTTATTCATCGTCTTGTGAAAGAGGAAGGGAAGCGATTTCCGTATCAAGGGCATCCATAAAATCGATAATAAAAGCAGCATTTGTCCCCAAATCTCTTGGCAAATAACGAGAAGCAGAACGCATATCAACAAAAGTTGTATCCCCTTCATCAGTTAAGCGTATCACGATATCCGAAATAAACCCAAGGTAAAAAGTTTTAGCTCTCGTTTCAATATAAAGCGCATTTTCTTCACCTTTAAACTCTCGTTGAGCCACAACAGGCCAATCATAGGCTGCTAAAACATTGAGAACAGATTCGCGAATACGGTCAGGTGAACCATCATAACGGCGCCCCGATATTTCTGGCCATTGTGACATCTGTAATGTTGCTTGTTCAGTCAAAACACTTTTGAGCGGTAAAGCATCGCTGGGACGTATTGTGCGAAAAAAAGCCGGCGGGCTTTGTGTATCGGTAGAAATATCGTAAAGAGCCGGTAAGGTAAACCAAAGTCCAAAAAAGAGCATCAATGGTGTAGTCGTTATTACCGAATAAATGATCCCTTTTAAAGCTTTCATTCCCCCTAGGGCTCCATAGACCCATAAGCTGTAAAGTGCTTTTAAAGCAAGAAAAAGAGAAATAATCACACAGCCAGTAGAGATTCCGATCAAAATTATGAAGTCGGTTACGTTAATGACGGAAAAACGTTGTAAAATGACTGAAAATAATAAAACAAAGAACGACAATCCACCAAATCGAGGGGACCATACTGCTGCTCTTGAAATGAACCGAACATATCTCTTCTTCATGAAGTTTTTCCCCTCAATTGTAAACTATAAGCCAAGTTTTTCAGAGTGCATATCTTACAAAAAGCTTATGCTCATAAAACAAAAATAAAGCACTTATTTTGGAGGTCAAGGATGCATAATGTCTTATAAGTTTTCAGCGGTTATTTTAGCACTTCATTGAAGGTAATCAGTATTTCTTCTATAGTCTATCATGTTGTTGATGCGAACTTTATGGGAATGTTTGTAAATAAAAAGAAGTAAACTCAAATAACAAGTTTTACGGTTGTTAGCAGCATATTTTTCTAGAACTTTACTCTTGATTTTCTCTTCTGATTTCTGGGAGTTTTTTCTGTCAGATAATGCGTAATCAAATAGGATATGATGATGTGCAATAGAGATTTCATTCTATCTCAATAAAAAATTGAGGGATTTATAATCAGATAAATCTGAATTCGAAGATTCAATTAATAGAGAAAAAAGATAACCATTTTGATAGGCTTCATGTATTTTGTATAGAAAGTAAGGTATTGTACAAATGAGAGGTTACTCCGTTTTTATTCATAAAATATGCGGCAGGTCGCAGATGAAAGAAAAGCTTCATTTTCTTTTTTTGCAAGTGAAGAAGGGGCAAAAATACGTAAAATGACAAAACCTTCATTCAAATTTTTAGCAACCAAAACTGAATTGGCATTTTTTTTAGGTTTTGATTTTTTGAGTTCTATGATTTGTATTGGTTTTCCAATAATAAGATCGAGTGTATTATCAGGGGCTGTTCGGTCATTAAGGCTATAGAAAATAATTCCTTTGTGTGTGTAAGCTGCTAGTGACCAAAATTGTCGTGTTTTCAAAGCTTTTAAATGAACAGGTCCATTTTCAAGATTAAATCTGCAGACTTTAAGAAGAAAGAGGGGATCAGCAGATTGTTGAATAGGATTATCGGGAGTAAAAGCAACAAATTGATAAGGGGCTCCGGATTTTTTAAGTGCTGTCCATATATTATTTTGTGTCCAATAGGGGATCAGAAAGAGAACGCAAATATGAACGATAATAGCGCCAATGATTGCAAGAAGTGCGGTATGAATAAATCTAGTCACAATTTATTTGTCCTGATGGAATTTGTTCTATTGATGGCATTGTAAGCTTTTGTAATGCCGTTGCAGAGATGATTGAGGTATCGTATAAGGTAAGAATAAGCCCGAATTCTTTTTGACTAACTGTTGCAAGCCAATTGCCAGCTTGTGGTGTAGGTGAAATATTGATGCGCAATGAGCCATCATGCTCATAAATAATAGCATTCGTGTGGAGTTCAAAAGGTATTTCTTTGGATGAAGTATAGGGTTTTAGGGATTTGTCAGCTGTATAAAGGGTGAAAAGACGAGTTTCAGGGATGGTGCCTTTGAGTAAATAATGACAGTGGGGGTGGAGTGGACGCCCTTGGTTGTCTTGCCAAATCTGGAATTGAAGACCTTCAGTGCGTCCGAGTGAAACAATGCCTCGTTTGGTCGTGCGGGCGCGGGTATAAGGATCCATATTGGCGGTTCCCATTTTTGGATAAGCACTCCATTTTCCAATTCTAAAGCGTTCAAAATGAGGAAAGGAATTGAGCACATAATCGACACTCAGTTTTCCACATAAAATGGAAAAAGCGAAGATAAAAAAGAAAATGGTGATATTAAAAAACATCAGTGAATATCTTGAATTCAAAATGTTGAATCTCCAGTTGTTTTCACCTTCAAAGAAATTGCAGATGGTTTTTTCAGATCTTTGTTAATCAATCGCACAATATTCAATGTTTCAGGAGAAAGCGTAGAGGGTATTGGGGAAAAAAATTCAGAATCTGCATGGGAGGAAAGTATTGGGGGATGATAAGGAAGAAGAGAATCTTTAACACCATAGAGTTGTTTGAGCATAATATTTTGGTGTGCAGCAAGCATGATGCGTTGCCATATCATGGCAGGAACTCCACCCCCAAAAGCACGATTCATCGGTGAAAAGTTATCATTTCCCATCCATACCGCTCCAGTATAATTGCCAGTAAAGCCAACAAACCAAGCATCACGATAGGATTGTGATGTTCCAGTTTTCCCAGCGACGAGAGTCATGGGCAGAGCAGCACGCTTACCAGACCCTCGTGTTGTGACACCCACCATCATTTGGTTCATATAAGCAGCTGATTGTCTGCTGAGAACTCGGTGTAACTTATTTCCGTTATGCTCGAAATCCCATACCACATGCCCATCAATTGTTCTGATTTGCGTGAACCCATGACGATTACCAGCTATCCCACCATTCGCAAAGACATTAAAGCCAGTTGCTTGATCCATGGGGGTCATGTTGGAAGTGCCAAGAACCATCGTTTTGTGTGATAAAATATGCGCGTTAATCCCCATATTCTTGATGAGATCTATGATAGGTTGGGTATCGCGGTGAAGATATTGATAGGTGAGATACACAGGGACTGTATTAATAGAAAAAGCTAAAGCTGTTGCTAAATCAATTTTCCCCAAATAACGGCCCGAATTATTTTTTGGTGTCCAACCTCCCCAATTGATCGGAGCATCTAAAACGATTGTCGAGGGAGAAAGTCCGTGTTCCAGTGCGGTTGCGTAAACATAAGGTTTGAATGAAGAACCAGTTTGTCGTCCGCCTTGTGTTGCTCTGTTAAATTGGCTCTTTTTATAATCTTGTCCTCCAACAATTGCGCATACGGCACCGTTATTATCGAGTATAACAGTGGAAGCTTGTGTTACGCGATATTGTTGACCATACTGGTGTAAATGATATGCAATTGATTCTTCTGCTGCTTTTTGAATATTTGGATCAAGAGTCGTTTGAATAATTAAACTATGGCTTGGAAGTTGATTGCGCATTTTTTTGACTTCCTCGAATGCCCAATCAAGAAAATAATCAGGCTGATTATTTTCTATTTGGGGAAGTGCCCTAGCAGGGTGGCGATGCGCATTGATAATCTGGCTCTTCGTCATAAAGCCACTATTAACAAGATTAGAAAGGACGATATTGGCACGTGTTTGAGCCGCAAAGAGATGACTATGAGGAGCATATTTTGTTGGAGCTTTAAAGAGTCCTGCTAACATAGCAGATTCACTTAAAGAGACATGACGTATGTTTTTTCCAAAATAAAATTTTGCTGCTGCGGCAATACCAAAATTGTTTCCTCCCATATAGGCCCGGTCAAGGTAAAGTTGTAAAATCTGCTTTTTGCTAAAATTTGCTTCTAGCCAAAGAGCAAGATAAGCTTCTTTGATTTTACGTGTTATGGTTCTTTCGTTTGTTAAAAATAAATTTTTAGCCAATTGTTGTGTGAGAGTTGAACCACCTTGCACCACACCTTTAGCTTGCATATTTTGTGAAATTGCCCGTGTAAGTCCTTGAAAATCAATGCCCCAATGATCAAAAAAACGACGGTCTTCTGTAGCGAGAACCGCTTTAATAACAGTGTCAGGCATTTCTTCAACGGGGACAGAGATCGCCGGCAGTGCACCACGGTGCCCAATGGAATTTCCATAGCGATCTAGAAAAAGAATGGAAAAGTTTTTAGGAGAAGACCAATCTGTTTTGGTCACTTCAAAAACAGAAATGCCCAAAATAGTGAAAAGAGTAAATCCCATCAACCCTAATGTCAGTATTTCATCGAGAACTTCAACGATAAAACGTTTCCATCCTTGAAGATGAAAATTTTGTGAGACGATTTTTGCCTTTTTCCAGAAAAAACTGTTAGCAGAACGAATGTGATAAAGCGCTGTGTCTAATCGTGCGTCTAATTCAATGAGAGCAGGACTGTGAAATGGCTTACGATGTTGCCCTTTCTTTTTTTTAAAAAAATCAAACATTTAAAGAGAGCCTATGGCAAAGAAATACAACCAAACAAATCTACAATAATTATATGGAGTAGAAGTATTTTTTTGCTATAGTGCTAACAGAGAAAGAGTTTATTTTAGAATTATTCATTTTTCGTAAGATAGTGTATTAATATTTTATTATTTTATTGAATAAATTTTATTCTCATTATTAAAAATATTTTTTTGATTTTTTAAAAATTTGGAGTAATGTTAATATGTTCTTCTGTAAGATAGAGGATAAATTATTTCCATTTGTGATTTTTAAATCGACTAAAAAAAACCATTATTTCTTTTATCCTTTATCAAGGAGAAGAGATGGGTTATTGAAATATTTATGATGAAAAAAAAATTCTTGTTCGTAATAATAGCAGCTTTTTTAGGAGCAGATTCTGTTCTAGCTTCTGGGTGTGCTGAAGTAGGTAAGAAGGCTGCCGCGCAAGAGAGCGGGGTTCTCGTCCGTTCAAAACCGGTTGTTCAGGATGGAAAGGACATGTGTGCAATTGTAGTTGTTGTACCAGCCCGTAATGGTGAAAAGTTACGTCGTGTTGAGTTTTTTGTTCCTGCTGATTAGTTTTTGGCAGATGGTGTTGTGATGCGTATCTTAATCGTTGAAGATGATCGGAATCTTCACCATCAATTAGCAGAAGCTGTAAGACGTGCAGGATATGTTTCCGATAGTGCTTTCGATGGTGAAGAAGCTTATTTTTTAGGGAGCACAGAGTCTTACGACGCGGTGATACTTGATATAGGTTTACCGCAGATTGATGGTATTAGTGTTGTTGAAAAGTGGCGTCAAGAAGGGCTCTCCATGCCTGTTTTAATGCTAACGGCGCGAGACCGTTGGTCTGATAAGGTGCACGGTATTGATGCTGGAGCTGACGATTATGTTGTGAAGCCATTTCATTTGGAGGAAGTGATGGCGCGCTTGCGAGCATTAATTCGTCGCACTACGGGACATGCGACAAGTGCATTATGTTGCGGAAATGTTTTGTTGGATACAAAGACGTCTCGTGTTTTTGTAGATGGTCAATTGATTAAACTAACATCTTATGAATTCAGACTGCTTTCGTATCTCATGCATCATTGTGACAGGGTCATTTCAAGAACAGAGCTTACAGAACATCTTTATGATCAGGATTTTGATAAGGACTCGAATACGGTGGAAGTCTTTGTAGGTCGGTTACGGAAAAAGCTTGGAGTGGATTTGATTGAAACTATTCGAGGAATGGGGTATCGCGTGAGAATGCTAGGTGATTAATGAATGTTTTTGAAGAGAATAATTGGTGTAGGAGGTTCTTTTTTGTAATTACTCGATCTCTCAGTTTACGTGTTATGATCTTATCAACATTATGGGTTGTTATTTCTCTTTTATCGATTTCTGCAGTAAGTATTTTATTTTATAAGCGTTCAACTGAACAAAGCCTAGAGCGTATCCTTTCTGCTCAACTCTACAGTCTTATTGCAACAGTGACGGTGTCATCGGAAGGTACTTTGATAGGAGGGGCTGGGATTGATGATATTCGTTATTCTGATCCAACAACAGGATGGTATTGGGAAGTTGTTGCGATATCCCATAATTTAAAAGGAAGATTGACATCCCCCTCATTGGGAACAGGCGAGATATTTACACCAAGTGATGTTGATATACCTTTTGACAATAAATTCTTTCGCTCTTATCGGATAACGGGGAACAATGGTCAAAAGTTACAAGTGATTGAGAGTGATGTTGTTCTTGATAATAAAAATCATATTGCACGTTTTCGGCTTGTTGGGAATATCGATGAAGCTCATGCCCAGGTAAAGGAATTTACGCGAACTTTGCAAATTTTTCTTTGGAGTTTCGGTATCGGGAGTGTTCTTATTAATATTGCTATTATTTTCTTTAGTTTTCAACCGTTGAAGCTTATTCGACGCGCATTGAATGATATTCGCGAAGGAAGAGTTCATTATGTGAATACGGATTTAGTAAGCGAAGTGATGCCGCTTGTACAAGAGATGAATGCTCTCATTAATAATAATCAGCGTATTATTGAGCGATTTCGCACACAAGTTGGTAATCTCGCGCATTCATTGAAGACGCCTCTATCCGTGATTATGAATGAGACAGATAAGATGCGCGGAGAAAAGGCTTGTTTGTTGAGAGAGCAAACGCAAATAATGCAAGCTCAAATCAATCATTATCTTCAGCGTGCACGGATTGCAGCACAATGCGATAGTATTGTCTATCATACGTCTGTTCGCAGTGTGCTTGAACGTTTGGTGCGGGTTATGAAAAAGCTTAATCCTGAAAAACAAATTCAATTTATTATGGATGTTGATGATATTGTTTTTTCTGGAGAGAAGGAAGATTTAGAAGAAATTGTAGGGAATTTGATTGAAAATGCTACTCAGTGGTCTCGAGCAAAGGTTTTGATCTCTTGTTGTTTAGAAGAAAATGTTGAAGAAAAAGAATATTTTAGTATCTTTGTAGAAGATGATGGTCCTGGTTTAACAGAAGACAAAATTGATGAAGCATTAAAAAGAGGGCGGCGGTTTAATGAAAGTAAACTAGGGGCAGGCTTAGGGTTAGCAATTGTTTCAGATATGGTCAGTGAATATGGTGGCAATCTCTTTTTATCACGTTCTGATTTGGGTGGATTGTATGCAAAAGTTTTGTTACCTAAGATGGGAGAATAACATATTTTCTTCTTAAGCAAGAAATGTCTATAAAGTTTATAAAGCAGTATTTTAGACAATACATAAAGAGTAGGGAAACATTGTTTTTAGTTTCTTTGCTTAATTGATATATATGATAGATATTTATAATATTCTCCATGAAAAAATGAATTTTTATTAATTCACATCACTCTTCTTATGAAGAGGATAAAATGTAAGCGAGTTATTCTCTGTTCGTATTGGAAAAAAACGATATGCTCTTATTAATTTTTGCAGCATTTTTTCTGACTTTTCTGGCAAGTATTCTTTTTCTTTCACTACGTTTTGACGATGAGATAAAGAAAGAATGGACAGTTGAAACCGTAGATGGTTATAGAAGCCATAAGCGTATGATTGAGTTTAACAAGCTTTATATGAATTATAAAAAAAGAAATATTCTTAAGGCTTTGAGTATTTTGTTTGTTCTTCTGATGACATGGAGTATTTATGGGCTGACAGGCAATCCAGAAGTGAAAAGTTATTTTTTTAGCGAATTAATGGATAAGGATCCTAAAACTCTCAGTAAGCAAGAAAAGCTTATTCGTTTACAAGTGCTTTTTTTCCGTGCACCTCACGATGGCAAGCTAGCAGATGCGTTAGCGGTAGGGTATCTCGAAGAAAGCCTTTTTCAAGAAGCTGTGAATACTTATTTAGATGCACTTCGTTTGAATGGAGAAACAGCTCCAAGGCTTGTCGGATACGGTTTAGCATTGGTTGGTTATGAAGGGGGGGTGATAACGCAAGAAGCGCAAAATGCCTTTCAAAAAGCAGCAGATTTAGCCCCAACAGATTTTTATCCACGTTTGTTGTTGGCCGATGCATTGCATCAAGCAGGAAAAACTGCGCAGGCAGTGCAATTTTTACAAAGCTTTCTTGATACAATGCCTGAAAATTTTTCAGGACAATCACGTGTTAAAAAAATGATGATTCAGTTACGTGATTTATCGAGTGAGCATACAGAGAAAAGAAATCTTGCACCTATGTAGAAGATGTGCAAAGCTCTTAAAAAATAAAATATTGATACTTAATTATAACGTATTTAAACTTTTTTCGCAGAGTGTCTATGAACAGTCAATCTTTAAAGAGTTCTGCCTCATGGAAGGTTATTTTAGAGCAGCGAAAAAAAAGGCGCTTACTGATCATATTATTATGTTGTTTGGTTATGACAATTGCAGCAAGTCTCATAGTGTATGCAATGCGTCATGCGGTCAGTTTTTTTAGAATGCCCTCTGAAATTACAAGAGAAGATATTTTAACGGAGCGCCCTTTGCGTTTGGGTGGCTTTGTTGAAAAGGGAACCGTTCAATATGTTGGAGAGAGAGGCGTTATTTTTTTTGTAACGGATAACAAAAAACATGAAAAAGTGGTTTTCAATGGTGCCTTACCGGATCTTTTTCGTGAAGGTCAGGGGGTGATTGTAGAAGGGCATTTCGATAAACAGGGCTTTTTTATAGGGATGCGTATTTTAGCAAAACATGATGAAACTTATATGCCTAAAGAAACAGCTGATCGTTTGAAAAAACATTACATTATGGAGAAATAATTCGATTGTGCTTGTCGAACTGGGTCATATTTTTTTAGCTGCAGCATTTTCAGTAAGCTTATTAGGGGCGTTTTTACCTGCTTTAGGTTTTTGGTGGAGAGAGCGTTTGTTAATGCAAACAGCTGTTCCTCTAACATATATCACTTTTACATTACTACTTTTATCTTTTTTAGTGATAATTTATGCTTATGTCGTATCTGATTTTTCTGTTTTGAACGTTGTTGAGAATTCTCATTCAGAAAAACCGATGCTCTATAAAATTACAGGTGTTTGGGGAAATCACGAAGGCTCTATGTTGTTATGGGTTTTAAGTCTTGCTTTTTTTAGCGCATTGATGGCTTTTTTTAGCCAACATTTGCCAGAAGATTTTAAGACGCTTGTTTTAATTTGCCAAAGTTGGATTACAACTGCTTTTCTTTTATTTATTCTTTTTGTATCCAATCCATTTTTACGCGTGAATCCACCAGCATTGCAGGGAAATGGTCTCAATCCTCTTTTACAAGATATCGCATTAGCAATTCATCCACCGCTACTTTATTTAGGTTATGTTGGTTTTTCACTTTGTTTTTCTTTTGCCGTTGCGGCATTGATTATGGGACATGTTGATAGAATTTGGGCGCGTGGAATTCGTCCGTGGCTTTTACTTTCTTGGTGTTTTTTGACATTGGGTATTATGGTTGGCTCCTATTGGGCTTATTATGAGCTAGGATGGGGCGGCTATTGGTTTTGGGATCCTGTTGAAAATGTTTCGTTTATGCCTTGGCTTTCAGGAACGGCTCTTTTACATTCTGCTCTTGTTCTCGAAAAACGAGAAATATTGAAAAGTTGGACTTTGTTTTTAGCGCTGCTTACTTTTTCCCTTTCTCTGATGGGAACTTTTCTTGTGCGTTCTGGGCTTTTACTTTCTGTTCATAGTTTTGCTGTTGATCCAGCACGGGGGCAAGCAATGCTTGCGCTTTTCTTTTTTTTTACAGGAGCGGCTTTTTTTCTTTTTGCTTTGCGCACCCCTATTTTAAAAACAGAAAGATTTTTTCAACCAATTTCACGTGAAGGGTTTATTGTTTTAAATAATTTGTTACTTACAACAATAACAGCAACAGTATTGATTGGTACGCTTTATCCTTATTTTATTGAGATATTAACTGGGCAAAAAATTTCTGTAGGGGCTGCTTTTTTTAACCTTACCTGTGGACCGCTAATGGTTTTGCTGTTGTTGTTTGTTCCGTTTGGGACAATGATGGCATGGAAACGCGGTGATTTTCTTGCAGTTTTTGAACGGTTATGGTTTGTTTTTGTATTCGTTGGTATCGTCTGTTTTATAATATTCTATGCGGCATCTGTGCGTGATATTTTTGCAGTTTTAGGGATTGGGCTTTCAGCGTTTGTTTTTTTAGGCAGTTTAGCGGATCTATGGGGAAAGAGTGGATATGGCAAGAGAGCTTTTTCAGTACGCGTTAAGAGATTTCTTGGATTGCCATGGTCTACTTTTGGTGCAGCAATAGCACATATGGGATTAGGCGTTACACTATTTGGTATTGTTTGTGTGGCAAGTTTTGGGCAAGAACGTATTTTAATCATGAACATAGGGGATAGGGTGACGATAGCGGATAAAACGCTTCATTTTGATGCAGTGTATGATGGGGTTGGTTCGAATTATTCGACAATGGAGTTTTATTTTAAAATATATGAAAATAAAAACATTGTGGGTCATGTAACAGCCTCAAAGCGATTTTACTCAAGTCAAAATACATCAACAACAGAAGTTGGTCTGAAAAATCATGGCTTATCGCAGCTATATATTGTACCGGGACATATCGATAATCGTGGTCTTGTTGTGCACGTATGGTGGAAGCCTTATGTAATATGTATTTGGTTAGGGGCATTCATGATGGCTATGGGGGGATGTCTTTCTCTTCTGGGGTATTGGTTTCGCATTGGCATGTACAATAGGGTAGTGCTTGCTTTAAATTTTTGGAAAAGACATTGAGATGAAAAAAATTCTTTGGATTGTATTTTTTTTAATTGCAACGTTTCCTTTTCAATTAGCAATAGCAGTAGAGCCGGATGAGATTTTAAAGGATAAGATTCTTGAAGCGCGAGCACGCCATATTTCATCGCATTTACGTTGTCCGGTTTGTCAAAATCAATCAATTGATGATTCAGATGCTGCTTTAGCACGTGATTTACGGCTTTTAATTCGGGAAAGGCTAAAAATGGGCTATAGTAATCAGCAAGTCACTGACTTTCTTGTTGAGCGATATGGTGAATTTATTCTCTTGGAGCCACCATTGAATAAAATAACTTGGTTTTTATGGTTCTCGCCTTTGATCATTATTATCACTGGCATAAGTATCATATTTTTCCACTTCAAACGGAATAATCATGCGTTATGTGAATGAAAAAGAACAGTCAAAAATGTCATTGCATTAAAAAAGATGTTACATAAAAGAAATCAGATCATTTGCAATGAGCATACAATCTTATTGTAATTATATTAGGGAATACTGAAACCTTACAAAACTTTAATAATTTAGACAGAAAACGGTAAGGTCTGGTATTTTATAAGTGGTCGGAATTGGAATAAAGGTATGATTGAATAGGAGCATAGAGTAAATGGTTAAAAAGGCTTTCTTTAAAACATTTGTCGCAGTGAGTTTTTCTGCGATATTGGAAAGTGCACTGTTTTTTAGTGGATGTACATCAAGCTTGTGGATGACAAAGGCTCATGCAAGTTCTGTATTTACTTCGTTAATGCAACAACAGGGATTTGCCGATATTGTTGCTCAAGTGAAACCAGCCGTTGTAGCAGTACAAGTAAAGAGCAATAAAAAGAAAGAAGATAGGTTCTTTAGCAACTTTTTTAGTGGTCCAGGACTTGATCAATTACCAGATCAGCATCCTTTAAAAAGATTTTTTAAAGAGTTTTATGATTTTGATAAACCTAAAAATAAATTTCCGCACCAATCGCAGAGACTCCGTCCTGTTGCTTTTGGATCGGGTTTTTTTATTTCATCTGATGGTTACATTGTGACCAATGATCATGTGATTTCTGATGGAACAAGTTATACTGTTGTTCTTGATGATGGTACAGAATTGAATGCAAAGCTCATTGGGAAAGACCCCAAAACCGATCTTGCCGTACTAAAAGTGAATGATAAAAGAAAATTTTCCTATGTTGATTTTGGTGATGATTCAAAGCTTCGTGTTGGGGATTGGGTTGTTGCCATTGGGAATCCATTTGGTCTTGGTGGAACTGTGACAGCAGGTATTGTTTCTGCACGTGGACGTGATATTGGCACTGGTGTGTACGATGATTTTATTCAGATTGATGCTGCTGTTAATAGAGGAAACTCTGGTGGTCCAACGTTTGATCTTAATGGAAAGGTTGTTGGGGTTAATACAGCAATTTTTTCTCCTTCTGGAGGAAATGTTGGGATTGCTTTTGCTATTCCGGCTGCGACTGTAAAACAGGTTGTACAACAACTTATTGAAAAAGGTTCAGTTCAACGTGGTTGGTTAGGTGTTCAGATTCAGCCGGTAACAAAGGAGATTTCCGATTCAATAGGTTTGAAAGAAGCCAAAGGTGCTTTGGTTACTGATCCGTTAAAAGGACCGGCAGAAAAGGCTGGTATTAAAGCGGGTGATGTAATTATTTCAGTGAATAATGAAAAAATTGCTGATGCGCGTGAGCTGGCGAAACGTATTGCAAATATTAAACCAGGAGAAATGGTAACCATAGGGATTTGGAGATCAGGTAAGGAGGAGAGCATCAAGGTTAAACTCGCTTCAATGTCTGAAGATGAAAGTAAGAAAGAGACTTCAAAATATTCAAATGGACAGAGTGATTTAGATGAAACATTGGAAGATTATGGTCTGATTGTTATGCCTTCTGATGATGGTGTAGGGGTTGTCGTAACGGATGTCGATACCGATTCAGATGCTGCAGATAAAGGGATACGCCCTGGTGATGTCATTGTGACAGTAAATAATAAACCGGTTAAACGAGTCTCTGATATTATTAACACAATCAAAAATGCTCAGCAGTTAGGACGAAAGGCTATACTCTTACAAGTGCGGACAAATGATCAAAATCGTTTTGTTGCTCTTCCAATTTTCAAAAAGTAAGGCTTTAGTTTGTAGGACAAATGTTTATTAAATATTTGTCCTACAACATAATAAAATAATGGAGATACGTTTTATGAAGATACTCGTTATTGAAGATGATCATGAGACGGGGCATTATCTCGAAAAAGCTTTTTTGGAAGTAGGGCATTCCGTTGATGTTGCTTATGATGGGGATACGGGATATGCTTTAGCAACCACGGAAAATTATGACGTTATGGTTGTTGACCGAATGCTTTTACATCGTGATGGTCTTTCTATTATTGCTGAATTGCGCGCTAAAGGCAATGAAACACCGGTTCTTATCCTGTCTGCTTTAGGGCAAGTTAATGATCGTGTAACGGGGCTGCGTGCAGGGGGAGATGATTATTTGACAAAGCCTTATGCTTTTTCTGAACTTCTTGCGCGTGTTGAAGTTTTACAACGGCGGAAAAATCCTAAAGAAGCAGAAACTGTTTACTGTGTAGGTAATCTTGAGCTTGATCGGCTAGCACATACGGTAAAACGAGGTGATAGAAACATTCTATTGCAACCACGAGAGTTTCGTTTACTTGAATATTTGATGCGTTATGCCGGGCAGGTTGTTACACGCACTATGCTTTTGGAAAATGTTTGGAATTACCATTTTGATCCACAAACGAATGTCATTGATGTCCATATCTCCCGTTTGAGAGCCAAAATTGAAAAAGATTTTGATGTTCCCCTTCTCCATACAGTGCGTGGAGCTGGATATATGCTAAAAGTACCAGATAACAAAGCATGAATCGTTTGATTAATATAATGCGCACGACGGCGCTAAGGCTTTCAGCACTTTACATTTTATTGTTTGGATTGGTGGCAACAGGACTTTCTATTTATATGACGGCATTTTCTGCTTCATTGTTAACAGAGCAAACTGAACAGGCTTTACATGAAGAATTAAAGTATATTGAAAATGCTTATAATTATGGGGGATTATCCTTATTAATGCGCACTATTGATTATCGTTCAAGACAACCAGGAGCATTTCTTTATCTTGTCACGGATTCTATGGGGCGTATTTTAGCAGGAAATGTAGCACGTATTGAATTAGGTCTTTTGAATCAGAGTGGTTTTATTTCTACCTCTTTTTTATATTCCCGTTTTGGAGAACATGGCAAAACAAGTGAACATCGCGCTTTGGCGGTTATTGTTGATTTACCTAATGCTATGAAGATTCTTATAGGACGTGATTTGGATGAGCCAGAACGTTTTGCTGTTGTTATTCGCAAAGCTGTGATCATTGCACTTGCTGCAATGGTTGGAGGCGCTTTACTCATATGGTTTTTTGTTGGCAGGAGAGCTTTACAAAGGATTGATCATGTAACGGCTGCATCACAGCGCTTGATGGATGGTGACTTCAGTGGGCGTTTACCTGTCTCTGGAGTAGGGGATGAGTTTGATCGATTGTCAACCAATCTTAATGTTATGTTAGACCGCATTGAAGAGTTAAATATTGGTTTACGTCAAGTATCAGATAATATTGCTCATGACCTGAAAACGCCGTTAACGCGTCTTAGAAATCGTGCTGAAGAAGCACTTTCAGGAAATAAGACAAAGCTTGAATATCGTCAGGTCCTTGATAGGGTTATTGCAGAATCAGATCAACTTATTTGTACGTTCAATGCAATTTTAATGATTTCACGTATTGAGGCCAGCAGTGCAATTGAGCATCTTGAAATGATGAATATGAAACTGATCCTTGAGGATGCTGTTGAGATTTACGAACCTTTTGCTGAAGAGTCAGGTGTTTTACTTCGGTTGGGGAATATATTTGATAAAGAGCTTAAGTTGAATCGTGAGCTTGTTGCACAATCAATTTTTAATCTTATAGATAATGCCATTAAATATGCCTCTAAAGGTGAAAGGAAAGCGGAGGTTTGCTTATCAATGGAATATCGTGATGAACATTTATTAGTTGTTGTGAGCGATAATGGACCAGGAATAGCAGAGGATAAACGTGAAAAAGTGACAGAACGATTTGTTCGTCTTGAAGAAAGCCGCACACAACCTGGGTTTGGGATTGGGTTAAGTATAGCAAAAGCAGTTATGAAGCTTCACGGGGGTGAATTGTTACTTGAAAATGCAAATCCAGGGCTTAGGGCTATTTTGTTATTTCCTTAAAGATATTTTTCTTCACTTTTCTCTTTTCATACGTAACAACTATTTTAAAAGTATAAAGCAATAGAAAGGAAAGCAAAATGCTTTTCAAGGGAGCGCAGACGAAACAAGCTTTTTTAAAAACACAGCTTCTCCCTTTATGCCCTCTCGATAAAAGTAGTTCCCAATGGTTAAAAGACATGGAAGAACAAGCAAGGAAAGAAGGTTTAGAATCGCTTACTTCCATCATTTCAGAGAGTGGAACGCAGATTGATTTTATCAGTTCGGTTATGACCTTATCTCCTTTTTTGCGTGAGGTTTTAATTGCCAATCCATCATATCTTAGTGCTTTATTAAATGTTGATATAGAAACAAGGCTGAGCGAAATTATAGATGATATTACGGCTATCGATAAGGATGAAACTATAAATGAAACTTCATTGATGGCTGCTTTAAGGCGCAAAAAACGAGAAGCGCATGTTCTCATTGCTTTAGCTGATTTGGGAGGTGTTTTTACTTACGAAGTTTCATGTGCTTGGTTGACACGTTTGGGCGAAGCAGCATTAAGTGTAGCACTACGTTTTCTATTAAGAGAAGCGCATGATCATGGTAAGATCAATTTATTAAGCCGTGAGAATCCAGAAAAAGACTGTGGTTTAATTATTTTAGGGATGGGAAAGTTAGGAGCAGGGGAACTTAATTATTCTTCTGATATTGATCTTATTGTTTTCATTGATGAAACATCACCTCATATTGGTAATCTTTCTGAAAGTGTTGACGTATTTTCTAAAATGGTACGCCGATTAATCCGTATCATTCAAGAACGCACTGCGGAAGGATATGTTTTTCGTCTTGATTTTCGTCTTCGTCCAGATCCAGGTTCAACCCCTTTGGCCTTACCAGTAAGGACTGCATTGCGTTATTACGAAGGGCGTGGGCAAAATTGGGAACGAGCAGCCATGATTAAAGCACGTCCAGTTGCTGGTGATAAGAGGGCAGGTTTTAACTTTCTCAAAGAGCTGTTTCCCTATGTGTGGCGGAAATATTTAGATTATGCTGCTATTGCTGATATTCATTCGATCAAACGTCAAATTCATGCGCATAAAAATTACGGTCAAATTGCAGCTTATGGGCATAATATAAAGTTAGGTCGTGGTGGTATTCGTGAGATTGAGTTTTTTGTTCAGACACAGCAACTCATTGCTGGTGGACGTTTTCCTCAATTACGTGGACGTCAGACAGTTGCAATGTTAGCAGAACTTCACACGCTTGGTTGGATCAGTGAGAAAACGAGAAATAGCCTTATAAAAAGTTATGCTTTTCTTCGAAATGTGGAACATCGTATTCAAATGCTTTTCGATGAACAAACACATCTTCTTCCAAATGATACTGCTCAATTCACAAGTGTTGCCTATTTAATGGGTTATCAAGACAGTAGCAGTTTTATCCGTGATTTATTAAAAACACTTCAGGTTGTTGAAAAACATTATGCAGCACTGTTTGAGAATGAGCAAGAACTTGGTTTAGAAATTGGTAATTTAGTTTTTACCGGTGAAGAAGATGATCCGGAGACATTAATAACGTTAAGCCGTTTAGGCTTCGAAAGAGCAAGTGATATTTGTCGTATTATGCGCACGCTCCATTTTGGTCGTTATAAAGCAACGCAATCAGCCGAAGCACGCGAGAGATTAACGGAATTAACACCAGCTCTTTTGAAAGCTTTTGGTGGGACAAAACGAGCTGATGAGGCGATGTTGCGTTTTGATGGTTTTTTACAGGGCTTACCTTCAGGAATTCAGCTTTTTAGTCTTTTGCAGTCTAATCCCTCTCTTTTGGATATGCTTGTCCTTATTATGGGTGCTGCTCCACGTCTTGCAGAAATTATTACACGCAGATCCCACGTTTTTGATGGAATGTTAGACCCAAATATTCTTTCAGAATTACCAACAAAAACGTATTTAGAAAAACGGCTTGAATATTTTCTTGAAAATGTTCTTTCTTATGAGGAGATTCTTGACCATTTAAGGATTTTTGCAGATGAACAACGTTTTTTGATTGGTATTCGAATTTTGAATGGTGCAATTACAGGAGAAAGAGCGGGTTTTGCTTTTACTGCACTTGCTGATCTTATGATTACAAAAACATTTGCTACCGTTCAAGAGGAGTTTTCTCGTCTTCATGGTCGTATTAAAGGGGGGCGTGTTGGCATATTGGGTATGGGGAAACTTGGAAGTCGTGAATTAACAGCAGATTCCGATGTTGACCTCGTTTTGCTTTATGAACATGATGATGATGCAGAAATATCTGATGGAGAAAAGCCTCTTTATATTTCTCAATATTATACGCGTTTAGCACAGCGCCTCGTTTCTGCTTTATCCACTCTTACAAGCCAAGGTGTTCTTTATGTCGTTGATTTAAGGTTACGGCCGTTAGGCAATAAAGGACCTATTGCTGTTTCTTTTCCATTTTTTAAAAAGTATTATCGCCAAGAAGCATGGATATGGGAATATCTTGCTTTAACAAGGGCTCGAGGCATTGCAGGAGATCCTGATTTTTTACAAAAGCTAGAAAATGAAGTGTGTGCAATTATTGCTATTTCTCGTGATAAGAAGGAAGTTGCAAAAGAAGTGTGTGAAATGCGTTCCTTGATTGCAAAAGAAAAGCCGCCAAAAAATCAATGGGATTTAAAAACGATGTCTGGTGGCATTATGGATTTGGAGTTTATTGCTCAATTTTCTCTTATTACGCATGTCATTGAGTTTCAAATTGGAGCGACGACAGCGGATATTTTAGATCACTTACCAAACAGTTTTCTTAATCAGTCATGTATTGCTGATTTACATTATGCCTATCGTCTTTATACAAATTTGAGTCAAATTATACGGCTTTGCTTAAATGATTCTCTTGATCCCAATGACATGCCACCTGGATTAAGTGACCTTTTGTTAAATAGTGTTGGGGAACCTGATTTGCTTCGTGTTGAAAAATTAATTGCAGAAACTGGGCAATTGGTCTGTTCAGTTTTTACAAAAATCATGAAACATTAAAATAATTCTATAAGAATAATAAAAATTATTAATTCCATTTTTATATTAATTTTTGTCTTTTATTTCATTACACGCTTGAGAGGGTTAGAGTGAAGTTCTCTAGTGGTTTTTCAAGTGTGATGAAAAAATTTCTCTGTTAAATGTGCTATTCTAGGTATTATTCTTTATACAAAAAGCGATGAGTGACTAGTTTAGTGAATGATATGCTTTATGAGCCTTATCTCATTATTTTCAAAAAATTGATATTATAATTATTTATATAATTCTGGATAATAATGATCAATATGAAGCTATAAAAGCTACTATAGATTAATAGTTTTAGGAAATTATAAATAAGATTTTAATTTTTCAACTGTGTCATTTTTGCTATAGATTTTTTGAAAAAAGTGTGAAACGATTTATTATTATTTATGTATCACATTAGCTTTTAGGGGAGCAATTATGATTACAAAGTATTTAGCCTCAACATCTATATTTTCTTTAATTTCAATTTCTGTAGTACAGGCGTCGGATATCGCTATTCCTGAACAGCCTGTTCCTGTTATTGCAGCGCCTGCTTTTTCTTGGACAGGATTTTATCTTGGAGGACAGATTGGTAACTTTTCAGGTAAAACAACTGCAAGTTATTTAAAAGATGAGACAAGGATATGGAATCCAATTGGAAAGGAGAATTTACCTAAACTTTCTGGTTTTATAGGGGGAGTTTATGCAGGTTCCAATATTGATATCGATAATAGTTTTATTATAGGTATTGATACGGATATTATGTGGTCTGGTAAAAAGGATTCTAAAGATGTCGATCTACCGGAAAAAAGTCCAACTGAAGAAAAACCACAACCTACAGAAGAAAAAAGTCTAACAAGAGATTTGCATGAGAATGATTCAACAAGGCGTATTAAAGCTGTACGTCATACCTTAAAACAAAAATGGGCTGGTGCTACACGGGTGAGAGTTGGTTTTGCGATTGAGCGTATGATGCCTTATATTTCCGGAGGGGTTGCTTATACGCAGCTTCAGAATATTTTTGGGTTAGTTACTGATAGCAAAAATGGAGAAGTTGATTTTTCTGATTGGTTGCATGATGAAAAAAAGACCATGATTGGTTACACCCTTGGAGGTGGTATTGATTTTGCAATGACTGATAATGTTATTGTGCGTGCAGAATATCGTTATTCAGATTTTGGCAAAAAAAAGTTCATACAGGATAAATTTGAAATGGGCTACAAAACAAATGATTTCCGCGTGGGTGTAGCTTATAAATTTTAATTTTTTGCAGAATTAAACAATTCAAAAGTCTCATTTTCGAATGAGGCTTTTATTTTTCAGATATGCGCTGGAAAATATTCTTCACTCAAAAGAGCTACTATTTTATTCGAACAATACGTTGATTTATAAATATAATTTACTTTTTGTCATGTTGAGTGAGAGATCCAAGGATCATAAGATTTTCTCATTTTAAACCTATACCATGTTGACCAATCAAAACCGCGTCTTTTGTACGTCAAAAGGAGGGAGAGCAGTGAGATAAACAACATTAAAGAAAGAATAAAAATGCCTCTTATGAATCATCTTAAGTGCCAAAAGCTGTCGCTACATTGGGGATTGGCAAAGTCTGAGATTTGATACTAGCTTGCTTTTCCATAAACGTAAAGATGGTGATGCTAAATGGACTTATCATTACATCATTCATAGGTGCCGTCGGGAAATGAGTTTGGGTGCTGTAAAAGATGCTTTTTTAAACCAACACATAAATTGGCAACTTAATGGTGTTTTGTTTTATTTGAAAGACCTCTGATACAATCGACTTTTCTGTTTTGCGTTATCGTAAAATATTTTATTTAATAACAAAAAGATCGCAAAAAAATTCTAAAGCACATAAAACTACATCCGCAATATAACTCAATAATAATAAAAATTCATATTATAATTTTTATTATTAGATATTTTATGTGATATTATAAATAATAATTTATAATAATAAAATAATTATAAAGAGTATTATAAATTTATTTATAGAAAAAAATAGATAGCAAATTAGGAATTTATCGAGACATAAAAAACATTATTACCTATATCTGTTATCGAAATATAATCTATTATTTTTTATATTTTTTTAAATGTACGATAATAAATATCGAGTGAAATAGTAAGGGATTATTTCAAATCTATTTACGATAAATCAATCAACATTATTTGTTTATAAATCACAAGTAGGTTGGGTTATTTAAATTATATACTTTAGTTATTATTTGGCTTTTTTAGTCATCTATTTTCAGGTATAGAAGCTGAATGAGCTTCTCTATTATTCTATAAAATATCATCATTGTAATATTATAAGGATTTTACGCATTAGATGCTTTTGGAGGAGTGTATGATGAAATTTAAAGCAGGGTTTATGTGTAGAGCTTTGTGAAGTAAATCACATGCGCAATTAGCAGCTGGAACCCGTGCGACAAGAATCCGGATTATTTATAAATCAGATGGGGTAGAATTTTCGTCCTTTAGGGCGGGAAGGAAGAAAACCAATAAGCTTGTAAAAAGCTCGTTACATAAGTGGGGCAGCAGATGGAATTCTCTGAGAAAAATTGATCTATTAACAGAGAAGGTGAAACTTTGTCTTTTAAGGAGAAAAAGGGAAATAAGAATTATGATTTCCAAAGGGATATGAAATAAAAATATTTTCGTTTTTGGTTGTTTTGGCAACTATGAAGGTGTTTAAAGATTAATTGTTTCAGTACATGCAATCTCGTTTTTGGGGTTGATAATGCTATAACGTTGTAATTGGCAATGCCATTGATTTTGTAAGCGTTCAATGGAAAATAAATTAAAGCCTGCGGGTGGTTTTTTATCACCAAAAGCTTGTGATGCGGAAGGAACACCAACAATAGGAATTTTTTTAATTGGTCCTTCAATGTAATTCAATGTGGGTAAATGAGTATGTCCGTGAAGAATAAGTTCACAACCGTGATATTTGATAACGTTTAGAAAACGTTTTATATCCCGTAGTTTTTTATGCCAAGACGTTGCATTGGGAAAAGGGGGATGGTGAATCATGACGACACGAAAAAGGTTGCGCTGTGCTGCTTCTTTTAAAAAGAGCGGTAAAGTTTGCGCTTGCATTTTACCAAAATAACCAGAAGCTTGAAAAGGCAGTGTCGCAATGGCTGAAGAAGCTGCTATGATGGCAACATCTTTGCGAATGCGCATATAAGGAAAGACGCTTTTTTGAGGGATGTCACCTGTAATCCAAGGTTTAAAGAGAGTGCATGCTTTTTGGAAAGCGCCGCGGACATAGGCATCGTGATTTCCAAATGTCAAAGAAATATCTTGAGGTTGTCCTAAGTTAAGTAGCCAACGACGTGCTTGTTCAAATTCCTTATCGAGAGCAAGATTTACAAGATCACCAGAGATCACAAGGTGATCAGGTTTTGTTTTGTTCAAGGCATCTATTAAAGTTTCTAGGACGTCTGTTGCCATCTGACTCTTACGTTTTTTTTGCCAATTCAGATAACCGGTAAGACGTTTCCCAGAAAGTTCGAAGAGGGAAGGTTGCGGGAGAGGTGAAAGATGTACATCCGATATATGGGCAAGATAAAACATAAAAGCTCGTAGAGTATTAAAAACGATTTAAAGAATAAACATAAGATAAGTTAGTGCTTAAAGGCAAGAAAGATTGTAAAATAAAAATTAGCTTGCAAAAAAGAACGCCTCAAGCGGAATGTTCCAAATAGAATATCCCCAATAGAATATCCCCAATAGAATATCCCCAATAGAATATCCCCAATAGAATATCATTGTGTTGTACATTCACATATTTGTAAAAAAAAACATTTCTCAATGCGTTTGAGCTAATTTCACGACGGTATTCGATGCTATAATAGAAAGCTTCTGTGAAGTATATAGGGCTTACTGTACACTACCATCTCTACGCTTATACAAGGTGCAAATAAAAACCATCATACTATTTTCCCCCAATTTTGTGAAAATCCTTGCTTTAGAAGGATTCATAAGAGGTATTTCATTCTTTTCTTCGATGGTTTCTATCCATACAGCATCTCTTCTAATAATACGCAAGAGAATGTTTTTTATTTTTTTAATATGAGGATATTTGAAATAAGGAGAATTATACTGTATTTTTAGTTATAAATCAATACGTTATCTAATTATAAAAGACAAGTAAATACGTAAAAAGATAAGCTGAATTTTAAAACTATTATACGAAATCTCAAACCTTTTAACGTCCTTCATAATACCACATGCTGCTCAACAGTAAAAGGCAAGCAAGCAATGCAAAAAAACCAGAAAATATCGAAAAATAAAAGGTATTGATTAAACGGGTTTCTGTTGCTTCTTTCAGAACAATTGAATGTGCTGGGGAAGAGGACGGACTTGTTTTTGATTGAATCAGCTTGAATGGAGGAAGATGAATGTTTTCTTTTCCCTCAGGGTGTAAACGTCCGATGTAGCCGCCTGTGTGCTTAATAATGGGGGCTAGTTTTTCTTGTGTTGAAGTCAAGTCCAACAACTCAAGATTATCGAGCATCCCTACAGAAGAAAGTATTGTTAAATCGCCATTTTTAATGGTAAAAATTCCTGTCTCATCAGTGGTCACAGTTGCAGTAAAAAGGCCTTCTTGCTCTTTGGTCAGAGTAATATTTTCTTTTTTTCCAGAGGGAAAGATTATTTCAGCGGGTTCTAGATGGTCTTTTAGAGTTTGGCGGCGAATTGTTAAATGATGATGGCTGCTGGTCGCACTTAATTTTTCTTCTTCAAGTTCTGGTTCTTTCATGAGCCAATGAGCAATTCGTCGATAAAGAGCAGCATAAGGACCGCCGCCTTCGAAACCTCGAGCCCAAAGCCAACTTTCATCAGAAAGCAACATGCCTACACGTCCTTTATCAACATGAGAGAGAAGTAAAAGTGGTTGCTCATCGGCTCCTTTCATGAGGGCGATTCCGTTATTTATGTTTTGAATAGCAATTTGTCTCAACCATTGCCCCCATTGGGAATCTGGAAGGTTAAGTGTTGCAAGACCTCTTGTGACAGGATGGCGCTCACCTTCTTTGGTTAATGTGGGGCGAAAAGGTTTTTCAATAATAGTTCCATTAGGTAATGCCGGTAAAATGCTTATTAAAGGTGTTTTCGCAAGTGAGTTTTTTTGGGCAAATTCAGGTCCTGTTACCATCAACAATGCACCCCCCTTTTGTACATATTGGGCGATATAATCATAATAGATTAAGGGGAGAACAGTAGAGTGCTGGTAGCCATCAAGGATGATGAGATCAAAGTTATTAATTTCTTCAACAAAGAGTTTTCTTGTGGGAAAGACCACTAAGGATAATTGGCTTGAGGGCGTATTATCTGCTTTGGTGGGAGGACGCAAAATAGTAAAGTGAACAAGATCAATATTGGAGTCACCTTTCAAAAGGTCTCGCCATGTCCGTTCTCCATTATAAGGAGCACCTGAAATAAGAAGAACGCGTAAATTTTCTCTGATTCCTTCAATAATTGTTATGGCGCGGTTGTTTTCAAAGCTTAGTTCACCTTTGTGTGGATCGGTTATAACTTGGATAATATTTTTTTCAGCATGAGGAAGGGTAATTTCAGTTTGAAAAATCACGCCAGGAGTCACAGAATAATGGCCAATGTCTTGTCCATTGATGCTTAGTGTAATATTTGCTTTCTGTGGTATTGTTTTTTTGGTGGGGCCTTTATCTTCTACCAAAATGGAGAGCGTTTGTGGTTTGTTGACAAGGGCAAATCGTGGAGGAGAGATAAACTTAATTTGGCGATCAAATTCCTCTGAGTGCCCTGTAATCAGAGCATTGAGAGGTGCTTCATGATGAAGGTCTGATAGGTCAGGAATGTCATGCACTTGTCCATCGGTGATAAAAATGGTTCCTGCATAACGAGAGAGCGGTACATCAGATACTGCTTGTGTTAAAGCCTCAAACAAATTCGTTGAGGGCGCATACTGATTATCAGCAAGTTTTCCAGCTTCAATAAAGCGTGGTTCAAATTGTGGATAATGCGCCAATGCTTGAGTTAATTGCGCGCGCGCTTCATCACTGTCGTTTGTACGTGTTCCAAATGTTTGGCTTTTGCTGCGGTCAATAACAATTCCCACTGTGCTTTTCAGTGGTTCGCGCTGTTCTTTTATGATCATTGGATTGAGCAAAGCAAGGATGAGGGCGCTTAATGCCATCAGACGAAATAAAGAACCTTGCCGTTGCGTAACAAGACCAACAACGACAAAAAGAATCGATATTCCACTTAAGAACAGAATCCAAATGAGTGGTAAAAAAGGCTGAAAAGTGAAAAATGATATCATTGCCTTCTTTCTCTTTTAAAGCGTTCCAAGAGTGCTGGAACATGAACTTGATCCGCTTTATAGTTTCCTGTAAGAACATAAAGGACAATATTTAAACCTGCACGAAATGCCCATAGACGTTGCATGGGATCATTGGGAACAAGGGGATATTTCCATGTCCCTTTTTCATCGAGTGCCCAAGCACCGGCAAAGTTATTGGCAGTAATGAGAAGAGAACTTACATTATCGCCGCTGGCAAGAGAATTTTTATTTTTTTTGTTTGTTGAGGAGGATTCAATCCATAAAGGTGAACCACGGTAGAGACCAGGAAAATCTGGCATAATATAAAAAGAACGTGCAACAACATGATCTGTTGATGCTGGCTCAATGGATGGAATATTTAACTCTTTTAAGATATCTCGTAATCTTTGCGTTTCTGGAGTGGCATCTCCTTCAAGATTAAGATTGCTCTTTATCTGATCGCGCGTGTCAAATAAAATTGTTCCCCCATGTTTCATAAAGTTATTTATTTTTTCAAGGCTTTTGGGGGTTGGTATAGGACTTTTAATATCAATTGGCCAGTAAATAAGAGGATAAAAAGAGAGTTCATCTTTATCGAGATCAAGTGCTGTAACAGAGCCGAGGGTAAGCATTGTGCGCTCTGCGATAAATTGACTTAACGCTTCTAGACCACTTTTACTCGTTGTATCAATTTCATGATTATTGGTTATAACATAGGCAAGATGTGTTGCGCCGGCAGCTTGTACACTATCATGATGGTTTTCTTTCGTTTGTGCATGAAGAGTTGGATCATATGAAAACAAGGCAATAAGACTTATAAAGGGGAGGAGAAACATATTACGCCGTTTCATGAAAGAAAAAATATCTCCCATCCATAAAATGAGAAAATTGTCAAAGGCGAATAATAAGATGGCTAATCCTAAAAGTGGACCAATAAGATTTTTTTCTTTTGTATCGTAAGATAAAGGGCTTTTATTAAGAGAAGTTGGCAATGATGATTGTTTCATCAAGTGCGACGAATGAGTTAAGAGATTGAGTGCATAAAAATTGTTTTTGACACCATAAAGTCCTGGGGGAGTATGGTAGGAAGGATGGGGTGGATTTTGAGAGTCAAAGATCAAAGGAACAACATCAGAGGGTGGTACTTGTAATTGTCCGTCAACGGCTATAGTTCGCCAAGGGCTTTGTACCACGGTTCTTTTTTCTCTGTGTGTTAGGTTTGTGTTTTCGTTAGAACCTAATGTGATTAATTTTTGCAGCATTTGTGCAAAAAAGCCAGAAAGAGGAAGATTAGACCATGTTGGGTCAGGAGCAACATGAATAAGAATGAGGGTTCCTTTACCACGTTTTGCTGCGGTAATAAGAGGAGTTCCATCCGAAAGGCTAAGCCACGTTTTTTCAAAAAGATCTGGGGTTGGTTCTGCGAGGATTTGGCGCGAGACAGTGACATCTTTTGGAAAAGGAAGATCAAAGAAAAAGCTATTTTTTGCAAAAGGGGCAAGCTTTTGTGGTTTTGTCCAAGACATAATACTTCCAAGGGAACGTTGACCTGGGCGTAGTGGTATCGGAAGGAGGTTATCGTAATGTTCTGCACTACTGAGTTTTTCTCCTGCAAAGCGGATGAGTGTTCCCCCTTTATTCACAAAATCAGAAAGTTTTTTTTCTGCTTTTGGGGGTATGTTAACAATGTCACCCATAATCAAAACAGATGGATTTTGTTTAAGCAAATGATCAATATCCGTTGAAAGTTCTCTTCCACCGGCTGTTATAAGCTGTGTATGACCTTGTAAGGCTTTGATAATGTAATAAAATGGAGCAAGTAAAGGCTGTGCCATTTCATTGGTATCTGGTGAGAGAAGAGCAACACGGCTTATCCTGTTATGGCTGTCTACCAAGAAGGTTGCAGCAGCATGGTTTTGATTGTTTATTTTTATCCAAGCGATATCATTGCGTAGTTCAAGTGGTACATTAAAAGGAACAAGTGCTGTTGTTTCTCCTTCAGAGAAATTGTTCGTAAATTGACCGAGAAGTTGATTATTTGAATCGTAGAGGCTGAGTATAGCGGGAGTGTTGCTGTGTGTTGTTGAGCGGATAATACGCGCGCCCATGTTTCCATTGTTATTTTCTATGGATGTTATGCCGGTTAAATCGGAAATATCAGTCAAATACCACAAGAAGTTTCTAGGTTTTAATTCTTCAAGATGAGCAAAAGCTTGCTCATCTTCATTTGTTCGTAATCCATCACTCAAATAAGCAATATCAAGAGGTTTTCCTTTGGTTATTTCGCTGAGTTTTTTGAAGGCATGCACACGGTTGACAGGCCAAGGACGCGGTTGCAAATGCATTAAATGCTGTTTTATAATCTTGGCTGGTTGGGGCTCTATATTGGAGATATCATTTTCAGCCGTTGCAACAAGATAAATATTTTTTTGCTGTTTTTCTGCCTGTGCAAGAAGCATTTCAGTGATAGAGATGCGCTTTTTCCATTCTTTTACAGAAGCCCAACCATTATCAATAATGAGTGCAAGGGGTTGAGATCCAGAAAAGCTGATTGGTTTTTGATTCCAAGTGGGGCGTGCTAGAGCTATGATAACAAGTGCCGCTATGGTTAAACGCAACAAGAGCAACCACCAAGGTGTATGTTTTGCTGTTTCTTGTTGATGAGTTGGTTTGGGTAAGAAGCGAAAAGGGGGAAAAAGCTCTTTGCGCGGAGATGGAGGAGTTATCCGTAACAGCCACCAAATGACCGGTAGGAACAAAAGCCCTAGTAACAGAAAGGGAGCAGCAAAACTCAAAGTGCCCTCCTTTTTTGCAATGGAGAGTCGCTCATTGTATTTGCAAGATGAAAAATGGTCTCTGTTAAAGGTTGATCCGTTGTACTAACGTGATAAGACCATCCTTGGCGTGCGCAAAAATTTACCAATTCTTGTCGCCTTGCGTGATATAGTTTACAATAGCTCTTACGAAGATCTTCTGCTTTAGTGGAAACATGTTTCTCTTTCGTTTCAGGATCCAAAAATTCTGTGTGACCTGTGTAGGGAAAGTTTTCTTCTGCGGGATCAGAAATTTCAATTAAATGAGCTGTCACCTGTTTTGTAGTTAAAACGGTTAAATGTTGGATGATTTTTTCAGGATAGTCGAGAAAATCACTCATTATAACGACATGTGAAAAGCGTGTAATCGTTGAAAAATCCGGAAATGAATTTTCATCTGAATGATTTTCTAAAGCAAAGGCTATTCGTTCTACGACATTGGATGTCATTGTGGGGGACATTAAGTTGGGAATAGCAATATGTTCGCCACTGCGTGCAAGAAGGGATGCCAAGGTAAGGGTAAGAATAATGGCATGATTACCTTTAGAGATTTTAGAAAAGCGTGAACAGTAATGCATTGATGCGCTCTGATCAGGACAAAGCCAAACGGTTTGTGTCATTTGCCATTCGTTTTCGCGCAGATACGTATTTTCATCACGCGCTGAGCGACGCCAATCAATGCGGGTAATGGATTCTCCTTCCATATAGGGACGAAATTGCCAAAAGTTTTCCCCATTACCGCTTTTACGTTGTCTGTGCCATCCGGTTATCAGTGTATTAGCGATATGACGCGCTTGCAAAAGGAAATATGGCATTTTGCCAGTATCCTTATGCAGTTCATTTGCCAGAGACAATGGAGGTTTTTGTAAAACTTTTTTGCCAAGTGCCATTCAAAGAGCATCTTTCACAAGGTTATTGATAATATCTTTTACGGTTATATCTTCAGCACGGGCAGAAAAATTAAGAGCCATGCGGTGTTGTAATACGGGATAGGCTAATGCTTCAACATCATCAAGTGAAGGGGCTAAGCGTCCATAATAAAGAGCACGGGCGCGAACACAAAGTGAAAGGGCTTGTGATGCCCGTGGACCAGGTCCCCAAGAAACATAAGTATTAGCAAGGCTATTGTCTTTATGAGGGCGAGATGAGCGGACAATTTTTAAAATAGCTTCAATCACATTTTCTGAAAGAGGCATTTTGCGAACGATATTTTGAATTTTTTGCAATTTTTTGCCGGATAAAATTGGTTTTGCATTTGTTTTTTTTTCTTTTGTTGTTTCTAAAATAATCCGTCGCTCTGTTGTGAGGTCAGGATAGTCAATATCGATTTGCATCAAAAAGCGATCCAGTTGTGCTTCAGGAAGTGGATATGTCCCTTCTTGTTCGAGAGGATTTTGCGTTGCAAGAACATGAAAAGGTTGTGGCAAATCATAACGGGTACCTGCAACAGTAACATGATATTCTTGCATAGCTTGTAAAAGGGCTGACTGTGTCCGTGGGGAAGCACGATTGATTTCATCGGCCATGAGAAGTTGCGTAAAAATAGGACCTTGAATGTATCGAAAAGAACGTTTACCGTCTTTATCGGAATCCATAATTTCAGAACCAATAATATCCGATGGCATTAAGTCAGGAGTGAATTGGATGCGTTTTTCATCAAGCCCTAAGACTGTTCCCAATGTTTCAACAAGACGTGTTTTTGCAAGTCCTGGAGCACCGACAAGAAGGGCGTGACCACCAGCAAAAATAGCGATTAAAGCATATTCGATTACCTGATTTTGCCCAAAAATAACTTTGTCAATTTCTTGTTGTAAAATATCCAATTCTTTGTGTGCCGTATCAATATCATCAATAATGACTTGAGCCTCATGATTGATATTGACCTTTTTTATAGAATTGGATGATGGATCATGTTGACTCATATTTCTTCCTTAAGGCGTTTGTCGCAAAAATGGTAATTTTCTCTGCATGATAATGGATATCTTATTATTTGTAACAGAAAATGAGAAGAAAAGAAGTATCATATGCCGTTTTTTTCATATTCGTATATAGAAGAGAAAAGTTTCTTTGGAAGAATAGACGTGCTTTATAAGAGATGTCTTAAAAATTTTGTTTTATGAAGAGAGTCCTTTAAAGCAGTGAAGACAACTTTTTTGAAAGGTTAAAGAGTGAATATAAGACAGAACTTTAAACAGGTTGCGTGGTTACAACAAAGTGATATCCAAACACTTCTTCGCGTTTTGTCTTTGGAGGGGGAAGAAGCGCGTATTGTAGGGGGAGCAGTGCGTAATCAACTGCTAGAGCAGCCTATTAGTGATATTGATATTGCAACAACCTGTTTGCCGCAACAGGTTATTGCACGTGTAGAAGAAGCAGGATTTAAAGCTATTCCTACAGGGATTGCTTTTGGTACAATAACAGTAGTTGCTCATTCATGTTCTTATGAGGTTACAACGCTTCGCTGCGATATTGAAACAGATGGTCGTCATGCAAAAGTGGTATTTGGTCGTGATTGGAAAAAAGATGCTGAACGGCGGGATTTTACGATAAATGCGCTTTATTGTGATGCTGCTGGCAATCTTTATGATGATGTGGGAGGTTTGAGTGATATTGCTAGCCGAACAGTTCGTTTTATTGGGGTTGCAGAAGATCGTATTTGCGAAGATTATTTGCGTATTTTACGGTTTTTTCGCTTTTTTGCGTGGTATGGAGCAGGGCGACCTGATGTGCAAGGATTGAAGGCATGTGTTCGTTTAAAACACGGTTTAAAAAAACTTTCTTCTGAACGTATTTGGGCAGAAATGAAAAAGCTTCTTGCGGCGTTTGATCCAACGCGTGCTCTTTTATGGATGCGACAAAGCAGAGTTTTGGCACTCATTTTTCCTGAAACAGAACGATGGGGCATTGATGCAATTCACGCATTGGTGAAGACAGAACAGACTCTTGGTTGGAAAGTTGATCCATTATTACGGCTAGAAAGCCTTCTTCCTCCTGACCCCATACGTCTTCATGAAATGGCACAGCGCTTGCATTTTTCCCATAAAGAAAGAACGCGATTAAAAGAATGGGCAGAGTTAGAAATAATAAACCAAAACTGTTCTGATCATTTTGTGCAAAAACTGATTTATTTTCATGGACGACAGCCAGTTTTAGATCAATTATCGTTGTCTGTCGCTGCATCACATCTTAATCATCTGGAAAAAAGTGATGCTTTGCAAAAAGCAGAGGGTTATGTCAAGCTTCATCAGCTTGCCAAAAAATGGCAGATTCCAACTTTTCCCATTAATGGTAACGATTTAATAAAGAAAGGTTTTGCTAAAGGTGTACTTTTAGGAAAAAAGCTTAAAGAGTTAGAAATGATATGGGTTGAAAGCGGATTTTTAATGGATCGTCATGTATTATTAGAAAAAATTGATTTATAACATTTCTGTTTATATTTTTTAAGTCAACATATTAATTTATAATAGTAATTTTTCATGTGAAACAAGAGCTCCAAATATTGTAAGGTTATTTCAAACCTGTTCATATTACATCAATCAAAATTATTGCCTTAGATGTCACAAGTGAGGAAAAATGATTACAGAGAGGAAAAATGTCTCTTATGAACCATCTCAAAGATAAGGATTCTCGAAAATGAGAACGAATAAAGAGAATAGTGATAGCTGTTTGTACTTTGTATGAGCATGAAGAGGGGGATGTCTAATGGATTTTTACTAGGAGGAGTATTTAATCATTTATAGGTGGTGATATGAAATGGATATGATGGGCACTAAGAAATGTTTATTTTATCAGCACTTAATTGTTGGAAAATGATAGGCATTATACGCTCTAACTGTTTTTTATATATTGTATATTGTTTTTCGTAATAATTTATGTTTTTTTACAGGAATTCTGTAAGTTATTCCAAAAGTATTATTGAAACGTATGCGCTTTTAATTACTTATTATACGCTATAAAAAATATTTTTTAATTATTTAAAACCATATTTTATGTATTTTTATCGTTCTATTAAAAATTTTAGTGGAATTGTTGTGTTTTTATAGATTACAGGTTCTTTCATGATAACCAATTTGGCGTAATGCTTCTCCTGTTGTTATGGCTACGCTCATGGCGAGATTTAGAGAGCGTGCCTGTGGTTGCATGGGAATTTTCAATGTGTAATCGGCCGCTTCATGAACATAATCGGGAACGCCAGCTGTTTCACGACCAAAAAGTAAAACATCATTTCTTTGATAGCATATCTGCGTATAGCATGTTTTTGCTTTTGTACTTAAAAGCAACAGGCGGCGGTTTAAGTGTTTCATGGAGCTTATAAAATGTTGCCAATCAATGTGTCGTTCTAAGGAAGCATATTCGAGATAATCCAATCCTGCGCGTTTGAGATTACGATCCGACAGATTAAAGCCTGCAGGTTCAATAATGTGCACATGTAAACCAAAGCAAGCGCTAAGACGTAAAATCGTTCCAGTATTACCAGCAATATCAGGTTGGAAAAGAGCTATATGAAGTGTCATGTTCTCTGTAATATGATTTTTCTTTCGACTTTGTAAAGAAGCACCACAATTTATTCGAAAAATATGCTTTGAGAAATACATGTTTTTACGGTTAATTTTTATTCCCTTTAAATTTCAGGGAAAAAGTTATGTATACAGGTCTGTTTGGGATAAGAGAGAAGCTCCCTATTAGAGACTTCCTTTTATTGAGCGATCCATGAAATGGATTGGCTCATTATGTTGAAAAGTGGGGTATTTAATGCGGTTAGATCATCCATTTTAATTAAAATCAACAAAATATGCTTTTTATGCAAAAACAGAAGCGAAAAAAATACTCATGCAACCAGTTGGAATTGAGGAAGGGAGAGATGCTGTAAATGTGTTAAAGAAATAACCGATAAGCTCAACTTATTTACTGAGATATGGTCATAACAAGACAATGTTTCTTTCTTTAGAAGTGTTTATTTACATGCTATCTCTGATTTTCACGGGTGGGGGAGTAATTTTGATTGATTAATATGAATAGGTTTGAAATGAAAGAAACTTACGGTGTTTCAGGATTTCATTCACTCTGTAAAACGATGAATTATCATTATAAAACAGTTTTTGTATAAACCATACAAATGGCAGGAGTTTTTTACGGGGATGTTTTCATGGTTGAGGTAACTGAATGATCAAGCATTGTACAATGGGAGAGGGTATGGTAAAAGAATGTTTTAGCAAAGTGTCTCTTTAAGTTAAGTCCATGGGTGAGCAAACGAGGCGGGATTTTCTGTTTTTGGTAACAGCTGTTGCAGGAGCAGTTGGAATGGGAGCGGTTGCGTGGCCTTTTATCCGTCAGTTGCGTCCAGATGAAGCTGTTTTGGCATCTTCCTCTGTTGAGGTTGATCTTTCTGGTATTGAAGAGGGGATGTCGGTAACGGTAAAGTGGCGAGGACAGCCTGTTGTTATTCGAAATCGTACGGCAAAAGAAATTGCTGATGCGCGCGCTACTGAATTGAGACTTCTAAAAGATCGTCAAGCGCGCAATCCTAATCTTGAAGGTGAAAAAGAAGCAACAGATTTTGCGCGTTCAGCAGGTAAAGGACGTGAAAATTGGCTGATTGTTATTAATCTTTGTACGCATCTAGGCTGTGTAACACTTGGGCAATCGGGTAAATTTGGAGGATGGTTGTGTCCCTGTCATGGGTCTGTTTATGATACCGCTGGAAGAGTGCGGTCAGGCCCCGCTAACTATAATTTGGCTATTCCACCTTACCAATTTCTTTCTGATACTTTGCTCAAAATAGGATAAGGTTATGACAAGGTTTCCTCCTTATTGTCCTAAAAATGCTCTTGCTCGTTGGTTTGATAAGCGTTTTCCTCTTCCTCGTTTTTTTTATAATACATTTGTGACTTTTCCTGTTCCGCGTAATCTTAATTACTTTTACACATTTGGCGGTATTTTGACCATTATGCTTTTATCACAGCTCTTGACTGGTATTGTCTTGGCTATGCATTATGTTCCAGATATTCATTTGGCTTTTGAAACTAGTGAACGATTTCGGCGTGAAGGGCAGTTTGGTTGGCTTTTTCGTCCATGGCATTGTGTAGGCTCTTCGTTTTTTTTTATTGCTGTTTATATCCATTTGGCACGTGGACTTTATTATGGTTCTTATAAAAACATGCGAGAAATGGTATGGGTTACAGGTATTTTTATTTATATCATCATGATGGCAATAGCATTTTTTGGTTATGTGCTTGTTTGGGGGATGATGTCTATTTCAGCGGCTTCAGTGATTGCAGGGCTTTTTAAAACGATACCTTTGGTGGGGACATGGTTGCATGAGACACTTCTGGGTGGTTATGGCGTAGGACAACCAACGTTGAATCGTTTTTATGTTTTCCATTATGTTTTATCATTTATTTTGCTTCTTTTTGTGGGGCTGCATATTTGGGCAATCCATTGTGTTGGGCAAGGTAATCCAACGGGTCTTGCTATACAATCAGATAAGGAAACAGTTCCATTTTCGCCTTATGCGCTTATCAAAGATATTTTTGCTATTACTGTTTTTCTGATCTTCTTTGCCTGGTTTTTGTTTTATATGCCCGATTATATGGGGCAGGCTGAAAATTATAGTGTGGCAGATCCTTTAAAGGTACCTCTTCGTGTGGTTCCAGAATGGTATTTTTTGCCTTTTTATGCGATGCTTCGTGCTATAACTTTTGATATTGGTATTTTCCCTTCAACTTTTGTGGGCTTTGTTTTATTCGTCAGTTCGATTTGCATTTTAATTTTTGTGCCATGGTTAGACCGTTCTAAAATATGTTCAGCAAGATATCGACCTGTTTATAAAATTTTCTTTTGGGCGTTGGTTATTGATGTCGTTTTTCTTGGTTGGTTGGGGTCAAGAGAAATAAGTGATAAAATTCTTTTATGGACACAATTGGCTACTGTTTATTATTTTATATTTTTTTTGGTTATTTTGCCGATTTTGCCAGCGTTTGAAAAAAATTGTTCTCTTCCTTCTTCAATTATGCAAGATTTAAAACAGAAAAAGAGACTATGGTAAATGTTTTTGTCGGACTGATTTTTATTGTTGCTATGAGCTTTTCTGCTCAGAGTTTAGCGAGTGATGACTCTGATCAGGAAGAGGGATTTATTTCTTTTCCTTTACAAGTTCCTAAAAAACAAGAATGGAGTTTTTCAGGTCCATTTGGGCTTTATGATAAGGCGCAATTGAGGCGCGGATTAAAGGTTTATAAACAAGTTTGTTCCAGCTGCCATGGGCTAAAATATGTGGCTTTTCGCAATTTAAAAGCTCTAGGGTATGATCAAGAACAGATTAAAGCTTTGGCGGGGCAATATGAAGTGCGCGATGGCCCTAATCGAGAAGGAAAATTTTTTAAACGTGCTGGGGTTGCAACGGATTATTTTCCTTCTCCCTTTTCACATGAAGAAGAAGAAAGATTTATTTTGAATAGTGCTTATCCTCCAGATTTGTCATTGATGGCACGTGCACGTGGGGTATCTTTGCCGTTTCCTGCTTTAATTACTGATGTATTAACTCATTATGATACAGCTGGTCCAGATTATATTACAGCTCTTTTAACAGGATATCAGAAGGCACCGAAGGAGATAAAAATTGCGAATGGTTATTGGTATAATCCTTATTTTATTGCCGGTAATTCTTTAACGATGGCTCCTCCTTTGAGTAATGGTATGGTTGCTTATGAAGATGGAACTCCAGAAATCATTGAACATTATGCGCGCGATGTTTCTGCTTTTTTGATGTGGGCTGCCGATCCTCATATGGAAATTCGTAAAAAAACCGGTTTTCGTGTTATTTTATTTTTAATCATTTTTGCAGGGCTTGTTTATATTTTTAAAAATCGTATTTGGTGTGGTTTAGAAAAAGAGTTAGAGAAAGAAATAAAAGACGAAATAAAGAGAAAAGGGTAAAGCGACAAGACTCGAAAGAGTATAGAGTATAAAGAGCATAAGGAACAAATCTTTTTATGATGCATTGAGGTTTTATAAAGTAAAAGCAAAGTAAAAATGGAGATGTTAAAATGAAAAAAATTGCATGTACTACTCTTATGTCAATTTTGATGGTTTCTAGTACTTATGCTCAGTCTTTTGAAGTGCCTTCAAAACCTGAAATGATCTCTTCGACGGGTATTGTACAGGTGGGGATAGATAAGTCTGTGCGTTATGTGACACCTTTAGCAACGGATTTTGTAGCTTCCAGTCTTATAGGCGCCAATGTATATAATATAGAAGATGAAAATATTGGTGAAGTAAAAGATATTATTTTACGTGAAAATAATATTGCAGGATTTGTTATTGCTGTTGGTGGTTTTCTTGGCATAGGCGAGAGTTATGTGGTCGTTTCTCCAGAAACAATCCAGATGACAAATGATTATGGTAAATGGAAACTCATTACAAATGCGACAAAAGATTCTTTAAAGGACGCTCCAACATTTAAATACGAAGGGCGTTGGACACGCTAATTTTATATTTTCATTCTTTAATGGATAAAACTGTTGCTATCATAATCATATGCTAGCAACAGTCTTTTTGTTCTAAAAACTCTTGAGAGCTTTTGCGACAAGATTCCAGGGAGCTATTACCAAAGTTTTCAAGATAAACTATTAAGACAGAGTGAAGATTTAAGTATTATGTTTAAATAACATGATATCGCCATCTTGCACAATGTATTCTTTTCCTTCATCGCGGGCTTTTCCTGCTTCTTTTGCACCGCTTTCTCCACCCAGAGCAATATAGTCATTGTAGCTGATGGTTTGGGCACGAATGAAACCGCGCTCAAAATCTGAGTGAATAACGCCAGCTGCTTGGGGAGCTTTTGTACCACGCGTAATTGTCCATGCTCGTGTTTCCTTAGGCCCACAGGTGAAGTAAGTAATGAGATCAAGTAAATGGTAACCAGCGCGAATGAGGCGATTGAGACTCGGTTCAAAGAGTCCTAAAGCATTGAGATATTCTGATGCTTCAGCATCACTCAGTTGTGTGATTTCCGCTTCGATAGAAGCAGAAATGATAATGCTTTGCGCATTTTGCTCTGTTGCCATTTTTTCAACTGTTTGGGTAAAGCTATTTCCATGAGCGGCGTCATTTTCGCTTACATTACAAACATAAAGTACAGGCTTGGAGGTTAAAAGATTCAAGCTTTTAAGAATGTGGTGTTCATCGGAAGAGATATCTTTGAGCAATAACCGGACAGGGTTTCCCTGTTGCAGTATGTTTAATGCTTTTTCCATAATAGGCAAAATTGTGAGAGCTTCTTTGTCTTTTCCGGTTGCTCGTTTACGAATTTGTATGATTCGTCTCTCAAGACTTTCAAGATCCGCAAGCATGAGTTCGGTTTCAACCGTTGTTGCATCACTAACAGGATCAATACGTCCCTCTACATGGGTAATATCTTCATTTTGAAAACAGCGTAAAACGTGGACAATGGCATCGACTTCGCGAATATTGGCTAAAAATTTGTTTCCTAAACCTTCGCCTTTTGAAGCTCCTCGCACAAGCCCCGCAATATCGACGAAGTTAATGCGTGTAGGAATCATTTCTTTTGAACCAGCGATTGATGCAATTTTTTCCATTCGTAAATCTGGAACAGCAACTTCACCGGTATTGGGTTCAATGGTACAGAAAGGATAATTGGCAGCCTGTGCAGTGGCTGTTTTTGTTAATGCATTAAAAAGAGTTGATTTCCCAACATTAGGTAATCCGACAATACCGCATTTAAAGCCCATGAGAGTCTTTCTTTTCGTTTGATTTTATAGTCAAGATAAAGCTTCTTTTTTATAGCATATTTTCATAAGAGTTATAGTCCTTGCCTTGCGATAAGTGAGAAAAAAGTATAAAGTAGCAGGTATCTGCTTTTTTTACCTTAGTTCTTCTTATCTTAATTCTCTCCTTAGTTTCAAGGATAAGAAAACTTCGAATTAATGTTAATATTGTGCTAAGTTTTTCATGGTATGCAAATCTGCATAAATAATTAATCGGAGAAAATAGAAGAGTGTTATCTCGTTGTGCCTTTTTAATTGCAGCACTTTTGGCTTTGGCTGGATGTGCTACACATCAGTCAGATATGTCATCGGTTTCTTTTCAACAAGTTCGATACATTCCACCAGAAATACAGGCTTTGTATGGTCCTGTAACGAATGAGACTTATTCGTTACCTGCTGTTGATCTTGCGACAATTGATCCAAAATATTGGCGACAAGAAGTGATTTATTATACATCTTATCCAGCTGGAACATTGGTTGTAGATACGCAAGAGTGTTTTCTTTACCTTATTGGTGAAAATGGAAAAGCTTTGCGTTATGGGATTGGGGTCGGTAAGGAAGGTTTAGCATTTGAAGGTGAGGGGGTTATACAGCGCAAGCGTCGGTGGCCAAATTGGGCTCCTACTGCAGCTATGATGGCTCGAGAACCAGAACGTTATGGACATCTTGGGAAAGGCATGCCACCAGGACCCGATAATCCATTAGGTGCGCGGGCACTTTATTTGTTCAAAAATGGGAAAGATACACTTTTCCGTATTCATGGTTCACACGAATCGTGGTCAATTGGGCGTGCTATTTCAAGTGGGTGCATTCGTTTGCTTAATCAAGATATTATCGATCTTTATGATCGTGTTCCCGTTGGTTCGCGTGTTGTGGTATTGCAAAACAATAGGAGTATTCCTACAGTTTATAGTCAACAATCAAATGGCTATGATCCGCTACAGTCGACCATTCAGCCAAATGAATTTTTTTAATTTTGGGGAGAAGATTGGAGAGAGCTGTTTAAGTATTTTGGTTTTCTGTTCAATCTTCTCTTTTTCTTAAAAGAGAAAATAAGCCTTTCTTTTTCAAAAGTGCATACAAGCTTGTATTCTGATTCTATTTTTTAGCTTCTCACGTTGCCAACAGATTTTTCCTTTGAGAAAGTTTATAAGAGGATTTTTTTTAAGAGTTCTTATCCATATTCTTCACGCGACTGGGACACTCAAGCCAATGGTTTTGATTGTTTTTTATCGTTTGTGAAACTTCATTCATAAAGAGGGATTTCTCATCTTTTATAAGGAGAGCAATATTTTTTGCAATTGCCTCTAAGAGAGGGGATAACCATTCTTGATCAGATTTGGTGAAATTTCCCAGAACATGCTGATGAACAAGTTCTTTGCTTCCAGGATGACCAATTCCTATGCGTATCCGACAATAGTCAGTACCACAATGGGCATCAATAGACTTAATGCCATTATGCCCATTATTTCCTCCACCAATTTTTATACGAACTTTTCCCGGTGACAGGTCTAACTCATCATAAATGATGATCAAATTCTTCAAATCTAATTTATAAAATCGCAAAGCTTCGCCAATAGCTTGACCAGAAAGATTCATGAAAGTTTGTGGTTTTATAAGAAAAATTTTCTCATTACTTATGAAACCATTGGAGATTTCTGCTTGAAACTTCTTTGACCATGGAGAAAAAGAGAAGGACTGATAAATGGCATCAACAGCCATAAAACCGATATTATGGCGGTTATTTTGATATTGTAAACCAGGATTGCCAAGACCAGCAATAAGCCACATGTGTATCTTCAGTCAAAGTATGAGTAAGGGTAATGTCTCATAAATTAAGGCGGAAAAAATTCCCGCCTTTTGAGTTTTATGAAGTTTCCGTGTTTTCTTCATCATTTTCTTGTTCAGAAGTTTCATCGCTGACATCCATGCCAGCAGGAGCTGCAATGGTTGCAATGGTAAAGTCTCGATCTTGGATGATGGGAGTCACATCTTTTGGCAGTTGCACTGCTGAAATGTGAATAGAATCACCAATAGAGTAGCTGGAGAGATCAATTTCAATAGCTTCAGGAATAGCACTTGCTGGAGCTGTACATTCAATTTCGTGCCGAACAATATTGAGGACACCACCCTTTTTAAGTCCAGGTGCCGTATCTTCATTGAGGAAGTGGACAGGAATATTCACTTCTACAACGGATTTTGCTGAAATGCGTAAAAAGTCTACATGGAGGGGAAAGTCACGCACGGGATCTAATTGATAATCTTTTGGCAAAACCATAATTTTTTGCTTGTCAAGAATAATCGTTGCAATGGTGGTACGAAAGCCACCGGCATGAATTTTGTAGAAAATTTCTTTATAGGGAACTGTTATTGCCAAGGGTGGTTGTTTTTCACCATAAATGACAGCAGGAATAAGACCGTTGCGGCGAAGTTCACGGGAGGACCCCTTACCAACCCGCTCGCGTTTTTCGGCCTTAAGAGTGTAGCTTTTACTCATAATTTAAGTCCTTTTTACATGATTGGAGATCCTTCAAAAACAGTAATAGTTTTTGCATGGATATGAAGATATGCGCTAACCAACAGCGATCACTCCATTCTACGTTGCCTCCAAGGGTGTCTACGCAGAAGTTTGTTCTATAGTTCAAACTATTCATAGATGCAAGAGTTGTGGGAAAAATCGATGATTTCTACCGTTAAAAAGGAGGAAATGTTACAAATTGCGGTGTGGATGGAGAATCAACCAATATGTGCTGGCACTGATATGTTCAAAATCAAACACTGGAGATGTTATGAAGGTTGAGATTGCCTTGGGTGAGATGTCAGAGAATCGTGCTTTGCATAAATCGATGCCAGCACTTCTTGACTTAGAAGAATTATTGGCGACACGTCTTCTTGTACAAGGTAATTCCGGTTCAGGGAAATCACATCTTTTACGCCGTCTTTTGGAGCAAAGTGCTAAGTGGGTGCAGCATTGTGTAATTGATCCAGAAGGCGATTTTGTAACTTTGGCAGATAAATTTGGTCATGTTATTGTAGAGGCTCAACGTAGTGAATTAGAGTTGACTCGTATTGCCCATCGCATTCGACAACATCGAGTTTCAGTGGTATTTAATCTTGAAGGCTTGGATACTGAACAACAGATGCGTGCTGTAGGGGCTTTCCTTGGGGCACTTTTTGATGTGGAACGTGATTATTGGTATCCTATGCTTGTCGTTGTCGATGAAGCGCAATTGTTTGCTCCAACTGCAGCAGGAGAAGTTTCTGATGAAGCGCGTAAAATTTCTTTGAGCGCTATGACCAATCTTATGTGTCGAGGACGTAAACGTGGTCTTGCTGGTGTTATTGCGACACAACGTTTGGCTAAGCTTGCCAAAAATGTTGCTGCTGAAGCTTCAAACTTTTTAATAGGGCGGACTTTTTTAGATATTGATATGGTGCGCGCTGCTGATCTTTTGGGAATGGAGCGTCGCCAAGCGGAAATGTTTAGAGATCTTGAACGGGGAAATTTTATAGCTTTAGGCCCTGCTTTATCACGACGTCCCTTACCAATCATTATCGGTTCTGTTGAAACTTTGGCACGCTCTTCTAGTCCTAAATTAATGCCACTTCCAACAGAGCGGGATGATGTGCAAGAGCTCGTTTTTACTGCTTCACCAGAGGAAATTTTAACGCCATTTAAACAAACACGAGAGCCGATGAGGGAAAAATCAATGCACGAGATGTTAGAGGAGGTAGTGCATAAAAAACAAGAGCTGTTGGAAGAAAACCTGAGTTTATTTCCTGAACTTTCTGATGTTGAGCGTGACGGCCAAGCAGAACATATTATTCGGGAAATTCTTGAGGATTCTGAGGCTTTTTATCGTTCAACAGCGGTGCTTTATCAAGATTTTTCAGTTCGTTGCCGTATCCATGGTATGTCAAAGGTTCCTTTTAATCTTTCACAATTTCGGCGTAAATTGGCTATTGCTCAGGCTTTTGTTGATGAACAAACGGCTGTCAGTGAACATTGGAAACATATTTTGCAGATATCAGAAAGTTTGGAAGAAGATGTTCAAGGAGTCTTCTTGAATGTGGCACAGGCCGCATTAGGGGGAAAGCCATGTCCATCTGATGCATTTTTAGCACGTCTTTATGGAACTCATTCTTTAAGCCGTGCACGCCGACTTTTAACCTACTTTGAAGAGCGTGGACTTATTGTTATTCATACGCATTTTAGTGGTCAACGTATTGTTGCATTTCCTGATCTTGGTGTTGAAACAGCACCGGGAGACCCCAAGGAACCACTTTAACCAAATAAGCTGGAAACCGATTGTTCTGCTGCTGTCCTTGCTATTGCTTCTCCAATAAGGTCGGCAATGGGCAAAACACGAATATTATGGGTTTTCTCAATAGCTTGTGTTGGCATAATTGAATCTGTAATAACCAATTCTTTCATCTCTGAATTGGCAATTCGTTCGATTGCATTACCAGAAAGAACACCGTGCGTGATATAAGCCGTGACACTATTGGCACCATGTTTAAGCAGAGCACTTGCTGCATTGCATAAAGTTCCACCTGAATCAACAATATCATCAAGCAGAAGGCAATCTTTTCCCGATACATCTCCAATGATATTCATAACTTCTGATTCACCGGGGCTTTCGCGACGTTTATCCACAATAGCGAGCAAACTGTTCAAGCGCTTGGCGAGCGCGCGCGCGCGAACCACACCACCCACATCAGGTGAAACAACGATAACATTTTCAAGAGAATAATGCACTTTGACATCGCGAGAAATGACAGGAACAGCATAGAGATTATCCGTAGGGATATCAAAAAAACCTTGAATTTGTCCTGCATGAAGGTCCAATGTTAAAACACGATGGGCCCCTGCTTCCGTAATTAGGTTGGCAACAAGTTTTGCAGAAATAGGAGTCCGCGGTCCTGGTTTTCTATCTTGGCGGGCATAGCCAAAATAGGGGATAACAGCTGTAATACGACGTGCAGAAGAACGACGAAGGGCATCAATCATGATGAGTAATTCCATCAAATGATCATTTGCGGGATAGGATGTAGATTGCAAAACAAAAACATCTTGGCCACGTACATTTTCATGCAGTTCTACGAAAATTTCTTGATCAGCAAAGCGCTTTACAGTTGCTTTGCCTAAGGGGATGTTCAAATAATTTGCAACATCTTCAGCTAGGCGTGGATTAGAATTTCCGCAGAAAAGTTTCATAGTAGAACCTCTGAATCATCATGGTGAGAATGCGACACGGTTTTTAATTTCTTTTTATTAAATTGCAAGAGAACAATTACAAAAGCCTTACAATTTTATCGATTATTATTAAAGAGCTATGCAGTATGTTTTCTCTTTTTCCAAAAGTTTGTTACTTTTAGAGCAAAGTTTTTTCTCCATGCGGCAAAGAAATACATATTGATTAATCTTTTTGGTTATTACTTTATAAAAATGCTTTCAATATGGGGAATGTTTCATATTTAAGATGAATGAAGGGGAGTGATAAAAAGAAGTATCATCTTGCCTTCAATTATTATAACCAAACATTGAAAATGATCACAGCGAAGGCTATCATATTTTATGTGCTGGTAGATAATTTTGTGAAAAAAGCAAAGTCCAATGGGATTTATTTTTACATTTGGGTAAAAAGTTTAGTTTTGCAGTTTTGGTATTGTTCTCAAGTATAAAAGGGGCTCATCTTTTGTTTTTCAGCATAATAGCAGAAATTTGCCGTCCGTAATCGGGTTCGTTGCGGTGTATTGCACGGCGATAGGAGAAAAAACGCTGTTCATCTTGATAGGTACAAAGCTCTACACAAGAAGCATTAACGCCTGCTTCTTTGAGTTGGTTTATAATAAATGCCCATAGATTAAAATAAAAGCGATTTATTTTGTCTGTTTTTAAAAAATATTTTTGGTATTTGCTGTGGTAATCAATAAATTGGTCGTAAAATTCATTTGTTACTTCGTAGTGATAAGGGCCAATACAAGGTCCAAGGACTGCTGTTATTGATTGTCTTTTGGCTCCTTGTGTTTCCATAACAGCAATTGTTTTCTCGATAATTCCATTTAAGCTTCCACGCCAGCCAGCATGAGTTGCAGCGATGACTCCAGCTTGTGGATCAGCAAACAGAATGGGTCCGCAATCTGCTGTAAGAACCCCAATAACGAGTTCTGGGGTGGTCGTAACCAGAGCATCAGCTTGAGGAGGTGCACCGATAGTTGCTTGATGAGCTACGACAACGTTACAGGAGTGTATTTGATTGACTGTGACTAAATTTTGCGCCTCAATAGAAAAATAATTGGCGATCAAAAGACGATTCTGTACAATATATTCAAGCTGATCATTTGAACCTTTCCCAACATTAAGACTATGATAAAGATTTTTTGAAACACCACCTTGACGTGTAAAAAATCCATGTTTTATCCCATGGGTGTGTAAAGTAGAAAGATTTTTTGCAAGAATGGGATGAGGGATAGATTTCATAAAAGTTCCTTATGGAGATTATTTGAAATGAGGATGGAGATGTTCATATTTGTCAATGAATATTTCAGATACTGATGTGCTTATTGACAAAAGCGCCGATCATCAAAATTGAGGAGGTATGGAGATGTTTTTATCACTGAAATGTAAAACTTTAAATAATTTTCCCATCTGATCTGGACCAGCGAGCCGTTCGATGTCTTGGCGGATTTTGTCTTGCAAAGGAGCACTTTTGCCAACTCCAAGCTGGTTTGCGCGCTCCAGTAGCCCCATTTTAAAAAGAAATTCTCCTTGCTCTAAGATTTCAGCAAAACAGCCCTGTTCAAGAGCTATGTTTTTTAAAAAAGAAAAATCAACATGGGATGTTAAATCATGTTCACCAGGGGCATCAAAAACATCACGAAATCTATGTTTTGAGAGTGCTTGCAAGGTATCGCCAAAGGCAAGCTCACAAGCACCATAGTCGATAAGTAAAGCAGAACCTGTCACTTGCACTAAATGGTGGCTGATTTGTTGCATGAATTGATGCCGTAAAGGGGCATGTTCAAAAATTGTTCCGTCAGGCACTTTAGAACAATAGGTTTGTAGACAAGAAGAGGGAAGTTTATGCGGGGCAGCAATAAAGATGAAATCTCCATTTTGATTGACTGTAATGCAGCGCTCTTTCCATTCTCCATTGACTTTAATATATTGGTTGATAGGGAGTGTATCGAGAAATTCATTAGCAATGAGGAAGAGAGGTTTTGAAGGAATTTGATTAAAATTTTCAATGCTATGGATTTGTTTTTGATAAGAGCAAAGGCGCTTTTTTTGTTCTTTTGCAAGTTTTTTGCTTATTTCGATCAAAAAAATTTCAGCAGCATTAAATGCTCTTGTAGAAAGCTTTTGGATGGTTCGCAAAATGTCATCCATCAAAATTCCACGTCCTGGACCTATCTCAGCGAGGATAAAAGGATGAGGACAACCTTGAGCTTTCCAGCTCGCAAGAGTCCAAATGCCAATCATCTCTCCAAATAATTGGCTTATTTCAGGTGCTGTAATGAAATCACCATCACTTCCAAAAGGTGTTTGTGTTTGATAATAACCAAACTGAGGATCTGTAAGTGCCAACGTCATATATTGGCTAACAGTGATTGGTCCATTAAGGACAATAATTTCTTTAATTTTTTCTTTTAGATTGGCCATTTTCTGTCGATTTATATTTAAAGGCGTGGAGAAGAAGATAACCCCCTAAAAGAAGCATGGGAAGAGATAAAGCCATGCCATAGGTAAAACCAGTAGAATGGAAAAGTGTCGAAAACCATTCTGGATCTTCTTGAGGCGCACGGTAAACTTCAGAAATGCTGCGTGCTACTGCGTAGCCTATAATAAATGTTCCTGATACAGCACCGGGACGCTTTAATGCTTTGAACCCAAAAATAAGAAGACACAAGATGATGAAGAGAAGAAATCCTTCCATAAATGCTTCGTAAAGCTGGCTTGGATGGCGCGGTAAATAGTAAGGATCGAGAGGAAAACAAACAGCCCAAGGATGTGTAGTGATATTGCCCCATAACTCTTGGTTGATGAAGTTGCAGATTCGTACAATGCCGATACCAATAGGAGCACCTGCAGCAATGATATCAAACATGGCTCGTATGTTAATATAATTTTTACGGGCAAACCAGATCATAGCAATGATAATACCAATAAGTCCGCCATGAAAGGACATTCCCCCATCCCATACGGCAATGATAGCACTTGGATGGTTAAAATAGTAAATGGGATCCCATACAAGAACTTGTCCTAAACGCCCTCCGATAACAACACTTATGGCAGACCAGACAACAAAATCTCCGATCTTTTCTTTATCCATAGGAGGGTGGTCTCTATACCATAGAGATGTTTTTTTTAATAATTTTTGCGCATACCACCAAGCAAAAAGAATACCCAGTACGTAACCAAGTCCATACCAATGAAGTGCTATGGGACCTAGCTGGATAATGACAGGATCAAGGAAAGACGGAAAAGCAATGGCTGGACAAGACAGATTGTTCATGAGTTAAGCATTTTACATTATACGAGATGAATATGAAGTGACTCTGATGGTCAGAAATGACAGATGAATGCACAATGGTCAAGTCAGTAGGGAGGCTAGTCAGAAAGGGAGATAGATTTCCACTGATTTATCGCGGTAAAAAATATGGTGATAAAGGAATATTAAAAAATCTTAAACAAAATCGTTATGAAAAGTCTACATAGTATGTAAAATATAGAGTAAAAGGAACAAATTACAGTATCTAAATGTTATGAGAATACGCTATAATGCGTGCGTCAATAATTAAAATTTAAGGAAAAATGTTATGCGTAATGGATCAAATCGTATTCTTGATGAACTAGCAAAATTAGCAACGGATGCTGCTGACGTTGCGCAAGGCATACGACGTGAAGCTGGAACAGCTTTTCGTGTGCAGGCTGAAAAGATAGCAAACAAGCTTGATCTTGTTTCTCGCGAAGAGTTTGAGACTTTTAAGGAGATGGTGCTGAAAATCCATGCTGATAATGCTGATTTGAAAAGGCGCCTTGATGATTTAAAGAAAGATGATTAAAAAAACGCAGACACAAAAAAGTAAAATAGTTTCTTAAAAAAAGAATCTTCAAAAAATATCCCCAATTTTTCAATGTGATGCGTGAAACTAAAAAATGCTTAATCTTGAGTCTGTTAGAGCGGAGCATTTGTTTATTTTTGATTTTTTTTTGGGTAAAATACATTTTTTTGAATCAGGGGGGCTGGCGCTATGAAATTGTATCAATACACTGAAAAGACTTGATGATTCGTTTTATGACTATCAGGTTGCCCTAAACAGCGCGATTGTGTTCTGGGTGTTTGTGTACTGTCGATGTTTTTATGTGTATTTGTTTGGTGTAAAGGTTCTGATTGTAGCAAAATATTGTTACAGTTTAGACGTTTTATATTCTGTTGACAATGTTTTAAGATGATTGAGGATTGTGATGAGGCTTGCATTTTGCGCCACAGAAAGAAAAGAGCACCCTGTTGACTTTATCGAACAGATTGCCTGTGAATATGATTGGTCGTTTGAGCGGGATGCACAAGATGAAATTAGCGTTTGTGTGGAAGGAAAACGCGCAAACTATCGTCTTGCTTTTTCATGGATGGAAGAGCATGAAGCACTTCATTTAGCTTGTTCGTTTGATCTCTCTACTAAAAATGCTCGAACAGCTGAAATACAGCGCTTATTGCTAGCAATTAATGAAAAGTTGTTGTTGGGACATTTTGATTACTGGCAAAGGAATAATTCAGTCATTTATCGACAAGGTCTTCTTTTGGCTGGTGGGATGCATCCATCTCATATACAGGTTGAAACATTGTTGATACATGCACTTAAAGCCTGTGAAAGCCATTATGTTGCATTTCAGATGGTTGCTTTGTCGGGAGAAAGTGCTTACAAGGCACTACAGTACACTTTGTTTGAAACTGTAGGGAATGCCTAAAATATACAGTCTGTTATTTTTACAGACGGTTTGCGGAAATATTGCTCATAGGGGGACATCAAGAATAGCGCGCACTCCCCCGAGTGGGCTCTCATCTAATTGTATATTGCCACCATGGCTGCGTGCTATGTCTTGAGCAATAGAAAGACCAAGTCCTGTTCCACTTGCATCTTGATTTCGCGCTTTATCAAGTCGAAAGAATGGCTTAAAAACTTCTGTGCGCATATCTTCATGAATTCCAGGTCCATTATCATCGATTATCAATATAAAAGATTCTTGTTGAGAGTTAGCGGTTAGTTTAACAGTCGTGCCGTAACAAAATGCATTTGTTACAAGATTGCTGACTAAGCGTGTGAAAGCACGGGGACGTACTTGTATTTCTGTAGGACCTTCAATGGTGTAAGAAAATTGACGTTTGTGAAGACGAGCATCGGTGGAGAATTTTTGCATAAGAGCATTTAAATCAAAAGTCTTGACACTTTCACTTCCTTCACCACGAGCAAAAGCAAGATAATCTTCTAACATATTTTGCATGTCACTTACATCTTGCTCAAGCGGTTTAATATCAAAGTCAGTATTTACTAATGCCAGCTGAAGTTTAAAGCGTGTAAGAATGGTTCTTAAATCATGACTTACTCCTGAGAGCATCATGGTACGTTGTTCAATTTGGCGTTCAATACGTTCACGCATGCGTAAAAAAGCGATGCCTGCACGACGGACTTCATCAGCTCCTTGTGGTTGAAATCCTTTTGGTAAAGGACGACCGCGTCCAAAGCTTTCTGCTGCTTCAGCCAATTGTTGAATCGGTTTGATTTGATTGCGCAAAAAGTAAATTGCTATCAGCAATAAAACAAGAGCTGTTCCTACCATCCAGCTTAAAAAAATAGCAGTATTGGAAGCATAGGCTTGGCTGCGTGGAGCAAAGACGCGTAAGATGTTGTGACCAAGGTGGATACGGATTTCAACAAGATCAGAATCTCCTACGGTATCGATCCAGAAGGGACGGTTAATTTGGCGGGTGATTTCTTCACTTAAAAAATAGTCAAGAATTGCAAAAAATGGCTTAGGTCCTGGAGGGGGTAAGGAGGTAGGAGATAGAATAGAAATATTTAATCCCATACGTTGTTGTGCAATACGCTTGATATCTTCATAGTTATCTTGTTGGGGATATGTTTCAAGAATATCAATAATGGCTGAAATATCATGCACGACAGCCGTTGAAAGACGCTCGGTTACCATTTGCCAATGGCGTTCCATAAAGACATAAGCAATGACCGTTTGCAGAAGCACCATGGGAGCGATAATAATGATTAAAGAGCGAGCATAAAGCCGTTTAGGCATTTTTTTCGTTAACCATCGAAGAAAAAATCTTAAAGGTTTGATCATTCTTGTGCCTATTCAATAGAGAGTTTATACCCTATTCCTCGCACGGTTTGGAGCCATATAGGCAGTGCTGGGTTTTTTTCGATCTTACGACGAAGGCGGTTGATCTGCACATCAATGGCACGTTCACTTATATTGCTGTCATCTGTCGCGAATTTATGGCGCGGAATTGTATCGCCTGCATTTTCGGCAAACATGACCATCATTTCTTGTTCTTTATCTGTTAATTTAATAATTTCTCCTCCTTTTTTGAGTTCGCGTCGTGAAATTGAAAATATATAAGGACCAAAAACGATTTGCTCAATTTTAGGTTGGCTAAGGGGAAAACCACGTCGTAAAATGGCGTTGATGCGAAGGAGAAGTTCACGAGGGTCAAACGGCTTAGACAGATAATCATCGGCCCCTGCTTCTAATCCACGGATACGATTGTCTATTTCTGATAAAGCTGTTAGCATCAAGATAGGAACATCTTTTGTTTGGCGGAGTGAATGAGTGAGATCAATACCGTTTTCGCTAGGCATCATGACATCAACAATAAGAAGATCAAAATCTAAACTTGCCAACAGTCGTCTTGCTTCATTCGCATTGGCTGAAACTGAAACACGAAATCCATTTTTAATGAGAAACTGAAATAAAAGATTGCGAATACGAGTATCGTCATCAATCACAAGAAGGTGAGGGGCATCGTCACACAAAACTTGAACGTGATTGGTCATTCTTAAAAAAACCTTGATAAAAATTTAGTTTACACAAAATGCAAGTTTACATAAGTTGTATAAAGCTGTCGAGCAGCACCTTTACCTTAAAGGAGAGAAAGTTTTATTTATAAATTTAAAAAAGTTACTTTTGAAAAGGATATTATGGGTAGTCTTAATATACATATTATTCCCGTTACGACATTCCAACAAAATTGCACTTTGCTTTTTGATAGTGAATGTAAAACGGGGGTTCTCGTTGATCCTGGTGGTGATTGGCCGCGGATTCAAGACGTAATCGAAAAGAAGGGTGTTATTGTTGAGGCTATTTGGGTAACACATGGTCATTTTGATCATGTAGGAGCAGCAATGCAAGCGAAAGAAGCGCTTAATGTAAAAATTATCGGTTCACATCGCGATGATAAGCCTGTGATGGATGCTGTGAGCGAAAGCGCAAAAAATTATGGCATCACTGATGCTTGCATCTGTATTCCTGACAAATGGTTAGAAGATGGTGAGTGTGTTCATTTTGCTGGACATGTGTTTAAGGTTTTTCACACCCCAGGACATTCCCCTGGTCATGTTATTTATTTCAATGAAAAAGAGCGCTTAGCTCTCTTGGGTGATGTGCTCTTTCGTGGTTCTATTGGACGTACGGACTTCCCCTTCTGTTCCTATGAAAAATTGATGCAATCTCTTCGAGAAAAAGTTTTACCCTTAGGCGATGATGTTTGTTTTATCTGTGGGCATGGTCCTAAAAGTAGCATAGGCTATGAGCGCCAAAATAATCCTTTTCTTCAAGATTTTAATATATGAGCAAACAAAAAAACGCTTTGAAGCGTTTTTTTGTGCCATTTAAGGCTTTTTAGTAGGGCGGAACAGAAGTTAATTTATTGGGGCATAACAAACGTGTTCCAAACCATTACGGTCTCGGAAAGTTCCTGTTTTAGGGTTGAAAGAACGGTATTTTTTCTTGCAATATTGAAGCCAATCAGACTCCCATGATTGTTGTACTGGCTCATATTCCACCGTTTGCGGAGTTTCATAAATTATCTGCTCTTGTGGAACCTGTTGATATACAATTTGATGCTGTGGTGCGGTTTGATAAACAACTTGTGGCTGTTCTGGTTTTTTTAAAATTTTGCTGAGAAGTGCACCTGCTGCAAGAGCAAGAATGCCCATTGCTAAAGCTTCTCCTGAGTTATTTATATTAATACTACTGTGTTTTGTCTTTTTGCGCTCGACATAATGATATGTCTTGTGTTCAACATGATGGTGTTGTTGTGCTCCCCATTTATGGCTAACATAATGACGCTTGTGGGGATTATCAAAAGAGCGATGTTCACTATGAGAAAAATGGGAGCTAAAATTGTGAGCTGGTAAACCAGCCTCCCTCCTCATATCATAGCTATGATACCATGCCATATCTGCAAGCGTTGGATTTAATGGCATCAAAACGGTTGCAGTAGACATTGCTGATAATACCGCTAATCTGAAGAGTTTTTTCATAATGATGCTCCTTGTGTAAATTCGTATTTTTCACATCCTACACGTTTCAAACTGAATAGAGCCTGAACAATTTTGGACTTTATTGTGACAAAAAAATAAAAATTCATTTAGTTAAAACATTGCCGGTACAGTAAAATAAAATCATGACAAAATTTTGATTTCAATTAATGTAATATTCTTAAGGTTAATTCAGCAGCTTGTATTGAGAGCAGCAGATTTTTTACTATTGGTTATAAATTCTTTATTGATGAGTACTTTTTTATTAATTGATACAATATGAATTAAACAATAGGTGTATGAATAAAAGTTATCGTTTTTTATTATAGGCTTATGGTGCTAAGATAAAATCTTATTTGTGTGATAGAATACAGTCCTGTTTGACTACTCTCTTGTGAGGTTAAATATTGAGTTCGATATCAGATTATAACTGTATAAGATAATATATTGCGGGAACTTTTTTTGATATATGGGAAACATTCTCTTTAATTTTTTTGTGCTCATTTAGGTTTTAGAAGTGTTTTTGGCATGTTTTGATAGTTTTAGGGATTTTTTTATAACGTGGTTTAACAAGAAAAATTGCTAAAGGGGGACATCAATAATAGCGCGTAAGCCCCCTAGAGGGCTATCATCCAATTGAATATTGCCTCCATGGCTACGTGCTATATCTTGAGCAATAGAAAGGCCGAGTCCTGCTCTACTCGCATCTTGATTTTGTGTTTTATCAAGTTTAAAGAATGGCTTAAAGACTTCTGTGCGCATATTTTTATGAATCCCAGGTCCATCATCATCAATAGTTATGATGAAAGATTCTTGTTGGGATATGGCTGTTAGTTTGACAGTATTAGCATGACAAAATGCTTTTGATACAAGATTGCTGATGAGACGCGTGAAGGCATGGGGGCGTACTTGTATTTGTGTAGGGCTTTCAATGGTGTAGGAAAATTGACGTTTGTGAAGATGCGCATCGGTAGAGAATTTTTGCATAAGAGCATTTAAATCAAAAGTTTTAATATACTCACTTCCTTCACTACGGGCAAAAGCAAGGTCATTTTCTAACATATTTTGCATGTCGCTCACATCTTGCTCAAGCGGCTTAATATCAAAGTCAGTATTTGCTAACGCTAGTTGAAGTTTAAAACGGGTGAGAATGGTTCTTAAATCATGGCTTACACCCGAAAGCATTATGGTGCGTTGTTCGATATAGTTAGAAGATGGTGAGTGTGTGTATTTTGCTAGACATGAGTTTAGGGTTTTGCATACACTAGGGCATTCCCTTGGTCATGTTATTTATTTCAATGAAAAAGAGCGCTTAGCCCTCTTGGGTGATGTTCTCTTTCGTGGTTCTATTGGACGTACGGACTTCCCCTTCTGTTCCTATGAAAAATTGATACAATCTCTTCGAGAAAAAGTTTTACCCTTAGGCGATGATGTTTGTTTTATTTGTGGGCATGGTCCTAAAAGTAGCATAGGCTATGAGCGCCAAAATAATCCTTTTCTTCAAGATTTTAATATATGAGCAAACAAAAAAACGCTTTGAAGCGTTTTTTTGTGCCATTTAAGACTTTTTAGTAGGGCGGAACAGAAGTTAATTTATTGGGGCATAACAAACGTGCTCCAAACCATTACGGTCTCGGAAAGTTCCTGTTTTAGGGTTGAAAGAACGGTATTTTTTCTTGCAATAGTTAAGCCAATCAGATTCCCATGATTGTTGTACTGGCTCATATTTCACCGTTTGCGGAGCTTCATAAATTATCTGTTCTTGTGGAACCTGTTGATATACAATTTGATGTTGTGGTACGGTTTTATAAACAACTTGTGGCTGTTCTGGTTTTTTTAAAACTGTACCAAGAATCGTACCTGTTGCAAGACCAAGAATACCCATTACTACAGCATCTCTTGAGTTGTCTATATGAACATTACGGTGTTTTGTTTTTTTGCGCTCGACGTAATGATACGTTTTGTTTTCAATATAATGATAATGGTGGTGGTGGTGATGATGGTGTTGTTGTTCCGTCTTACTATGTTTGGCTACAAACCTTTCATGTTCGGCTTTAAATCTTCTTTTGCCGTCTTCAAAACGCTTGTGGAAATCATCAACAAACTTTTGGAAATCATCAGAAAAAAAGCCACGTTTTCTATCAGAACAATGGGAGCGAGAAAAACCGCAAGGCGGGATATCAGCTTTCTTCCTTATTTCCCTTATCGCATCATCTGTTTCTTTACGCATCTTCCTCATCATATCATCTATTTCTCTCGAGATAGAGTCACTACGATTCCATGCCATATTCGCAAGCGTTGCATTTAGCGGCATCAAAACGGTCACAGTTGACATTGCTGATAATACCGCTAACCTGATCACTTTTTTCATAATGATGCTCCTTGTGTAAATTCGTATTTTTCACATCCTACACGTTTCAAACTGAATAGAGCCTGAACAATTTTGGACTTTATTGTGACAAAAAAATAAAAATTCATTTAGTTAAATCTACCACGGAGACAGTACAATAAAATCATAACAGAATTTTGATTTCAATTAATGTACTCTGCTTGAGGTTAATTAATAAATTTGTATTGAGAGTACCAGATTTTTTACTATGGGATATAAAATCTTTATTTATTGGTACTTTTTTATTGTTTGGTACAATATGAATTGAACAATAGGTGTATGAATACAAAGTTATCATTTTTTATCATAGTCTTATGGTTCTATGAGAAAGTCTTATTTTACTTTATTTGTGTTATAGAACAGTGACCTATTTGAATATTTTTTTGTAAGGATCGATAATATTGAGTTAAATATCAGAGTATAACTGTATAAAATAATATATTTTGGAATTTTTTGTAAAATGTTCTTTCTTATGTTGTTTTAGACAAATTGGAGCACCCTTGATGTTGGAGGTTGTCTATTTTTCGGACAATGCTGTTTGCTTTTGAACCTTAGTCTTTTTTAGAAGAGCTGAAGATTATTTTATGCGGTTTGAAATTTCTTACTCCTTCATTGATTGCGTTTTTTTCGTTTTATTGTTGCTTGATTAGGGGTGTTTTTACGAGATTTTCCTTTTTGATTTTCCAAAATACCAGTGTCCATGGTTGGTCCCATGTGTGCAAGGTCTGGTTTGGAGAAAAGACTTTGTTGTAACACGGGCTCATGGGTGGATTGTTCGCTATGATGTGTTAAGGGATTTTCTGCGAGTTCTAGTTCTATCTTTTGTAATTGTTTGATTTCATCGCGAAGTCGCGCTGCTTCTTCAAAATTAAGATCAGCAGCTGCTTCATGCATTAATTTTTCAAGGTGTTTAATATGAGATGCTAAATTGTTGCCAACTATATTTTTTTTCTCGATAACATCAGGGATATTTGTACGAACATGGTTGTTTTCATCGCCTAAATTGAGAATATCTCCGATATTTTTTTTGATACTTTTCGGTGTGATATGGTGTTCTTCATTATAGGCTATTTGTTTTTGTCGACGTCTTTGTGTCTCCTGTAAGGCTCGTTCTATGGAACCAGTGATCGTATCTGCATAGAGGATAACACGGCCATCTACGTTACGTGCAGCACGTCCGATTGTTTGTATGAGGGAAGTTTCAGAGCGCAAAAAGCCCTCTTTATCGGCATCTAGAATGGCAACAAAACCACATTCTGGAATATCTAAGCCTTCTCGGAGCAAGTTGATACCGATGAGGACATCAAAGGTGCCAAGCCGAAGATCGCGTAGAATTTCAATGCGTTCTAATGTATCAATGTCAGAATGCATGTAGCGTACACGAATGTCTTGTTCGTGGAGATATTCAGTTAAGTCCTCAGCCATACGCTTTGTGAGAACTGTCACCAATGTACGGTAGCCTTTTTGAATTGTTTTACGAATTTCATTCACAACATCATCGACTTGATTTTTGGCTGGACGAACCTCTGTTGGTGGGTCAACAAGCCCTGTTGGGCGAATAACTTGTTCCGCAAAAGTGCCGTGAGATTGTTCTATTTCCCAGCGTCCAGGTGTTGCGGAGACAGCAATCGTTTGTGGGCGCATAGCATCCCATTCTTCAAAGCGCAAAGGACGGTTATCCATACAAGAAGGGAGGCGAAAACCATATTCTGCTAGTGTTGCTTTTCTACGAAAGTCACCTCGGTACATGCCCCCAATTTGGGGAATGGTTACGTGGCTTTCATCGATAAAAACAAGAGCATTATTTGGAATGTATTCGAACAAGGTTGGTGGTGGTTCTCCGGGTTTTCGTCCTGTTAAATAACGTGAATAATTTTCTATTCCGGCGCATGAGCCGGTGGTTTCTAACATTTCTAAATCAAAAATTGTACGTTGTTCTAAACGTTGTGCTTCTAAAAGACGTCCAGCTGCGTTCAACTCATCGAGGCGTTGAACGAGTTCCATTTTGATGGCTTTCATTGCTTGATTGAGTGTTGGTCGCGGTATTACATAGTGTGAATTGGCATAAATTTTAATCGATTGAAGATCGCCTGTTTTTTGTCCGGTGAGAGGATCGAATTCCGTAATTGTTTCCACTTCATCGCCAAAGAGCGAAATACGCCAAGCACGATCTTCGAGGTGGGCAGGGAAAATTTCGATTGTATCCCCTCGTACACGAAAGGAACCACGAATGAAATTGATATCTTGTCGATAATACTGTTGAGAGACTAAATCAGCCAAGAGTGTTCGTTGATTGAGTTTATCACCTTTTTCTATTTTGAAGGTCATAGCAGTATAGGTTTCTACGGAACCAATCCCGTAGATACAGGAGACAGAGGCGACGATAATAACGTCATCACGCTCTAAGACGGCGCGTGTTGCAGCATGACGCATCCGGTCGATTTGTTCATTAATTGAGGATTCTTTTTCAATATAGGTATCAGAGCGTGCAACGTAGGCTTCTGGTTGATAATAGTCATAATAAGAAACAAAATATTCGACAGCATTATGGGGAAAAAAACTTTTAAATTCCCCATAAAGCTGCGCTGCTAGAGTTTTATTTGGTGCTAAGATTAAAGCTGGACGCTGTGTTTTTTCAATGATATTGGCCATTGTATAGGTTTTTCCTGAGCCGGTAACACCCAAAAGCACTTGTGTACGTTCATCTTTTTGAATTCCCTCAACCAGAGTTTTTATGGCTTGAGGTTGATCTCCCGCGGGTTTAAAAGATGTTTCGAGTTGAAATGGAATACCACCTTCAGACTTTTCAGGACGAACAGGGCGGTGAGGTGTCCATAACGCGCCATTCTTAAAAAGAGGATTACCTGAAGCAATGAGAGCAGAAAGAGCTTCTACTGTTGCAGTAACACCATTTTTCATTGTTGTATCCTTTGATAGAAAAGTGTTGGTGATTTTAAAGAAAATACTAATTTTACAAATTTATTACGACAACAGCAAAACGTTATTGAACAAATTTATTTTGGTTTATTGGAGCCTTGATTAGGATATTGATCAAGTTTTTTCTATGAGACAAATTCTTCGAAGTCTTTCTTTAGAGGGGCATATTTGTGGTTGTTCGTGGACACTATTGCATTTTTGCCATGATGATATTCAAGAGGGCATAAGTTATTATGGCTGTTATGGAGAATAATCGGTATGTTTGGGCACTAAAGACATTGTATATGTGTGATAAAGATCGTTTCCATCTTTAAATGAAAGATAACGAGATGACACCCAACCTATTTGAGTGTTATATCGGATATGGCACCAATTTCCTTCACAGTTTTTAACAAAAACCAATTCTCCAGCAGAGATTAAGCCGCAAAGCGCATACTGAGTGCTGGGACCTGTTCTAAAATTAAGATTTCTCGTAACAAAAGCATCTGCTGCCTCTGATATTGTTGTGGCTAAAAAGAAAGAGCCAAACATAAAAAAAATGACGATTTTTTTCATTTTTCTGTAAAGAATTTCTTTAGAGATTTTCTATCCTTCTCTCTTCATATCCCATATGATTTCTTTTACTAGATTATGATAAAACAGAAAAAAATACAATTCTTTCTTCTTTAGGACACTTTTAAAGAGAAGAGTGAAGTTTAACGTTTTAAACACCAAAATGAGATGTTTTAATCACTATTTGTGCATGTTTTGTTTCCTTTATTTATTTTTGTATGGAAAACAGCGATACTGTACTATATAATAAAAAAGATCGTAGTTTTCGGATTCCAAAAGTAATTTTGGAAGCCGTTTTTTGTATTTTTATTAAACCTTCCGTGTAATAGAAAGGGACGGATTATGGAAAAAGTTCCGATGACTACAGCTGGTTTTGAGAGTCTTAAAGAAGAGTTGCGTTGGCGTCAACAACAGGAGCGTCCGCGAATTATTGAAGCAATTTCTGAAGCGCGTGCGCATGGTGATTTATCCGAAAATGCTGAGTATCACGCAGCTAAAGAAGCGCAAAGTCATAATGAGGGGCGTATAAATGAGCTTGAAGATTATATCGCGCGAGCAGAAGTTATAGATGTCTCGCGTCTTTCAGGTGACAAAATAAAATTTGGCGCAACCATTAAACTCTTGGATGAGGACACTGAAGAAAAAAAAGTGTATCAGATCGTAGGAGATCAAGAAGCTGATGTAAAGGTTGGTAAAATCTCTATTTCTTCGCCTATCGCACGTGCACTTATTGGCAAGCAAGAAGGTGATGTGATTGAGGTGAATGCACCAGGTGGTGCGCATAATTATGAGATCATTAAGGTTCAGTACATCTAAATAACATATGGATTATTATGCGTGTATCTTTGGACGAAACTGAGGTTATTGCGCCTCACTTTAAAAGGCGTTTGTCGGGAGTAACATCTACGATTATTCAGCTTATTCCAATGCAACGCGAACAGGGTATGCGTATATCCACTTTGGGGTTTGGTTTACCACAAACTTTACCGGCTCTTGCCTTTAGGGACCTTTTCGGACTTTGGAAAAGTCCGGAAGGGAAGCCATTTCGTATTTGGCATGCACGACGCAATATTGAGATGCTTTGTGGGATCTTTTTACGCGATGTTTTGCGAATGAAGCTTAAACTCATCTTTACTTCGGCTTCACAACGTCATCATAAGCCTTTTACCAAATGGTTGATTCGCTGTATGGATAGGGTTATAGCTACCAGTACACGTACGGGCGCTTATCTAGAAGTGCCTCATAAGGTTATTATGCATGGGGTGGATGTGAGGCGTTTTACTCCACCACAGACTTTTGATGATTGCTTTTCTTCGACAGGATTTCCAGGAAAATATGCGGTAGGATGTTTTGGGCGTCTGCGCTACTCAAAGGGAACAGATTTATTTGTTGATGCCATGATAGCATTATTGCCTGATTACCCCGAATGGACAGCACTTATCGCTGGTCGTACGACAGAGCAATATTATCATTTTGAAAAAGAGTTACGCCAAAAGATTGCTAAAGCTGGTCTGGATGATCGCATTATTTTTCTTGGTGAGATTCTGGACATCCCTTTGTGGTATCGTCGTTTAACACTTTATGTTGCACCTTCTCGTACAGAAGGTTTCGGTTTAACGCCATTAGAAGCAATGGCATCACAGGTTGCGGTTGTAACGAGTGATGCAGGAGCTTATAAAGAATTGGTTGTAGAAGCGACAGGAACAGTTGTAAAAGCAGGAGATGGTTTGGCTTTAACCGCAGCAATTGAACCTTATTTTTCTGATGTGGAAAAAACATTGGCAGCCGGAAAGAAAGCTTTAACCCATGTTCGTAATCACTTTCCTTTGGAAAAAGAGGCAAGCAAGATTGAAAGTGTTTACAAAGAACTGTTTGCGGAAAAAACACTTTGATATGATATCAAAAATCTTCTTAAGGGATGATAAAAAGTATTTTCCTTAAAGGTTTTTCATAGTCATCAAGAAAACAGCTCAATGATATAAATATTATTTTACAAAATTTATATTGTCTTTAGTAGAACACTATAAAAAGTTCCCAAAATTTTGGATAAAAGATTAAAAATGTATACGCTTGAGAGCGATATGTAGTTTATGATAAAGCATACTAGGAGAGAGGAAAGCTACTTTTATTCATTGATATTTTAGAATAAGAAAATAATGCTTTAACTCAAGTCTGGGGATTTATGCACTATCTTATACGGTGTCGTACTGATATTGTTCGTTTTGTAAGACTTAAATAGATAGCAAAAAAAACGTTTTCTTGTCTTAAAAAGATAATGATGCTATCTCCATGGATAAAATAGTCGTACATATTTTCAATAAATTCATGATAAGATGGATTTAAGATCAATATATATATATATATATATGATTTTTATAGATAATTTACCTTTTCAATTTGAATAAGAGCTTTGAGTAGCGTAAGATTTTCTTATGTCAAATCTGTTGATATTAAATCAAAGAGAGCTATCCTCTAGCACATCACAATCGGAAGAAGGCATGTGGTGGATAAAAACTATTGAAGACAAGGTGTAAAGAGATTTCTTATAAATTGTCTGAAATGCAGGCTGTTACGACATTAACAGAAAAAAAATAATATGGTGGTACTAATTTATATCTTATTTTGTAGTACCGACTTGCACCTTATTATTATTTAAGTAAAAATGATGGTGCCCATTTTATATCTTTCATGAAGGCTGTCGTGGAATGGGGGTGATGAGTACTGTGAGATGTTTTTTTATAAGCTTGTGAGCTCGTAATATAATAGCATTTTTTTCTATAAGGAGGTAACTCTATTAAAGAGAAAAAACACTTTTATCAGCAAATATTCATATTTTTTGCATGAGAGATTATTCGTAAAAAAGAATGTTCTATGCGTCCACTTTATTTGATAAAGAAGATCAATAAAGTGAAGTTTTATATGTTATGGCTTTGAAAATATTGGTATTTGATTGTTTTTGTTGAATTATTTTTATATCATTGATATGATGATTTGTATGGAAATTTTAGAAAATCTTCAGTGGATTGAGTAAGGGGTGAATATTATGATGCATACTGTTCACACCTTTTTATCTTGTAAATTTTTTATCATGGTAGAATAAAATACTCTCTGCATTAGAATTGTTCACGCCAGAAAGCGGGAATGAAAAGGACGAATATTGTTATGATTTCAAGGCGTCCAGCTAACATTAGAAAACTTAAAATCCATAAAGCATGGTCGTTGATTGTAGAGAAATTACCAGTGGGGCCAATAATATCTCCAAAGCCTGGACCAACATTTGAAAGTGCGGTTAAGACCCCCGTAAAGGCAGAGGTAAAGTCAAGACCGGTTGTAAGCAAAAGTGCAGTGCCGATAACAAGGCAAAACATATAAAGACAGACAAAAAACAAAACGGCTTGAGCAACATCATTTGATATATTTGAGTGATCGTAGCGCGCTTTTACAACGACATTAGGAGAAAGAAGTTTTTCTATATTTGTTTGTGTAATACGCCAAAGAATAATGAGGCGATTGATTTTCATGCCACCAGAAGTAGAACCAGCACATCCGCCTGTAAAAGAAACAATGAAGAAAATTCCAAGCGCAAACGGTCCCCAAAGTTGATAATCTTCAGCGCTATAACCTGTGGTACTAATAATGGATGAAAGGTGAAAAATGACATCAAGGAAAATCAAGTGGAACGCGCGATGATCATAAAACCGTAGCCATGCCGCTAAAGCAAAGCTGAAAAGGAGAACGATATGGAGAAAAACAATCACTTGTGGGTCAAGGAAGCGTTTGGAGTGTCCAGGAAGGACTAATTTAACATAAAGTACGAAGGGTAAAGCAGAAAGCAACATGAAGATTGTTGAAATAATTAAGATGGCTGGTTTATCAGAAAAATAGCCAAAAGAAGCATCATGCGTTGAAAAACCAGCTGTTGCTACTGTACTCATTGCATGGTTAATGGCATCAAATAAATTCATGCCTGCAGCAAAATAAGAAAGCATACAAGCCAATGTTAACCCAACATAAGCGATGATAATTCCGTTAGCAATTTGGTTGATGCGAGGCAATATTTTTTCAGATTTATCAGATGATTCCATATGAAAAAGTCGCACGCCACCCACACGCAGTGAAGGCAAAAGCAAGAGGGCTAAACCGATAAAACCAATGCCCCCAATCCAGCATATAAGGGAACGCCATAACAAAATACTTCGCGATAAATTATCAAGATCAGAAAGGACTGTGGAGCCTGTTGTTGTAATTCCAGAAACAGATTCAAAAATGGCTCCTGCTAGAGAAATGGGAAGAGGAGAAAGATAAAGAGGTAAGGCACCTACGATGCTTCCTGTAAGCCAAAGACAAACAGTGAGCATAAAGCCAAGCCGTGCTGAAAAGCGACAAGTAGCTCCCTTAGTTGCTAAAAGAATCAGCGTTGCTAACATGGTGGTTATGGCACAAGAATAGAGAAAGCTTATCCAATTACGATTGTTGTCGTGCAAATCCACAAAAATTGGCAAAAGCATTGCTCCTCCCATGATTAAGGCAAAACGTGCACAGACATTGATAATAAATTGAAAAATGATCGTTCCCTATCTTTGTATCTCTTTTTATTATGGTTTTGTGCTCATAAGAAGTTACATTTTTCTCTTTATAGGATAAGGATTAATTCTTAACATTAGCGTGCCTTGATGAATTAGTAATCAGACCTTTTCATAAAACTTGAAAAGAAGTATACATAACATAATTAGGGCTCTTGAAAAATATTTTTTTAAAAAGCTGCATTCCGTTATCATTTATAGAATAATTAATTTATAATAAAGTGAAGGGGATTTAATGGTGCAATCGCATATTCGTCTGCTGATTATTGGCTCAGGTCCAGCTGGTTATACAGCGGCGATCTATGCAGCAAGAGCAATGCTTAAGCCGGTTTTGGTGACGGGCTTGCAGCAGGGTGGACAATTAACAATTACAACTGATGTTGAGAATTATCCAGGTTTTGCAGATCCCATTCAAGGACCATGGTTGATGGAACAAATGGCAAAACAAGCTGAGAATATGGGGACAAAAATTGTCTATGATACAATTATAAAGGCTGATTTGTTGAAGTATCCTTTTGTCTTATATGGGGATTCAGGAACACAATATTCTTGTGATGCACTGATTATTGCAACAGGAGCTCAAGCACGCTGGCTTGGTTTAGAAAGTGAACAGACCTTTATGGGCGGAGGTGTTTCCGCTTGTGCTACATGTGATGGCTTTTTTTATCGTGATAAGGACGTTATTGTCGTGGGAGGAGGAAATACGGCTGTTGAAGAAGCACTTTATTTATCGCATTTGGCTAAGAGTGTAAGCGTGGTTCACAGGCGGGGGCAGTTTCGGGCAGAAAAAATTTTGCAAGATAGGTTGCTGGCTTGTAATAATGTGCGTGTTTTTTGGGATCATGTGGTCGAAGAAATTGTGGGGCTGCCAGCACAGGGGGCAATGGGCGCTGTTGTAACAGGGGCACGTCTGAAAAATGTTAAGACAGGTCATGAGATGAAAGTGAATGCAGAGGGCATATTTATTGCCATTGGGCATAATCCTGCTGTTTCTCTGTTTGAAGGACAGCTGAAACAAAAACGAGGCGGCTATTTATGGACAGCACCGGACTCAACAGCAACAAGCATTGCTGGTGTTTTTGCTGCTGGGGATGTGACAGATGAAACATTCCGCCAAGCTGTAACAGCTGCGGGAAGAGGATGTATGGCAGCGTTGGAAGCAGAACGGTTTTTGGATATATCCAAGCGTTAGTAACTCATTGAGAAAATAGAGAATATAGAGGTAGAATTAATTGTGGCGCCACCGTTGGATTGGGATAAGTTAAGGGTTTTTCACGCTGCAGCAGAAGCGGGATCTTTTACGCATGCTGCTCAAAAACTTCATTTATCTCAATCAGCCGTTTCACGACAGGTTTCGGCTTTAGAACAAGAGGTTGGGGTATCCTTATTTCAACGTCATGCGCGTGGTTTGATTCTTACAGAACAGGGAGAAACTCTTTATCGTACAGCTCATGATGTTTTGATGAAGCTTGAAAGTGTGCGTTTGCAATTAAGTGAAAGCTACGCAAAACCAACGGGGCACTTGCGTGTGACCTCGACCTTTGGAATGGGGGCAGGGTGGATTGCAGAGCGTATGCCAGAATTTCTTAGTCTTTATCCTGATATGCAGGTTCAGCTTTTGCTTTCCGATGAAGAGCTTGATTTGACAATGTGTCATGCGGATTGTGCTGTTCGCTTACATCAACCCAAACAACCTGATCTTATACAAAGAAAACTCTTTACAATTCATATGCATGTTTATGCTTCGGAAAAGTATATTGCAAATTATGGAAAGCCGGAAAAATTATCTGATCTCGATGAGCATCGTATTATTTCGTTCGGTGAACCTGTTCCACCTTATTTGTCTGGTTTAAATTGGTTGGAAAAGGCTGGTAGAAGTGATGGATCATTGCGCGTTTCAGTTCTACAAATCAACAATATCATCTCAATAAAGAATGCGCTTATGCGTGATCTTGGGATTGCTGTGCTTCCTGATTATATCGTCAATAATGATGAGCATTTGGTGCGTCTTTTTCCTGATATGGTTGATATTCCTTCTTTTGATACTTTTTTTTGTTATCCTTATAATTTAAAGAATTTGGCAAGGTTAAATGCTTTTCGAGATTATATTTTTTTAAAAGCTCGTCAGTGGTCTTTTTAATATTAATGTCTTAATTTATAAGGAACAATTAGCTGTTTTGCAACTTGAGACTCCCGTAATATTCTTTCGTTTCAAACTTGCTCATATTGAATCAATTAAAATTATTCGTTGCACATTAAAAGTGGAGGGAGTCTGCGCGGGTAAATATTTTTGAAAAAAGGGATAAATGTTTTTTTACAAATGCTAGCAAACGTGAGAGCTATTATATAATGGACAATCGTGTGATGGTGTAGCTTACATTTTTATATTTAATTAAAGAGAGTGCTACATAATGGAGACAAATTTAAAGCTATGTGTTTATTGCATAGCAGATACGCTTAAGTCTTTATTGTGCTTTTTCTTATAAAATGACATAGAATGCTATCTCTTGATTATGTTGCCTCCCAGTGCGTTTTCTTGAGTGTTCCCTTACGAAGATCTATCAGATTGATTTTATCTCTGAAGATTTTCCAAATTTGCCGGACAATATGTCCGGCTTTTTTTTTTATTATTTTTGAAAGAGTCCTTAGAAATTGCAATATATGGGAAGATGATAAGGAAAAAATTTTGAAACTTGTGGATATCCAACAATTTTTTAAGAATACTAAAATTCAATGAGGAGTTTAAGAGAGATTTATCCTGTTATACCATAAAAGTCTGTCTTTTAGGGGTGTGATATAAAATATTTAAAACCTTATACATGAAGTGCTTTTTATTAGAGTGTGAGGTGAATATTTAAGGCAGGTCTTGTTCATAAAGCCTATGAAGTAAATCAAGTAGTTATTAGATAGAACTTAAAGGAAACTGGATTGCTTACACAACGATGGGAGGTGGCTTCTTCTTCATTTTAGGACGAAGAAGAAGCCGAGAAATAGAAGAGATTTTATTGTAAGGGCCTTTGATTATAAGGGCAATTGTGTTTAAAAGCGCTCAGTCTTTTTTAGAGTTATAAATTGAATGGAGAAAGCAGAATAGGTTTTTCATCTCTTATGATAATAGACCTATTCATTTATTTGATAGCTAGATTTTTTTGATCTTTATCTACAGCCTCTATTTTTGTGTTTATTCATAGATATTTTTGCTGAATCGATAGATTTAGACCATGACACAGTTTCCGATATTTTCTCGGATATACTGACATTCGGTAAAAACAATCACAAGAGATGATATTTAAAAATTTTAAATTAGACTGTTGCAAAAGCGCTGTATACGTATACAAGATTCTTCAAGTAATTCTTCTGATGTTGCATAAGAAATACGAAAAGCTGATCCAAGTCCAAAAGCAGATCCTTGGACGACAGCAACAGCTTCTGTTTCTAGAAGCGCTATGGCGAAGTCCTCATCATTGGTAATACATTGGCCGTTAGGTGTTTTCTTTCCAATAATTCCGGAGCAAGAAGGATAAACATAAAAAGCACCCTCAGGCGTTGGACAGTGAATGCCAGGAGCTTGATTTAGCATGGAGACAACGAGATCACGGCGTGTTTGAAAAATACTTTTATTTTTAGCAATAAAGTCTTGTGGCCCGTTGAGTGCTTCAACCGCAGCCCATTGTGAAATGACACTTGTTCCAGATGTTTGCTGTCCTTGAATGGTATCCATGGCTTTAATTAATTCTTGTGGTCCGCCTGCATAGCCGATTCTCCATCCCGTCATCGCATAGGCTTTAGAAACACCATTCATTGTGAGTGTACGCTCATAAAGCGCTGGTTCTACTTGAGCTGGAGTAACAAAGGTAAAACCCTCATATGTGAGATGTTCATATATATCATCGGAAAGGATATAAACATGAGGATATTTTACTAAAACATCTGTGAGTTTTTTCAATTCATTATGTGTATAAGCAGCACCTGATGGATTTGAAGGAGAGTTAAAGATGAACCATTTGGTTTTGGGGGTAATGGCAGCTTCTAGCTCTTGGGGTTGGAGTTTATAAGAAAATTCGGCTTTTGTTTCTAAAAAGACAGGCGTACCATCGTTGAGTGCGACCATTTCTGGATAACTAACCCAATAAGGGGATGGAATGATGACCTCATCTCCTTTATTCAAAGTTGCCATGAATGCATTAAAGAGAATTTGTTTTCCACCGGTACCAACAATAATTTGTTCTGGTTGGTAAAGAAGGTTATTTTCTCTTTTAAACTTTGCAGAAATTGCTTGGCGCAATTCTGGAATTCCAGATATGGGAGGGTATTTTGTTTCTCCTCTTCGAATAGCTTCAATAGCCGCGTTTTTGATGTTGTCTGGGGTATCAAAGTCTGGCTCTCCAGCACTTAAAGCAATAACATTGCGCCCTAATGCTTTTAAATGGCGGGCCTTTTGAGAAGCAGCTATTGTTGCAGAAGGTTTGATAAGAGACAGTTTGTCGGCAATAAAAGCCATAATTTTAAATCCTTATATTATATCAACAAATGGTTATTGCTTTAAGGATATTCTATAAGAGATTATATTGTATGCAATAAAAAACTTCTAAAATACTCTTACACGGGCTTTATATTCTTCTTTTTTGAGATTTCACAAGATAATCTCTTTGTAGATTTTATGAAAGTTTTGAGGAAGTATAAGGGGGGGATAAATTGTGCAAAGGAGATAAGCAGTCTTTTATGTTAACAAGGTAAAATGATGCTTTATACAAAATAAAAAAAATCTTCGTCATTACAGACGAAGATTTTTAAATAAAATATTGCAGAATTTAAACTTTAAAGGGCTGCAAGGTTACCAGCGGCAAATTTTCCTGAACGACGATCTTGAAGAACATCATAAGAAATTTTTTGCCCTTCATTAAGACTGTTTAGACCAGAACGCTCGACAGCAGAAATGTGTACAAATACATCTGCACTACCATCACTAGGTTGAATGAATCCGAAACCTTTTGTTGTATTAAACCACTTAACTGTTCCTGTAGACATAGGAAACTCCTTAGAATATATAATTATATTGAGTACTGAAGCTTTCATTTCTTCAATACGGTTGTAGATCGAAATTAGGTGGGAGAAGTTTCGTCGAAAGTGCAGATTGCACAGGAAAGAAAGTCACGTAACCGAAAATTCGATGAAACCTCTATAAAAGTTTTTGGAACAAAAAGCAAGTCTTAATCAATTTTTATATAAAGAAAAAATAAGAAAACAGTGTACATTTTGTTAAGTAGAAAAATTCAACTGAAATAACTTTGTAGTGAACGTACTTCAAGGCGCCTTTTTTTGAGTGCTTTGATCGCTTCTACAACGGCTTCGGCTCCAGCTATTGTTGTATAATAGGGAACATTTTGCATGAGGGCTGCATAACGTAATGATTTTGAGTCTGAGATGGCACTGGCCGTGCTAGTTGTATTAAAAATCAATTGAATTTTGCGATTACGAATAGCGTCTTCAATATGGGGGTGTCCCTCTAGAACTTTGTTAATTTTTTTTGCTTCAACGTGGTGTTCGGTGAGAAATTTTTGTGTTCCACTTGTGGCGACAACAGAAAAGCCAAGCTCAGTTAAACGTTTTACAGGATTTAAGATGCGTTTTTTATCTTCATCTCTTACAGAAACGAACAAAGTTCCCTCTTTAGGGAGTTTTACACCAGCTCCAAGTTGGGCTTTAGCAAAAGCAAGCGAAAATTCATAGTCAAGTCCCATAACTTCACCGGTTGAGCGCATTTCTGGACCAAGAAGTGTATCAACACCTGAAAAACGAGCAAAAGGAAATACTGCTTCCTTGACGGCAATATGTTGTTTTTTTTGCAAAGAAGGTAATCCACCATAAGCTTGAAGAGCATCATGAAGCGTTTCTCCTGCCATAATACGTGCAGCCATTTTAGCAATAGGGCGACCAATCGTTTTTGCAACAAATGGGACAGTACGTGAAGCACGGGGATTGACTTCTAAGACATAAATGGTGTCATCTTTTATAGCATATTGTACATTCATTAAGCCGCGAACATGAAGTGCTTGTGCTAATGCTTTGGTTTGGCGCTCTAATTCAGTAACTATTTTATTTGAGAGCGTATGGACTGGTAGAGAACATGCTGAATCACCAGAGTGGATACCAGCTTCTTCAATATGTTCCATAATACCAACGATCAGTGTTTCGTTACCATCACATAGACAATCAACATCTACTTCAATTGCTTCTGTTAAATAGGTATCAAAGAGAAGCGGATTTTTACCAAGCAATATATTGATTTGTCCTGTTGTGTCGTTAGGATAACGGACTTTGATATCTTCTGAAATTAATTCAGGGACACTCTCAAGTAAATAATTTTGTAAGCTACGTTCATCACGAATAATTTGCATAGCACGTCCTCCTAAAACATAAGAGGGACGTACAACCAAAGGGAAGCCTAGTTCGTGGGCAATGAGACGTGCTTGTTCAATGGAGTGGGCAATACCATTTTGAGGTTGTGTTAAATTAAGTTTAAATAAAAGTTTTTGAAAGCGGTCTCTATCTTCTGCTAAGTCGATAGCGTCAGGTGAAGTACCTAGGATGGGGATATTGTGTTTTTCTAGAGCGCTTGCCAATTTTAAGGGTGTTTGTCCGCCAAATTGGACGATGACTCCAACCAAATCTCCTTTTTCCTGTTCTGCTTCTAAAATAGCGATAACGTCTTCTGTTGTTAAAGATTCAAAGTAAAGGCGATCAGAGGTATCATAGTCGGTTGAAACTGTTTCAGGATTACAGTTAATCATAATCGCTTCAAATCCTGCATCACGCAGTGCAAAAGCAGCGTGGCAGCAACAGTAATCAAATTCAATACCTTGCCCAATGCGGTTTGGTCCACCGCCTAAAATAGCAATTTTTTTGCGTTCAGAAACGTGTGCTTCCGAGTGCTCTACACCTGCAAAGGGAACTTCATATGTTGAATACATATAGGCTGTAGGAGAAGAAAATTCAGCGGCACAAGTATCAATCCGTTTGAAGACGTGTTTAACATTCAGTGATTTACGTAAAGCTGCGATATAATCGGGTTCTTTCCCTGTAAGGGAGGCTAATCGCGCATCTGAAAAGCCCATAGCTTTTAACATACGTAAATTATCTGCATCTTGGGGTAATCCATGAATGCGGATACGCTGCTCCATTTCAATGATGGAGGCTATTTGTTCTAAAAACCACGGATCAATTTTGCTAATTTGGTGAATCTCATTTAAGGGTAAGCCTGTGCGCATGGCTTGAGCAATATAGCGTAGACGATCAGGGCTTGGTATGGCAATGGCTGAGCGTATAGAACTTTTTTCATCACCTTCAGCATGCTCTGGAATCACAATTTCATCAAGACCCGTAAGCCCTGTTTCAAGTCCACGGAGTGCTTTTTGTAACGATTCTTGAAAAGTGCGTCCAATTGCCATGACTTCTCCTACAGATTTCATCGCAGTTGTGAGGACAGGTGATGAACCGGGAAATTTTTCGAACGCAAAACGAGGAATTTTTGTCACAATATAGTCAATAGAAGGTTCAAATGATGCTGGTGTTGCACCACCCGTGATATCATTTTTTAATTCATCAAGTGTATAACCAACAGCCAGTTTAGCCGCTACTTTGGCAATGGGAAACCCCGTTGCTTTTGAGGCAAGCGCTGAAGAGCGAGAAACACGCGGATTCATTTCAATAACAATGAGGCGCCCATTTTCAGGATTGACAGCAAACTGTACATTGGATCCCCCCGTTTCAACACCAATTTCGCGCAAAACAGCAATCGAAGCATTACGCATACATTGATATTCTTTATCGGTTAAGGTGAGAGCAGGTGCTACAGTGATCGAATCACCGGTATGAATCCCCATTGGATCAATGTTTTCAATAGAACAAACGATGATACAGTTGTCGTTCTTATCACGAACAACTTCCATCTCATATTCTTTCCACCCTAAAACACTTTCTTCAATTAATACTTCTGTTGTTGGTGAAGCTTCAAGCCCACGTTCAATAATTTCATAGAATTCAGAGCGGTTATAAGCGATTCCACCACCAGTTCCACCAAGGGTGAATGAAGGACGAATAATAGCTGGAAGCCCAACAACATCAAGAGCTTGAACTGCTTTTGCTGTTGCATGAGCGATATAATGTTGTTTGCGATCAGCTTCGGTATGTCGCCAGTTGCGCTCAAGTTCTTCGAGTGCTTTGTCAAGCGCAGCACCAGAAAGCTTTGCTTTAAGTTCAGCACACGTTTTTGCGTGTTGTTGGCGATTTTCTTCTTTCAGTTCTGTTGCATTGGCTAACATAGAGCGTGGCGTTTCCAAACCGATTTTTGCCATCGCTTGGCGGAATAAAGCACGATCTTCAGCTTTATCAATAGCATCAGCATTGGCTCCTATCATTTCAACATGGTAGCGGTCTAAAATACCCATACGCTTTAATGATAAAGCAGTATTGAGGGCTGTTTGTCCTCCCATAGTGGGCAAAAGGGCATCGGGACGCTCGTGAGCAATAATTTTGGCAACTATTTCAGGAGTAATGGGCTCTATATAAGTTGCATCAGCTAGATCTGGATCTGTCATAATCGTGGCAGGATTAGAATTTACCAAAATAATTCGGTAACCTTCTTCTTTTAATGCTTTACAGGCTTGAGTGCCTGAATAATCAAATTCACATGCCTGACCAATGATAATAGGTCCTGCTCCGATGATAAGAATAGATTTTATATCTGTGCGTTTGGGCATGACTTTTTCCTATGACAAATATCTGTGTGCGATTGTTGTGGGCAAAATATTTTAGTTCTGAGGCTACCGTCATTTTATAAGTTAAGTGACAAAGAAAGTAAGCATTAAAATACCTTTTCCATGCTTTTTTTCATAAAATTGAAGATAAATTTCTTTTTTGAGTTGAGTCATCTCGTCAGTTTATCAAAAGTATGACCTTTGATAAAAAATAATAACAGTGCTCCAACAAATTAGAATATTCAAGCATACTGTGGAGCATAAAAAGCCGGAACATCTTTCCAATCCATTGCCGGCATACTTTCTTTGTGTTTTATGACGTTTTTTGCTTAAGAGAGCACGCGCTTTTTCTGTTGCTTGTAAAACATAAGCCATTATTTATGGTTCGATGGGATTTCGTAAAATAAAATGGGAAGCTTATCGTGTTGTTCCGTAAAATACTGCCGTTTAGAGTTGTGATATAAGGTATGAAAATTTACCACATTAAGGTGTTTTTGTTAGAGTGTATGATAGAATTCAGAGCAGGATTTGTCTGTAGAGAGCTTATGAAATAAACCATATCAAATGGGTTCAGTTGGAATCTGTTATATAAAAAGCAAGATTGTTGATAGATCCGGTTCTGGTCGAAGTTTCCGTTTTAGGGTAGGAAGACAGTCAATCTATGTATCTTTCCATTTCATAAAAGGGTGAGAGTGTATTTTAATACAATGGCTAAGGATATAATTTCAGAATGATTTTGTTTGTTTTTAAAAGATAGTGAATACTCTCCCTTTACTTTATGGATGATGTTCAAAACTTTTTAAAATATAAAGAAGACTAAAATGCTGAATATTTCCCAAACGAGAGTATTCTGTCTGAAAGATGTATCAATAGGAAAGCTTTTGGTGGCTAGGTCTCAAAAAGGGATTTGTCATATAGCGTTAGGAGACACTATAGAGCAATTATTACAGGAGTTTACGATACGCTTTGGTGATGCACAACAAGTTGTAGGTGACAATACATTTAAGAGAGAAGTTGCCCATATTATAGCCATGATAGAAACACCTAAGCTGGTAAAAAAATATAATTTTCCCTTAGATATAAATGGTACAGTTTTTCAACGACAAGTATGGGCAGTATTATGTGATATACCATGTGGTGAAACAATTTCATATGAGATCTTAGCATGCCGTATTGGTATGCCGAAAGCTTTTCGTGCCGTTGCTCATGCCTGTGCACGTAACGAATTGGCTATTATCATTCCGTGTCATCGTGTTGTGCGTAAAAATGGTTTTATTTCAGGGTATCGTTGGGGGGAAAAACGGAAACAGATTTTACTACAACGGGAACAAAATGGAAAAATTTAACTTTGTGTGATGGGCATTATAATCGTTACAGTTGTTCCTTTCATTTCTTTTGAAGTAATTTCAAGTTTTCCTTTGTGGAGTTCTAGCAAGGAGCGTGAAATGGCTAATCCAAGACCTGAGCCCGTATGAGATTTAGTGAGCTGATTTTCGACTTGTTCAAAAGGTTGCCCAAGTTTTTTAATTGCTGATTGGGGAATACCAACGCCTGTATCTGTAATTTTAAAAATAAGGTTATTTTTTTTCTTGAAAGCGCAGACATCAATATTTCCGCCAGAAGGCGTAAATTTAACGGCATTAGAGATGAGATTAAGGAAAATCTGTTTCATTGCACGACCATCAACTTCAGCATGAAGTTCTGGGGTAATGTTTGTTGTAACAACAATATTTTTTTCTTGAGCTTGAGGTGTTAGTGTTCGTACTGCTTCACTAATGATGGGCTCAAGATCGGTATTTTTACAATCAAGCGTAAATCTTCCTGCTTCGATTTTTGACATATCAAGGATGTCATTGATAAGGGTTAGAAGATGGGTTCCTGAATTGTAAATATCATGCATATATTCCTTATAGCGTTGTGAACCAAGAGGACCAAAAGTCGATTGCAACATGATATCTGAAAAACCAAGAATAGCATTCAGAGGCGTGCGCAATTCATGAGACATATTGGCTAAAAATTCTGATTTAGCCTTATTAGCACTTTCGGCGCGTTCTTTTTCTGCTTTCAAACTTTTATTAAGTTTTTCAACTTCTGTTGCGCGTTGTTGAGCACTCCCTCGCGCGCGCTTGAGTTCTTGAATGAAAGAAAAAAGACGCCTTTCACTGTCTTCAAATTTTTCCTGTTGTTGTTTAAGCTCAGAAATGTCAGTACCAATACAAACCAATCCTCCATCTTGGGTTCGTCGTTCGTTAATTTTGAGCCAACAACCATCTGCCGTTTGGCGAATACTGGTTAAGTTACCAGTACCATCATCTTTAAGGGGATATTCACTGAGTGCAGGGCGTGCCATGGCTTCGACCGTTGCACGTTGGATACCTGATTGGAGAATTTGTTTAGGAATAGCGGCATATTCGCAAAATTTGCTGTTGGACATGACTAAACGTCCTTCAGCATCCCACAAAACGAAAGATTCTGAAATGTTTTCAATCGCATCACGGATACGAAGGTCGGCTTGCGCTGTTTGTTCAGCCAATTGTTGCTGTTCACTAATATCGAAGGAAATACCAACCAAATGGGGTTCTTCTTCTTCAGTAACTTCGGCACGAATGCGCATCCATACATAATGACCATCAGCATGACGCATAGGAACGTTAATATCGATATGCTTCTTTTTACCGCTCATTAATTCCTGAGCAAGATCAAAAAAATTCGCATCATTTGGATTGATAATGGCGCTAATTTGGGAAATTGAGAGCAGTGCATCTTGAGGGACATAGCCGAGCATTTCGTACATTGCTCGTGACCAGTAGACACGTCCACTTGCCATATTCCAATCCCATAGTCCACAGCGTCCACGCATCATTGCCATATCAATACGGTTTTGAATTTTTTCTGAAACAAGATCTGTTTTGCGTGCTCGTACAATTTGGTTGTAATAAGCATAAAGAAGAGCGAGGATAACGCCACTAGTTCCAATAAACATGGTTATATTTAACGAGAGAGCTTTCCGCCATTCCATGTAAATATGTTGCATTTTTTCACTGATGAATACCCCATATTGTCCATTTTCTGTTTGCTGAAAGGAAGCGAGAGCAGGAATATCTTTTCCTATTGTAATTTTCATGATTCCAGCATGTTTTCCTAGAGCTTGTAAAGCAATGCTTTCAGAGGTAAAATCCTGTAAGGGTTTTCCTAAGACAATCTCGGAACTTGATGAAGCTAGGACATTGCCTTTTTGATCGACAATAGCAATAACAGCGCTGGTTTTTATAAGACCTTTGTTACGAAAATTAGTCAGGATATTTTGTAAATGATTATGAGAAAGAACAGCAGTTTTTCCTTGTCGAGTGGCTGCAAGTAAGTCACGGTCAATCGTATTGGTAATATGAGAAGCTAAGAGAGTGATGGTAGAATGCGTGTTTTTATCAATTGTGTTGCGCCAATCATAGATTGATAGGAAACGGATCGCTGCTAGCGTAACAAGAAATGCAAGAATTACAAATGGGAGTGAACGTCGCAGCCAAGGTTCAATAAAAAGAAGTTTTTGATAGGCAGGACCAGAAAACAGATTGGTACGCTCTGTCCGCTCCTTGCGACTTTGAGCGCTTGATTTTGAATCAGCATACACCTCCCTTGGCGCATTATATGCGTCCAATTTAGCCATCTCGCGTTCCTTTAATTCTGGAATAATGTGATTTAAAAACTGCTTCGATATTCATAGTAACCCCATCGAGTGCAATGAATCAAAACAGGAGTCTTCTGTCCAGTCTTTTTTTTAAAAAAATAATTTTACTTTTATAATTTTGGAATATGAAAAGAAAAAAGTACTTTAAACGTGACCTATAAACAGGCTTAGATTACCTGTTTATAGGTTTAATGATGATCGAATAGTTTATAGAATTTATTTTAAAAAATATTATAGCATATTGATTTAAAATAATTTTTTGTTTTAAGTGAGCAGACGATTAATGATATCAGCAACATCGCTTGATAATTTTGGCGCAACAGCAATCATTTTTAATTCAGTTTCAAGTTTTTGTTGTCGAATAGGTTCTAATTGTCGCCAAGAGCGCATCATTGTTAATAATCGTGAAGCAAGCTGTGGATTTTTTTTGTCAATTTCCAAAATGACTTGGCAAAGAAAATGATAAGACGCTCCATCCATCCTATTAAAGCCCGTGAGATTGTTAGAGGCAAAAACACCGATTAGGGAACGTACACGATTAGGATTATCTTGTGAAAAAAGCGGATGTTGCATGAGCTTTTGAACATTCTCGAGTGTTGATGTGCCAGCAACCATTGCTTGAATAGAAAACCATTTATCCATGACCAAAGGGTCATGCCGATAGCGGTTTTCAAAATCATTTAAGGCATTTTGTGCCTGCTCACTTTCATTAAAACGCTTCACGAGAACAGCGATACTAGCCATACGGTCAGTCATATTATCAGCTGTTGCATATTGTATAGCAGCTCGATTTGGATTGGCTTCAGCAATGGAAAGGTAATCCAGTATGATATTCTTTAATGCTCGTTTTCCAGCTTGTGCAGTGTTTGGTGAATAGGGCTCTTGGGTTTGCATTTGTCCATAGAATTTTGTTAAGAGCTCTTGATGAGTTTGTGCAAGTGAAGCTAAAAACTGATTGCGGATATAATGAATACGATCTGGGTCAATATTTTTACCGATTGTATGAGCAAGCTCAACTTCACTAGGTAAATTTAAACAGAAGGCACGAAATTCAGGCTCTAAGGTTTCATCTGTTATGATCGTTTCAATCAGCTTTAGCAAAGCAGAAGAGAGTGTTGCTTTTTCTTGTGTTTTATCTTGAATGCTTTGAATCAAAGCTTGCGTCATTAAATGATTAAGAGATTGCCAGCGATTGATGTGATTGTCATCATGTTGTGCAAGAAAAATAAGTTCTCTTTCATTGAATGGAGTGTGTAGAATGATTGGTGCTGAAAAGTCCCGCAGCAGTGATAAAACGGGTTTTTCACGCAGTCCCTTTAATGTAAACGTTTGGCTTTCCTTGGATAAAAGCATAACATCTGATTGAATATCTGTATCTGCTTCATAGGTGAGGTTTTCTCCGTTAGGTCCTAACAAGCCAAATACGATAGGGATAAGCATGGGCTTTTTTGTATTTTGTTGTGGGGTTGCGGGAATATGTTGCTTTGCATGAATTGTTAAAACACCATCGCTATAATGACTATCGATTTCTACATTGGGTGTTCCTGCCTGTTCATACCATAGCATGAATTGGGAGAAGTCTTGACCAGACACTTCAGCAAAACAGGTAATAAAATCTTCAATTGTACAAGCTTGTCCATCATGACGTTGAAAATAAAGATCAGTGCCTTTACGAAACAGAGTAGGACCTAAAATAGTTCGTATCATGCGAACAACTTCAGCACCTTTTTCATAAACAGTTGTGGTGTAAAAATTATTAATTTGGCTATATTGACGAGGACGTACAGGATGCGCAAGAGGTCCTGCGTCTTCTGCAAATTGCGTTGCTTTTAATGCTTTTACATTTTCAATTCTCTGTAGGCTGCGTACATTTTGATCTGATGAAAATTCCTGATCACGATAAACAGTGAATCCTTCTTTTAAACAGAGTTGAAACCAATCGCGACAGGTAACACGATTACCGCTCCAATTATGGAAATATTCATGTGCAATGACACGTTCAACATTTCTATAATCCTGATCGGTTGCTGTTTCAGGATCGACAAGAACATATTTATCATTAAAAACGTTAAGGCCTTTGTTTTCCATTGCTCCCATGTTAAAGTCGGACACAGCAACAATATTGAAAATATCAAGATCATATTCGCGTCCGAAACATTGTTCATCCCAACGCATGGAACGTTTAAGAGCATCCATTGCATAGGTTGCGCGTTCGGTTTTTCCTTTTTCTACATAGATACCAAGCTCGATACGTCGTCCAGATACAGTTGTAAAATGGTCTTCTAACTTATCAAGATCTCCACCTACTAAAGCAAAGAGATAAGATGGTTTGGGATAAGGATCTTCCCAAATGGCAAAATGGCGATTATTCTCTAAAGTTCCTGTTTCCACCAGATTACCATTGGAAAGCAAGATTGGGATTGTTTGGGAATCTGCTTCAATTTTCACTCTATAGGTAGAAAGAACATCTGGGCGGTCGTAAAAATAAGTAATACGACGAAAACCTTCCGATTCGCATTGTGAGCAATAAACACCATTTGAAAGGTAAAGCCCCATAAGTTGGCGGTTGCTTTCAGGATTCAGTTCTGTAACCAATTTCAATGTAAAAGGAGCCGTTGGTGGCGTTGTAATTTCTAAACGTGAAGGCGTCACTTTATAAGTGTTTGGGGCTAATATCTCATCATTAATAGAAACGGAAATTAAAGTAAGATCATCACCAGAAAGAACAAGAGGTGTTAATTCTTTTGTATCGTGACGGGATTCAATAGACAATATGGCTGTAACATAGGTTTTTGTCGGTGCCAATTGGAAAGAAAGTTGTGCTTTAGGGATAACGTAAGGGGTTGGTTGGTAGTCTTCCAAACGATAAATAGATGTTATTGGCTGTTTCATAGTTTTTTCCCATTTGTATTTTAAGAGTTAAAGAAGGGTGTGTTAATTTTAGAAGCAAGATAGGATTAAAGAATTACAAAAGGCTGTCGAGGCGATTTTTTACTTCTAAGAAGTCTATCCATGTAAGCTTCTTTTGACTAGGGGTTCTAAGAAGGTAGGCTGGGTGGAAAGTTGGCATAACAGGTATTTTTATATTATCCTCGCTTTCATAGATATGCCATTTCCCTCTTGTTCGGATAATTCCATTTTGAGATCCAGTAAGAAACTGTGCAGCAACACCTCCCAGTGCTATAAGAACACGAGGACGCGCTAAATAAATGTGCCGTTCAATAAAAGGGCGGCACAAGGCAACTTCTCTTGGTGTTGGTGTACGATTTCCTGGTGGACGCCAAGGAATAGTGTTGGCAATGTAAACATTATTTCTTGTTAAGCCAATTGATGCGAGGATTTTATTAAGCAACATCCCGGCTTTTCCCACAAAAGGAATTCCTTGTATATCCTCGTCTCGTCCTGGTGCTTCGCCTATAAGCATCAGGGGGCTTCCTGCTGTTCCATCTGAAAAACAGGTATTTTTTGCTGTCAATTTTAATGAACAGCCATTAAATGCAAGGAGAGCAGATTTTAATTCATCAAGTGTCTTGGCACTTTTTGCACTCTCTATAGCTGTGGATTCATTTTGTATAGTCCTAGAGTTATGCAGCTGATGATGATCTAATTTTACGGTTGGAGATGTTTTGGGAGATGCTTGTTGATTATGAGAAATGTTCACGACAGATATTAATTTTCTCTCTGAACAAGCAGACTGCTTAAAACGATCAATAGGGAAATCCGTCAGAACGGCATCCGCACCACTTTCTTTATAAAAGTTTAAGAGTTCTTCATAGGAAATTGAGCACGGCGTTTGATTTAACATTTTACTTTTTCTAATGATCTAGCGATTATAGATCAAACAAAATTATCCTTCAAGTTTTATTAAATGTATTCGCTAGCCATTAATGTATAAGAACGCTGATAGGATTCTCTCTTTTCACAAAAAAGGCAAATCGTAAAATGCGAGTGTTCGCGATTATATACATCTTTAAATGTACAATTTATTTAAATTGCGCTATTTCAACTTTTTAAACAGACTAAACTCATTCATAATAAAAGATTTTTTTACTGAATGCAAGTGGTGTTATAATATTTGTTATCATTGTATTATATATTTAATACTTAATTAAAGTTACTTTTGTAGTATTTTATTTATAAAATAAAGTATAAATTTTTTTATTATTATATTTTTTAAATAATTTTTATTAAAAATAAATATATTAATTGAAATATATAAATATTAATTTGATTTTAGAAAAATACTAAGACGTTATAAACTATTTTTACAATGGGTTAAAAGCAATGTGTGGATATATTCTTTTGCTTTTTTTACCGCTGAAATGAGAGGTTCATTTAATGCTAAATGCGCTGCAATAGCGCTTGAGAGAATGCAACCTGTTCCTCGCATTGTTCCTTTTAAACGTGGAGTAGAGATATTTATGACTTCAGTTTTGTCAATGAAGCTATCAATTGCAAGAGGCCCCTCCGCATGTCCCCCTTTTACTAAAATAGAGCGAGCTCCCAATGACAAAAGTTTTTTTGCTTGTTGTATTGCTTGCTTATCATGAGATGCCAATGGACTTTGGCTAAGAAGAGCGAGTTCTTCTCTATTCGGTGTTAAAAGATCAACATGAGGAAGCAGTTTATCGATCATAGTGTCGATGATTGTTTCCGTTATTAGTTTTCCTCCTGATGAAGCGACAAGTACAGGGTCAAAAATAACTGGAACATGGGGATAGTCTTTGAGTACGTTACAGATTGCTGCTATAATTGCTTTTGTCCCCGTCATACCGATTTTTATTGCGCTTATTGGATTTGCTTCTAGGGCAGCACGCATTTGCGCAGCGACGAGGTCTCCACGCATTGGAATGATTTCGACAACGCGATTATCATCTTGTACGTTAACACAAGTAATTGCTAAATTTGCTTTTATTTGAAAATGCGCAGAGGTTTCTATATCACGAACAATACCAGCACCTCCTGTTGGATCAGTGCCCGCAACAATAAGAATGGAAGGTATCAACGCCATGTTTGTGTCACTTTTATCCACTGCTGTACACGCTCTTCAGGTTTTTTATGGAGGATAATATCAGTCACAACAGCAGCACTATTTGCTCCTGCTTTTAAAACACCAACTGCGCGTTCTGGTGTTAAACCACCAATACCCACCAAAGGTAAAGCACCAATCCGCTTTCTCCATTGTTTGATTTTCTCTAATCCTTGCGGCATCCATTTCATTTTTTTTAAGATTGTCGGATAAATAGGACCAAGTGCAATATACTCAGGATTAGCAGAGAGTGCGGTATCCAATTCATGTTCATCATGTGTACTAAGACCAACTTTTATATCACTTTTACGAATTGCGTGAAGATCAGCATTGCTCAGGTCTTCTTGTCCCAGATGAATAAAATTGCACTTTTCATCAATTGCTATTTCCCAATGATCATTAATAATTAATTGTGCTCCCAATTTATTGCATATGTTTTTTGCACGCTTGATATGTTGACGGATTATTTGTTGATTTTCATGTTTCATACGCAATTGTACGAGCTTGATACCAAGAGGAAGCAAACGTTCAATCCAATCAGCGTTATCAACGATGAGGTAAAATGGATCCAGTTTCATGAAAATACTGCTTTTCCAATGATTGGCGTTGAAGGGACTGCTACACTGCGTGCTTCGATCATGCCAGCTTTATATCCCATACGTCCTGCTTGAACAGCTTTAGAAAATGCTTCAGCCATTAAGACAGGATCACCTGCTTTAGCAACTGCGGTATTAAGCAGTACTGCATCATAACCGAGTTCCATCGCAATGGCGGCATGTGATGGGCGTCCAATGCCGGCATCAATAACAAGAGTAGCATCAGGAAGGTAAGCACGGATAGAACGCAATCCATCAGTATTATGAGGTCCTTTGGCAGAACCAATAGGAGCACACCAAGGCATAATAACACGGCAACCAATGTCAAAAAGTTTTTCAGCAACAATGAGATCATCCGTTGTATAGGCAAAAATTTTGAAACCTTCATTGTTTAAAATTTGAGCAGCTTCGATTAAGGAAAAAATATTTGGCTGTAAGGTATCTGAATTACCGATAATTTCGAGTTTAATCCAAGCCGTTTTAAAAAGATCTCTTGCTAATTGGGCTGTGGTTACGGCCTCTTTAACAGTATAACAACCAGCAGTATTAGGAAGCACTGTTACCCCAAGTTCTTGAAGAAATTTCCAAAATTGTCCACCTTGTTTTCCACCTGCAGTTTCACGGCGCAAGGAAACAGTTACAATTTCCGTATTCGATTTATGAATAGCATCACGAAGGATTGCTGGTGAAGGATATTGCGCTGTACCTAATAGAAGACGGGAAGAGAATTGTCGTCCATAAAGATTCAGCATAATTTTAGCCTCCTTGCATTGGGCTTAAAATTTCAATTTTATCTCCTTCATGCAAGACAAATTGGCTTCGTGCATCTAGGGGAACAACTTCAGCGTTAACAGCAGTTGCAAGCCAATTTCCTTCATACCCCAATTCTTCAAGCAAGAGACCGAGAGTCATAACTTCTGTTTGGACTGTTTCACCATTAACAAATATTTGCATGTTTTATTCCAATGCCAATTCCATTGCTCGTTTTGCCATTTCTGGAGACAACAGAAAACCATGTCTATAAAATCCATTAATAGAAATAAAGTTACCATCTTTATACACAGAAGGGAAGTTATTAGGATAACATGGACGAACACCAACGCCAGATTCAATAATTTCTGCTTCAGCAAAAGCAGGATGTAAAGTATAAGCCGCGTTGAGCAGTTCCATCATTGATCTTACAGAGATTGCACCATCAAAGTCACTTTCAATCATCGTTGCACCAATCATAAAAATATTATCTTGTCGAGGTACAATGTAGAGAGGAAAACGTGGGTGAAGAAGACGAATTGGACGCGAAATTTTAATATCGGTGCAGCGCACGAGAAGCATTTCACCACGTACGCCCCGTATATTTTTATCTTTTCCTAAACGTGCTATTCCTGTCGCATCAATAACAATATCAAATTTTTTTTCAGCTATTTCTACATCAACAAAACAGGCTCCATTGTTGAGAAGCTTTTCTTTTAAAGCCATAAGTGCTTTGCGAGGATCAATATGGGCTTCATTTTCATAAAAGAGTGCACAGTTAAAACGTTCCGCAAGATCTGGTTCAAGATGAGCTATTTCTGTATTATCTACGGTTTTGTGATTATGCGTACGCACAGAAAATCGTTCAAGCTCTCCTCTATCTCGTGTAGGTGCAACCACTAAAGTGCCTTTTTGTATGACAAGGTTGGGGAGCGTTTTACGCCACCATTGTATAGCTTGTACACCAAGATCTTCAACAATTTGTTCTGCACTTTCCCTTTCACAGTAAGGTGCAAGCATTCCTCCTGCATACCAACTAGCACTTCCTATAGGTGAATGAGGGGGGGCCGATACAGTAACAGAAGCACCTTTTTGCTGTAACATAAAGGCAACTGTTAAGCCGCCTACACCTGCACCTTTGATAAGAATGTTCTTCAACTGTTTACTTTCTTTTTTTGAGGAGGAACAGTTTCCATATAAAGGTCACCATTTTTCTGATATTTTTCGGCCATGGCGATCATACCTTCCCCTTTTGTTTTTCTTATTGCAGCTGCCTCACGAATATCATGGGAAATACGCATAGAACAGAATTTTGGTCCACACATGGAACAAAAATGCACTAATTTATGGGCTTCTTTAGGCATTGTCTCATCATGAAAGGCACAGGCTGTTTCTGGATCAAGAGAAAGGTTAAATTGATCGTGCCATCTAAAATCAAATCGTGCACGCGAAAGAGCATTGTCGCGCAATTGTGCTCTAGGCAAACCTTTAGCAAGGTCAGCGGCATGAGCAGCAATTTTATAAGTGATCACACCAGTTTTTACATCATTCCTATCGGGGAGTCCTAGGTGTTCTTTAGGTGTTACATAACACAACATAGCAGTTCCAAACCATCCAATCATAGCGGCACCAATTGCTGATGTAATATGGTCATAACCAGGAGCAATGTCCGTTGTAAGAGGTCCCAAAGTATAAAAAGGCGCCTCATGACAAAGATCTAATTGTTGCTCCATATTTTCTTTAATTTTGTGCATTGGGACATGCCCAGGACCTTCAATCATAACCTGTACATCTTTTTTCCAAGCAATTTTTGTCAATTCTCCCAAAGTTTTAAGCTCTGCAAATTGGGCTTCATCATTGGCATCGGCAATAGAGCCAGGGCGCAATCCATCCCCCAATGAAAGAGAGATATCATATGTTTTTGCAACATCACAAATTTCATCAAAATGTTCATAGAGAAAGCTTTCTTTGTGATGATGGAGACACCATTTTGCCATAATAGAACCGCCTCGTGAAACAATACCTGTTACACGATCAATGGTCATAGGAATAAATGGTAATCTTAATCCTGCATGAATGGTAAAATAATCAACACCTTGCTCTGCTTGCTCAATAAGGGTATCACGGAAAATATCCCATGTTAAGTTTTCGGCAATACCCTGTACTTTTTCGAGTGCTTGATAAAGAGGGACTGTTCCGATGGGCACAGGAGAATTTCGGATAATCCATTCACGAATATTGTGAATATTTCGTCCTGTAGAGAGATCCATAACTGTATCTGCTCCCCAGCGAATGGCCCAAACCATTTTATCAACTTCTTCTTCCATAGATGACGTTACTGCTGAATTACCAATATTGGCATTAATTTTAACACGGAAATTACGCCCAATAATCATGGGTTCGCACTCTGGATGATTAATGTTTTGTGGAATAATGGCGCGTCCACAAGCAATTTCATTGCGAACAAATTCGGCAGTATAAATTTCTGGTATTGATCCAGAAAATGTTTCATTTGATGGTACATTCTGCCGTTCTTTTACTGCTAATCCTTCATTTTCTCGTATAGCCACATATTCCATTTCTTCGGTAATAATGCCTGCGCGTGCGTAAGCCATTTGTGTAATTGCTTTGCCATTTTTTGCTCGTAAAATAGGACGTTTTTGTTTAAAGGCTGGTGTAAGGTTTTTATCAGAAGTCAATCCATTATCTTCAGGTTTAACTAATCGTGCAGGATAAGTTTCAGTATCATCCCGCTTAGAGAGCCAAGGCAAGCTAATTGTCGGCAAGCCTTTTGTAATATCAATGATCATATCTTTATCTGTGTAGGGGCCAGAAGTATCGTAGACGTTTAAAGGTTTTTCACCACTGCCATCAGTCAGTGAAATTTCACGCAATGGTACGCGCACATCAGAAAAGAGAAGGCTCTGTTGATAAATTTTGCGTGAAGCGGGAAAGGGGCTACAACTGATTGATGGAGTATTTTTCTGCACAAACTTTTTCCTTATAGACACAGAGTTCAAAAATAGGTTGCGATGTTAATGGAGTTACGATGTTAATGGAGATGTATTCAAATTATCAATCACGAGCATTCGGGTGAATAGGAATAATATTGCTTTGTAGCAAAGAAAATCCAATACAGCTCAAGCAAAGTTATTTTGAAAATTGATACAATATCTATTCTAATATTTGCATGCCTCCTCCCACTTGAAGTATTTTTGTTAATACGAATATGGTTGGCTTAAATATCTATATTGTCAATCATAAAAATATATTTTAAACGATTTTGGTGTGTTTTTAAGAGTGTAAATAGATATTATGAAGTGATAAACTATGATATTGAAGCTTTTATAAACCAGAATAAAGTTAAAAACGGATTATCAGGGAAAAAGTAGATAGTTTATGGCTCTGATTGAGATTTTTTTCATATTAAAATAATAACTCAGAATACCATAAGATTCTCTCATCATACATCTTTTCATATAAAATCACTTCCTTGCACGTCATAAGTGGGGGCGTATGGGGCAAAACACTTGAAGAAAGGAAGCCAAATGTCATTTAATGAACATTCTAAGATGTGAGGACTGTCAAAACGTGGGGGACAGTAAAATGTATAATGGGTTCCAGCTTGTATCTTCAAAAGCTTAACGCTGATGATCTATAATGGCTTACTATTTTATTATTGACGTGCGCTGTCGTAAAATAAAAGGAGTATATTTTGAGCAATATTTCTTAAAAAAGTGCGTAATATGCAATATCATTATATTTTGTTTGGGGCATTATATTCTTCATGAGGGGGATGTTCCCATTAAGAATGCGATAAACAAAAGCGTGAAACAATACCTAATCTTTATTATTAAAAATAATATTGTTTTGAATGTTTTGAAAATCGTAAGCTGAATTAAAAAATGATGATGAAAATGAACAAAGGCTTTTTATCTTGAAATTTCATCAACAATTTTAAATAGTTGGAAGAGAGAGGAAAGCAAAAGGATGTATCTCAGCACAAAAGTATACGTAAATTCATTAATTAGTTTGCAATAGAAATGCGTGCAAAGCGCTGTGTTTTAGCTTAAGACGAGGTGAAAATTCATTTTCTGGGACATAAAGCTCTTTGTTTTCAAGGTAAAGTTATTCAAGTGTCATGTGATATCGTGCAACAATATTACAGATAAGAAATCACTAATTATATACAAAAAGCTTTCTAATTATAATGAAGTGCTCTTATTATTATAATACAACAAGAGAAAAATTGAGAAAATTTGCGTCAAAAAAAATTTTAAACACTAAAATAGGTAATAATTAAAATAAACACAAACAAAGAATTATTATAATGATGATTAATAAAGCCGAAAACCAATTTTTGAATAAGTAGGGAATTATGAGGAAGAGTAACCAAATTCCCACCAATATTACTATTATTAACAGTATTATAAATGGTAGCCATATAAAAGCTGCAGCTATACAGCCAGTGATGATTGGTGCACCCCAAAGATAGACAAATGTGTTGACAAGAGATTCATAAATAAATTCGTTAGTGAATTCTTTATCTGCAGTATCATAGCATTCTATAATCGCTTTGCATTACCCCACTCACATCATAAAACTCGTTATGCACCTTATGAAGGATATAAAAACAGCTTATCTTTTAAATCTTGTTAAAAAGATCATATTTAAGTAGTGCAATTATACTAAATAATGAGGTAAATGCTGGAAGGAATAGAAAAGGACACCTAAACTATTCTTTTTTCAATTCTACTGTAACGATTTTAAGCATCCCCCCAATGAAAAGATTGTAAACAAAAATCCTAATATACTGCATACGATAAGATCTCCAAAACTCATATTTCCATCTTTCTTTTTGAGTGTTGGTTTTGTTGATTCATCAATACGTATTATATTTTGTAGAATAGATCACATTTTATTCATGTATTGTAAGGTTATATATTAGCGTTATCTATGTAAAAAGTCTGGAATTTCTGAGTTTTTTATTACCTAAAGAAAATGTTTCTGACATTAGAAAATATAGCAATAACTTCAAAAACAGTAAAAATAACCCCATCGAGAGCTGGTAAAGGGTGTAGCTAATAAATGATGTGTATTTTAAAGGGAAGATAGAAGTTCAAGGTGCAGAGAACACTGAAAATAAAGTCGGTAATGAGTGGAGGGGATATTTTATTTGGAAAAGACAAGCCATGGATAGTCCAATTGTCTGGCTACTTATGCAAGATTTTGTAAGGTGTTTTCTTTGATAGTTAAGGGTATAGCAAGTGTTAAATCGATGGAGCGTATTTTTTGTTTGGATTGATGAAGCAGATGAGTTAGAAAAACAGTTTAGAGAATGCTTTTTGATATTGCCATGAATTAAGAAGAACACCAATAATTGCAAGATGTTGTTTAGAATGATTTATTGTTCTTGCAAAAAAGATATACATATAATAATATATAGAGGCAGATGTGCTAAGTGTGGGAGGGGAAAAGTTGGTTATGGGGCGTTTAAAAAACAAGGATATTGTTCATAAAAATTGGGGGAGGGCGCTAGGTTATGCTTTTTAATTTTTTCCGGATCGGATACAACCTTCAAATTTTGTGAAGGTGTGTAGTGTTTCTTTAGTATTTCAAAGTATTTCATTTTCAGTTCAATGAAAGCGTGAGGAAATAGCCATATTGAATATATTCTCTATGATGTATTTAGATTGAACAAAAGCTTGTTCAAAAAAACATTGGTGATAATCCTGTAACACAATTTCAGGAATAAATTGAATAAAATAGAACAAAGTATCTGCATGTGAATAAAAACATAATGAAGCATGTAAAAAATTTGAAGCTAATTTTAAAATTTTAATACAAATGATAGCTAAAAGATAGAATTTCTTTGTTTAAAATATATGGTATAAAATATCGACGAGATAGATTTAAACTATTGAAAAAATAAAAAAAGATAATGTTTAAGTCAGAAATTTTCTATGTGGGTGATAAGTTATTACATGCAGTAATGGTTATATGAAATCCATAATAAGAAAAATTTTGAACAGTATTTATAAATTTTGCAACAAGATGCAAGATTTGAGAAATAATTATATAACAACAGCAAAGCAACAAAACAAGATACTGAGTAACCTCAAATGAGGTGGTTACATTACACATTAGAAGAGAAAGCATTAATACTAATGTTATGAAAAGCGTCTGGTGAATTTAGGTTATAAAATTGGAAGGAGTGAAGAGAGATAAAATGCGTAAATACGGATGGTACAGTGGTTATGATGTACCAATCAACAGCGGCCGCACATTTTAGTGCACAGAACGAGAAATTGTTAGAAAAACTATGAAAATAATGGGGGATTTAAAATGTCTAATATTTACGATTGGTCTCTAAAGGCTGATGAAAATGCTTATTCAGATAGTATCATTAATTGGGCAGAAGGTCAGCCGCCTAGTTCTGTTAATGATAGTGCACGGGCGATGATGCAGCGCGTACGTGAATATCTTGCAGATAATGGAGGATCTATTAATTCAAGCTTTACAGTAAATGTGGATGATAAAACAACATTAATTACTTTAAAGACAGTTTCGCCTATAAAGAAATACAACAATGATATCGTCATACGTTTTAAAGCTTGTGGTGTAAATATTGGCGCGACAACCATAACTGTTAATAATATAGGAGAAAAGCTTATCTATAAAGCCACTGATGTGGGGGTTATACCATTAGAAGGTGGAGAATTTCAAACAGATGGCATTTATGAAATGGTATACAATAATGGTGTTTTAATAAAAGAGCATGAGGGTTGGTATTTATTAAATCCTACACCACCAAAGATAGAAAGTTTTCCCGCTGGATTCATTGCAACATTTGCTATGCAAAATGTGCCAAATGGTTGGCTTTTATGTGATGGTAAGGCCTATAAGCGTGAAGATTATCCGCTGTTATTCAATGCAATAGGTGATAAATGGGGAAAAGACAGCAATAAAACTTTTAAAGTTCCTGATTTTAGAGGCATGTTTTTACGCGGCTTTGATAATGGTCGGGGTTTAGATGGTGGTAGAAAGTTTGCGGATGAACAACAAGATAGCATAAAATTGCATACGCATGTTGGAAGCATTGAAAACGCAGGCGAGCATGCACACAATTTTGAGTATCAAGGGGTAGGCTGGCCCGTTGGTGATATTGGGAGACTCCCGAATCATTATACTTATAATACGACCCTGAAAGGGAGAACAGCTTCTGCTGGTGCACATACACACAAGGTAACTCTTTCCCATACGGGTGAGGCAGAAACGCGCCCTGTTAATACAACCGTTGTCTATGCTATAAAATCATGAGTATGGTCGGGTCCATGAATAATCTATAGACCTTGATAATTTTGTTAACGCGGAGCAATTCCGCGTTATTTTCTATGCATATGAAGAGGAAATCTATATTGTTAATAGGATACTTGAGAGAGTCAAAAAACAATTTAAAAATGATTGAAAGAAAGAGTTAAGGATATAATTTATTTTATAATTGTATGATAACATAGGGAAAATATGTAAAAATCATTTAAACTGTACCGTGAAGTGATCTAGAGATACATTTTTTCATAAGGTGTTTTGATAGGGGGTAAGGTGATAAAATTATTCAACCTGAGGCATAAATAAAGTACAATATTTTAACGTTTTTTTGTGCAAAAACAGCATACCCCCGTATGAGTTAATTCATCTTATAAAGATATCTCTCACCTTGTTGTCGATTTCATTTCTTTGCATTGCCATGGTGGAGGCTTTATCTGTAAATGATAGTACTCCTTGAGTGGAATCATCATTATGCTTGTGAAGCAGAAGACAAACGCTATTTCTATACTCTCTCCTCATCCCTATATTTCGCATTGTTTTTGCATTAGGGGGGCTTACAAGAAGCGTTATTGAGTTTATTTTAAAGTTTTTATTCAATAGGTTAATTCTTTGTGATATGCCAATAAACAATTTTTTAATAGAAAGAGAAAAGTAAAAAATATTAGTATAAATTAATATTTATTTATAAAAAAAGTTAAAGTATATGTGTTATAAAGAAGATGTTACTATTAAAGCTACAAACAAATCTTTTGTGGAGGGGAGAAAAGTACTTGATTTCTATATGGTCCTTAGAAGATATAAATAATACACCCGTTATTATAACAAAGGCATTTGTACGTATTTCTTGAATCATTTTTATAAAGATAAAAGTGATAGAAAGAGTAGGAAAACGCATATTTATGTTGTATAAATTCGTATTATCTAACAGTTTGATAGCAAAACAAAACTTCACATGTTTTTAGTTACGTAAAATCTTGAAAGATTTTAAACTGGTAGTTTTTTCAAAAAATATCTTTAGGGTGCTTGGTCTTCTTTTTTAATGATAGATGACAAAAAGGAGTTCATATAAAAATAAAAAAGATTCTTGAATATTTGCGTGTTTTATTTTGCTATGGACTTTAGTTTTTAGATTGAAGCCGACAGCTTAGAGATCTAATTTCATAGGAGGATGCCGTTTGAGGGAGTATAAAAGGGATATCTTCTTTAGGTAATTCAGAAACGTTTAAAGAACAATGATAAACATTGCGGAGATTTTGTGTTGTCAAAACATTAGTTGCATTTCCTTCGCAATAAATCTCACCTTCCTTGAGCAAGATCATGTTATCTGCATAATGTGCCGCGAGATTGAGGTCATGAAGAACAGCAAGAACGCCGCCACCAGAATAGGAAAATTGTTTAGCAATATCCATAACGATGATTTGATGTTGAATATCGAGGCTAGCAATAGGTTCATCTAATATCATCCAGCGAGGAATCCCATTATGAACAGGTTTCCAGACTTGGCAAAGTACACGGGCAAGTTGTACTCTAGCTTGTTCTCCGCCTGATAATTGGTGATAATACAGGTTGCCATAATCAGAAAGGTCAACGCACTCTAAAGCTTTCTGGATAAGATTTTGCAATTCGGCTGTGGCAAAGGTAAATTGGTTTACAGAAAGACCAAGTCCTACAACTTCATGGACTAAGAATGGAAATACGAGCGTTGTTGATTGTGGTAGTACAGCGCGCATTTTTGCCATTACATGAGTTTTTGTTTGGCATACATTATAACCATTTAAGGTTATTTTTCCACTGTAAGGAATTTCACCACTCAGAGCTTTGATAAAAGTACTTTTTCCTGATCCATTAGGACCAATAATAATGGTAAAAGCGCCACTTTTAGCTTGAAGATTAATGTGTTTAAGAATCTTCTTCTTCCCGCGCTGAACACAAATATTTGTCGCTTCAATCATGAAAAGTCTGTTCCTCGTTTGCATATAAGGATCCATAGAAAGAAAGGTGCACCAAAAAGTGCTGTTACAATCCCAATCGGCAATTCTGCGGGGGCAACAATTAAGCGTGCAAACATATCAGCAAAAATAAGTAATGCTGCTCCCAGGAGAGCAGAGCAAGGAATGAGATAGCGATGATCAGGACCTATGAGCTGACGTAAAATATGAGGAACAATAATACCAATAAAACCAATACCACCACTGACAGCAACAGCACTACCACACATAAGAGCAACAAGGGGAATAGCAATATTTTTGACGCGTTGAATATGGAAACCAATATGGCCAGCAACAGCTTCTCCAAGAGCAAGGGCATTAAGTGCTCGTGATAAAAAGGGAGAGAAAAGAAGACCAATAACGATAAAAGGAAGAACGAGCCATACTTTTAACCATGTAGCGCCCGCAAGAGAGCCAAGACTCCAAAAAGTGATATCACGCAGTTGTTGGTCATTTGCGACAAAAATCAATGTTCCGACAACTGCACTGCTTAATGCACCAAGAGCAATACCAGCAAGCAGCATGGTTGCAATAGAGGTAAAGCTATTATGCGTTGCTATTATGTAGAGAATAATCGTTGATAAAAGTCCACCAAAAAAAGCACCTATGATAACTTTATAAGGCTCTAGAAAAGGTGCAAATGAAACAGGAAAAGCAATGCCGACAACAATTGCTAAGACTGCTCCAAGTCCAGCACCTGCTGATACACCTACAATTCCGGGATCTGCAAGAGGATTACGAAAAAGCCCTTGCATAAGAACACCGGAGACAGCTAAAGCTGCTCCAATCAATAATCCCAAGATAACACGGGGAAGCCTTATGTCTATGAGCACGAGGTAATCACGCGTTTTACTACTTACCGAAAAATCTTGTGTAAGCATCACATGGAGGAGATCAACGAAAGAAACTTTTGCAGCACCATTCAAGAGCCCACCAAAAATACTGAAGATAAGGAAGATTATTAAGCTTAATAATAAAATCTTCCCCTGCTTTGAACGGCTTATTTTTTTACCTTCTTTTGCTTCAGGTAAATGCATCATGGATGTACCGTCTACCATTTTTATCAGCTCTTACCGTTTTGATTTGCACCATAAAGTATCTCAATAAGCTCTCTTGATGCGTCTGCAGTGCGTGGACCAAATCCCAAAAAATACATGGCATCCATCTGTTTTATGGCATGATTTTTTGCTGCAGTTGTTGCTTGAACTGCCGGTATGGCTAAAATCTTATCAATGCTGGTTGATCTTGCACCATGTTTTACAAGTAAGATAACATCGGGATCTGATTTCAATAACGCTTCGCCGTTGAGAAGTTTATATCCTTTATAATCGGTGATAGCATTGATAGCGCCTGAAAGTTTTATCATACTATCAGCTGCAGTACCTGTTCCAGATGCCATGACGCGTCCATTTTGCACAGAGAAAACAAAAAGAACACGCTTTGGTCTTGTTACTTTCGCCAAAAGCGCATCGTTGTCTAAAAAATTACGCTTCAATTTCTCAATTAACGCCGCGGCTTGCACTTCCCGATGAATGGCTTGACCAACGAGGCGAATCTTTTCTATCACATTTTCACGGGAGTAGTCTTCTGGTATGATCACCAGAGGTATCGATGTTTTTTTGAGAATATCAATTGTTGAAGCGGGACCGCTTCCTTCAACAAGCAATATACCCTCTGGAGCAAGTGATAAAACACCCTCAGGTGAAAGAGCACGCATATATCCAAGCACAGGAAGCTTGAGCGCTTCTTGTGGGTAGACACTTGTACTATCACGGGCGACAAGTTGATCTTGGGCTCCTAATGCATAGACAATTTCTGTAAGTGCTCCGCCGATAGAAACAATTCGAGCATTTTCAGGAAAACGCGTTGCAGGTTCAGCAATTACTTGTTTAGAAAAACAAGTAAGAGAGAGCAGTAAACACATAAGAAAAAGGTTTGATAACCTATGTAAAAGAGATACGAACATGTCCAACCTTACCTTATCTTAGTTACTGCTGTTTTCTTGGCATGATGGCAAACTATTCAATAAAGAGCGCCAATCGTCACGTTCTTTTTGTCCCTCCTTGCGTACGCCAAAGAATTGAATAACCATCTCATCAGCTTTATCGAAAACTTCAAGTGAGCTGACATACCCATCAATCGTAGGCTTGCGAACACGCCATACCTTATAAAATCCAGAAACGAGTAAATGGAGGTGAAATTTCTGATCGAGAACATTAAGCCAAGGTCCCATTTGCTTAATGTTCTTTACTTGCCCAGTGAAAATTTGAATACATCCTTTATTACCAACAAAACACATAATTGGTAACTCTTGTTGTGCAACTTGTCTGAGCATCATTTCAACAGCTTCTATTTTTAACTCATCGGCAAACTCATTTCCGACATGTTTTACAGCATCATGTCGATTAATTTTCAGTTCAGAAATAATCTCATGAAGTTGATGCACATCAGTCATCTGACGCCAACAATCTCGAAATTTTTCAACATCCAGCTTTGCCGTATCACATGGTACTGGAGTAGGAACTGGAGAAATATCAAGTACAGGTGATTGATCGTCATGAAGCAACTTTTCAACAAGTGCAGCCCATTCATCCATATTTGTTGCGTCTTTAGAATAGAGTTTGAAAATGGCAATGCCATATTGATCAAAGAATTGCAAACTTTTCATAGGTGTTCCGAGAATAATCACGTCATGCTCGAAACCAAACTTCCATTGTTTTGAAAAAATACGCAAGTCAATTTCACCGAGTGTTATCGGGATATGCTGGCTTTGAACAATTTTCTCAAAACATCCTGTTATTTCATGGACAGCATTATCATTCCGTGTCAATGCCATAACTGTGCCAAGTTTAGGAGCATTTTCCAAGAGAGTAGCGACATCAGCGCGTAGTTTTTTTGCTTTTCCAACTGTACAATAAGCCGCAATGAGTTCTGCTTCGGATATACCAATAGAGTCCGCGAAATCGCGGTTACGCATCTCTTTTTTTTCTTCACGCAAGCGAATAATTATTTCGGCTGTGTATGACATGGGCTTATCCTTATGTTACCTGTTTGAGGGTTAATTGTTTAATTTTTCAACTCAAAGACAGTAAGTCGAACCACTATCAACTAATGGTTCAACCTACTACCAAATAAGCCCTTTTTTTATTAACAGTAGAACAATAAAAACCGATAAATTACAAAAAGCTAAAGCGTAAACCTCAAAATCTGTTGTTTAGAGAACAAGAAGAACAGAAACACAATGACTTATTCTTTATCGATCTAACCTTTTTAATTGATCTAATGGTTAACAAAAGTAACTAAAATTTTTGCACGAACGAAACTTTAAAGTTGCGACCAGGCTGAGTATAATAATCCTTCGGCGTTGAGCTTTCACCGGAAGGAAGATCTGATACATTCCAATATTTTTGATTGAACAGATTATAAACACCAGCCCTTATAACAGGACCCTTTTCACCAAATGGCTTCAACCAACCTGACACATCAATAATATTATAACCTGGAATTTTTTGATAGTCCGATTCCTTAGCAACTTTATCGCGTTTGGCAGATGAGGTAAGAACAACGTCTGCTCCCCAGATTTCTTTTGCATATCCGATCCCAACAATCGCTTTTAAAGCTGGAATTGAGTTAAGATATTCATCTTTATCAAGATCTTTTCCTTGCGAATAGGCAAGAGCAAAATTGCTATGGAATCCACCATTAAGAGCCAAATGTATTTTGGCTTCAGCACCATAAATACGCACATTTGCACGATTTATGTAATGGCGACGCGCAAATTTGAATTCCTCTGATGGACCTTTATCCACAGTGTCTATGAAGTCCTTGTATTGATTAAAAAAGGCACTGACTGAACCGCCGAAATTTCCATTTCCATACCTTATACCAACATCATATCCATTGCTTGTTTCTGCTTTAAGATCAGGGTTTCCCTTCACATAGTAAGCAGAGGGTTTTATATAAGAGACATAAAGTTCTGGAATACGTGGTGCACGAAAAGCTTGCGCCCATTGAGCATAAAGTGTTACTTGATTACGAACATCCAGCTCCATACGTAATTTGGGAGAAAAACGTGAACCATTTCTTTCTGGAGGAAATTTGTCAGAAATCAGAGCTTTCTCATAAGAGGACGTTTTTTGAGGGATATATTTAAACCAATCATAACGAACTCCAGGTGTTATACGGAAATGGTTATCAGCAAAGCCAATTTCATCTTCGAAAACAAAACCCAAATTATAGCCATTCGCATCTGGTGAATCTGACCGATTAGCGGGTACAAAGAGACAGCCCCGTGCATTTTCCGCCAAATGACAATTATCTTTCCCTAACAAATAATGATGAAATTTAGATGATAAAACATTAGTGGCAATCTTTAACGTATGATCTACAGTGCCAATATGAACTTTCTTGAGAGCGTTAGCATTGATACCATAATTAGTATTACGCAAAAAATTATCTCTCAAAAAATCCCCTTTGGGGGCCCTAACACGAAATCCGGTCAGAATATGACGATTTGACTGTCTTTGCCAATAAATCTGCCCACGAAATGCATCAAAAAGTGCTTCTTCATTGCCGTTATAGTCATAAGAAAGAGAAAGGCGTTCACGAAGTTTGTCGTCCTTATCATAAACGGAACCTGGAGCATATCTTTTAGACGCATCCAATGAATGTGTATCAATGGTGTGACCAAAACGTTCGGCGGTAAAACCAAGTCGGTGATTATCATCAAGGTATTGGTGAATTTTAAAGAGCAAATTATTTTGATCAAAATGAGCAGGGTTTTTACGTGTGCGCTCTCCATAGCCCTCTAAGGTTCCCATATTTTTGCGCTCATGACCTTCCGCATAAGAACCTTGGAAAAGCAAAAACGTTTGTTGAGCACGCATTGCAACAGCTTGATCTACGTGCCAACTATTATCAACAGAATGATAACCACCTTTTATAAGACCACCCCAATTTTTTCCTTCTGTGATAAGATCTTCAGGATCAAGGGTACGCAAAGCAACAATTCCTCCTAGCGCACCAGATCCATAAAGGCTAGAATCCGATCCTTGAATAATATCAAGTGTGGAAAGTGCACCAAAATCAAACGTTGTGTTACCACTATTTCCGCGGAATATATCGTCCAACCATGGAAGAACGATACCATCCATCGTTGTAAGAATACGGCTTGCCTCTAAACCACGAATGACAAAACTGTTATTCCCTGGGTTATAGGATACGGATGGATCAAGGCGATTAATATCATAGGCATCAGTTATTTGTTTTTCACTAATATCTTTCGCGGTTTTTCGACTCGTCAGAATAGTGACCGAATCCAAGGCCACCCCTATTTTTTTCTCTTCAATAACAATTGGTTTGAGTTCAGTGACAGAAGCTCCATCATTACTTCGTGCGAAAACAAATGAAGGTATACAGACCGATAATGCACTTAAAATCACACAGCTTTTATAGATATTTTTTCGTCTTATTTGCATAACACATCACAACCCTTTTAACGTCCCCTCTCTGTTTTGAAATTTTATTTACATACAAAAAGGCTGGACCCGCTGATTAAAACTTGCCAGCCAAGTAGAAATGATTTTGAAAACAACACAAAATCACTGGAAAACCATATTAAACATGACAAAATCAGTCAAGAAAAAAGTTGCAATTTCAAAATAGCCTGTTTTAATGAGATTGAACACCAATATTAAGCTTAAAATAGTGGCAGAAAAAACGATGAATTTTGCAAATACGAAGCAATTATTAACTCTTTGGATTGGTGCATTTGTTGGAGCTTTCTTTTTGCATGTATTATTGGGAGCGCAGTTTTATTTTCAAAGTATTGGTGTAAGTAATGGCTTGCTCTCGTCGGAGATTATGCTGACTTTTGCGCAAGAAACTGTATATCCGGATGTTGATACAGACTTGCCAGATATTCATACAGAGTCGGATATTAATACAGAGCCAGAAGTATTACAGTCTGATCTCCTAGAGCAGGAGTTAGAAGGATTGCAATCCGTGGATGAAGTTCAATCGCAAGAACCTCAGCATATAGTAGAACAGGATGACTTAAAGTCTTTAGAAGACCCCCTTCCTCAAAAAGTGGAGCATAAAGCGTTTATCAAAAAAACAATACCGATGCCAAAGGCTGTAGTAAAGCGCTCCAATACAAAGGCGGTACGTTCTTCTTCCACCAATAAGGGCGGTGTTACAGCAGGGACTGAAGATATGTTGTTAATGGAGTGGTTAGCAAAGGTACAGTCACAATTAGAAAGGCAAAAAAATTATATTGTGGGACAGCGTACCAGTCATACAAAAGGAACGGTGAAGTTAGAATTTATGGTACATGAGCAGGGGAGTATTTTTTCTAGTCGTGTAGCAGTATCTGCTGGTGATCCGGAACTTGATCGATTAGCGATGGCGGCACTTCAACGCATTGGTTCTTTTCCACCACCACCACCATCAAAAGTGAATAAAACAATCAGAGTATCCCTAATATTTAGCTGATTTCTTATGCGGGGCGCTTTTCTTATAATATATTGATTTATAATGATTGTTTATAATTTTAATGAAAGTTAAAATATAGTTTGTTCTAATTTTTTTGACGTTGAATTAATCAAAACCATTCGCTTACTTATGATATAAGTTGAGGGGGGAGCATGGATAAAAACTTCTAAAAAGCAGCGAATATACTTCTTATGAATGCTCTAAATGAAAGGGTTGTTGCAACATTGGGAGTTATGGGATGATAGAGCTATAGCTTTTATTAAGTAATTAAGTAAAGGTTAATCGTGTCTAATCGATTTTTATACCGTTCGTGAGAGGATTTTCGTAAGTACTTTCCAGATACACCGTTGTGAAATAGACTTAGAAACATTAAAATAAAACAAGAATATCAATAAGAAAAACATACTATTTTGGGATGCTCTGTTTTTGTGTGAAGGATGTGAACTTATATGTAAAAATGAGAAAAACAAAAAGCAAAGCTTCATCTTCATCATTAAAAGATATTGACATATTTAAAAGTCGTAAAACCGAATGAAAGGGAAGGGGCAGAAGAAAATTGTTTGTCTTTAAGGCTTTCTAACTCAATGAGTTTGTCTTTCTGTTATCAGAGATAATCCAAACGATATATATAACAACCTACTCTCTATTTGGTATAGAAATGTTATAAGCAGAAAAAAATAGTTTTAAAATATGCTGTTTCACAAGATTTGAATATTGACTAATAAGCAACAGTAAAAGGATGAGCTATTTGTTTCACTCTTCTCTTATATTTGTAATCTCTATGATATTGTCGTTTATGTTGAGAAGAAATGAACTATTTGTATGACATGTTGATTTATAATGATAAGTCATCATTTTGTATTTAGAATAAAAGACCCGAATAGCGCAGGGTTTTCTTATTTTGAATTTATTGATACTGAATCAATTAAAATTACTTGCTTATACATCATAAGAAGGCTGGTATGTGGGTACTATTTAAAAAGGAATAAAAACACTTCTTATGAATGCTTTCAAATGCTATTTGGGAAGTTAAGGCATATTATTTCTGTCGACCAGAAAGCAGGTCGGTTTTTATATCTATTTTCCCAGTGAGTCTTGCTTTGTAGACACCATAATTTTCCATGACACGCATCACGTAATTACGTGTTTCTGTATAAGGAATACGTTCAATCCAATCAATGACGTTATCGAGAGATTGTCCTCGAGGATCGCCATAACGTTTTATCCATTCATTGACTCGACGGGGACCCGCATTATAGCCAATAAGAGTTAGTATATAGGATCCATTAAAACGTTCTAATTGTTCATTGAGAAAATGGGCACCTAATGTTGCATTATAATGAGCATCACTGCTAAATTTTTTAGGAGACCATGCGATTGAGTATTTTTTTGCCAGTGCTTTTGCTGTTGTAGGAAGCAATTGGAGTATACCTTGTGCACCTGCTTTTGATATGGCTGTTGGATTAAATTCGCTTTCTTGGCGTGCAATGGCATAGATAAGCGATTTTTCTTCTATAGAAATATTAGCAGAAGCTGGTATAGCTCCCAGAGGATGAGAGAGTGCACCAACATTTTTTCCCTGAAAAGCAGCCATTTTTCCAATTTTGAGGCTGGTATAATAGTCTCCATTTTTTTCTGCCATAACAGCCAGAAGAGCTAATTCACCGGGGCTTTCTATTCTTTTTCCGAGCTCTCTATAAAAAATTTTAGCAAAATCAGCATAGCCGGCTGCTTCAAGACGTTGAATTGCTTTGATCGCTTTTCGTGCACTAAAATGTTGTCGCTCAGCGGTTGTTGGTTTGGGAAAGAAAACTTTAAGCTTTTTTTGGTTGAGTCGTTCAGCGGCTAATTGACCATAGTAAGTTGCACCAAAATGAGCAGCGCGATGAAAGTATTGCTGGGCATTTTGATGTTCTTTTAGCGTTTCTGCTGTTCGTCCCATCCAGTAATATCCACGTGATGCATAAAAAGGTAAAGAAGAGAGTTGAGGAATACGTGAAAAATGCTGCATTGCTAATTTAGGGTTATGAAGAAACCGTAGTGCATACCATCCTGCATGAAACTCAGCATCGACGGCTAATGCAGATGTTATACCAGTGTGCGTTGCAACGAGTTGATAAGCAATTTTTGGTTTGTTTAAATCGAGCATTTCACGAGAAAGGGCGCGTTGTTCTTTCCACAATGAATGAGGGTTCATAAGGCGAAATGCATCGTTTGATGTTTTCATCATGAGTGCTGCGGCTGCATCATATTGCTCTGTTCGTCGAAGATGGCGTATTCGAGCAAACTGAAAAAGAGGATCTTTTTGCCATGATCTCTCTACAGCTTTTAATTTTTGTGTAGCTCTAGGATCATTTTTTTCAACGGCCACAAAAGCATTAAAAAGAGATTGAGCATGGGCTAATTTTGCAACGCGTGCTGCTGAATCAAAACGATGTGCATACAGCATAAACTGCATGCGTTTCAAATGATCAATAGGTTTTAATGCAGCGCTTGCATTTTTAAGAACAAATACTTCTTCTTTTGCACTGAGTTGTGTTTTATGCCACCATGGAGCAATAATGTGTTGAGCACGAGTGGTTTGTCTGGTTTCGATAAGTGCTTTAGCGAAGAGAGCCATCCCTTGTGCTGTTTGGGGCGGGTGATGAGAAAATTTTTGGATGATTGCGCGTGTAACGTTGGTTTCGTTAAGAAAAGCACGTTCAGCATTGCGTTGCATCGTTTCTATACCTGGCCATCCTTTTAGCATGTTGATTGCATTAAATATTTCAGAACTTGGTATATTCGCTTGGTTTGATACCCCCAGCGCCCATGTCAAAATATGACGATCAAGGCTATGTTTTTCCATTGAATTACGAAGATTTATTGTTTTTGCAATATTGTTGTTTGCTAGTGCATCTAGCCCAGCTTTCAGTTGCTGAAGTGTAGCAGTATTGTGTGATGTCGTGTGTATCTGTTGAAGAGAGTCTTGAGCTTCTTTTGTGGTAAAGGGAGTAGGGCGAACCAAAGGGATTGGCGCTTTCCCTTGCAAAAGGGGTGTTTGCGCGTATGCACTTGAAAATAAAATTCTTATTGCCAGTATAAGTGCAGTAAAGGTTGATACGAAAAGAGAGGTGGAGAATACACGCATAGAGAAAAGACCTTGAGACCTTGCTTTTTGTAAAAACTTAAGGATTTATAGAACACAAGCGTGAAAAACGCGTTAATATAGACGGCTTATTTTAAAGAACTGTTCAACATTTAAGGAGGGGCATTTTCATCTTATGAGGGCTTTTTTTGAAATTCATCTTGCTTCAATGATAGAGCAAGATTATGCTCTATTTAAAATTTATAAAAGGCGATTATAAAAAAATAAAAGCAAACATTATAGGGAGTTTATCATGCTCAAGGGAGCTATAACTGCGCTTATCACACCGTTTGATAACAAGGGCGCAATTGATGAGAAGGCGTTTTGTGATTTTGTTGAATGGCAGATCACACAAGGGATTAACGGTGTAAGCCCTGTTGGGACAACAGGTGAATCAGCAACGTTAAGTCATGAAGAACATAAGCGGATTATAGAATTGTGTGTTGAGCAGGTTGCAAAGCGTGTTCCTGTTGTTGCTGGAGCGGGATCAAATAGCACAAGCGAGGCTGTAGAGCTTGCACAATACGCGCAAAAAGCTGGTGCAGATGCAGTTTTGGTTGTCACTCCCTATTATAATAAACCAAATCAATCTGGTTTATACAAGCATTTTTCTTCCATTGCCAAAGCTGTTTCTATTCCGATTATAATTTATAATATTCCTGGTCGTTCTATTATCGATATGGCTGTAGAAACGATGAAAGACCTTTATCAAGATTTTAACAATATCATTGGTGTTAAGGATGCAACGAGCAGAATTGAGCGCGTTAGTGAACAAAGTGAAAAGTGTGGAAAAGATTTTGTGCAGCTTTCCGGTGATGATTGTACGGCGTTAGGTTTTAATGCACATGGAGGTATGGGGTGTATTTCAGTTTCCTCCAATGTTGCTCCGAAGCTTTGTGCAGAACTTCAAGCAGCTTGTTTTCGTGGTGATTATAAAACAGCACGAGAATTAAATGATCGCTTGATGCCTCTTAATCGTGCTGTGTTTATTGAACCTAGTCCGGCAGGTATTAAATATGCTGCTGCAAAATTAGGATTTTGTGGTGATACTGTGCGTTCTCCTATTGTTCCATTAACAGAAAGAACAAAGAAGATTATTGATGCAGCCCTCAGTCATGCTGGTCTTTTAAAAGCATAAAATGATATTGACAAAGCCATGAATAAAAAAAAGAACGCGCCCGTACGGAAAATAATTGCTGACAATCGTAAAGCACGTTTTAATTTTGAAATCCTTAATAATCTCGAGGCTGGTCTTGTCCTTCAGGGAGCGGAAGTGAAGTCCTTACGTTCTAATCATGCCAATATTGCTGAAAGCTATGCGAGTTTTGAGAATGGGGAATTATGGTTAGTAAACAGCTATATTCCTGAATATACGCAGGCTAATCGTTTTAATCATGAACCACGACGTTTGCGCAAATTATTACTTTCAAAACGTGAGATGGCACGTTTTTTTAATGCAACGTCTCGTGAAGGAATGACACTTGTTCCTCTCAAACTTTATTTTAATGAACGAGGGCGCGTTAAGTTGGAGATCGCTCTAGCGCGGGGGAAAAAGCTTCATGATAAGCGCGAAACGGAAAAAAAACGTGATTGGGGACGTGAAAAAGCAAGACTTTTAAAAAGATATGGATGATGGATGCAATTTCGATATTCTTTATTTATAGCACTTTTAAAAACAGTTTTAGTATTGATCTAAGTATGTTTTTGCTGCTTGAAAGATTTGGTGAAACATGGCGTCTGTCAAGCGCCCAGTATTTGTATTATAACGAGAACAGTGATAGCTCGAAAAGATGCGTAATCTGCCGATGTTATTGATTTCACCATGTCCAAAAGGGTGAGATAAAACTTTTGCATTAAGGGCACGTATCGTTGAATGGTGCGCAATGGTGCCTAAGGTAATAACGGCTTTAAGTTTGGGAAGATTTGTTAAAAGAGGTGAAAAGAAATAGCGGCACGTGTTAATTTCTGCACCGGTGGGTTTATTTTCTGGTGGAACGCAACGAACAGAGTTAACGATTGCTGCATCAATAAGTTCAAGAGTATCGTCTGCTCTTTCTTCAAAGGTTCCTTGGGCAAAACCAAACTTTTTTAAAGTTGAATAAAGTAAGTGCCCAGCATAATCACCAGTAAATGGACGTCCAGTTCGATTTGCTCCGCGCAATCCAGGAGCAAGCCCAACAATAAGAAGGCGTGTTGTGTCTGGCCCTTTATGAGGAAAGAATGGGCGCACCGGTGCGTTATACCAACTTGGTTCTTTTACACGCCAGCCAGCGATAAATTGATGAAGCCTAGGACATAAATTGCAATTTTGGGGTGGTTCTGGGCAAAGTGATGTTAATTGGCTATTCATGGTGTTAGGCATCAATCGTTTTTCTATTTTTTTGAGTCTTTTATAGCGTATATGACGGGTTATGTTTTGATAAACAATCTATAATGAATATAAATAAACTTTTTTAGAAGAAAGTTTAATATAAACTTATTGCTAATTATTGTGTAAGAGGTCATCTTTCAGTAATTTATTCGATGAATAAGAGTGCAATACACATGATGTTCAAAGAAAAAAAGTTTTCTCTTTAGATAAAGATATTATCATAAAAAGTATGCGTAAGGCTGCCGTTATTGCAAAGGATTTTAAATAGCTGGTATTCCTTTTAAAAGGATGAATACTCCAGACAAGTATTTTGTCAAGAAAGACCGTTCTTTGTTTGAAGTCAATCTATTGGAATGCTTTTAAGAGAAACTTTGATAACGAGCATGAATAGGTTATACATTTTTATAAATTTTCCAAGAATTTTCTTAAATAAGTTCTTTAATCAAAAAATATAAAAGTTTGTGTTGTTTTTCTTGTGTTTTATTTTGATTATTGTATATACTCCTTTATCCGCTATTAAATTTTTTTATTTGAGAAAGAGGCATAAATGGCCCGCGTAACGGTAGAAGATTGTATTGATAAAGTTGACAACCGCTTTGAGTTGGTACTTTTAGCAGGTCATCGGGCGCGTCAGATTTCACAAGGAGCGCAGATTACGGTTGATCGCGATAATGATAAAAATCCAGTTGTTGCTTTGCGTGAAATAGCAGAAGAAACATTGTCGCCTGCTGATTTAAAGGAAGACCTTATTCATTCGCTGCAAAAGCATGTGGAAGTAGATGAGCCAGAAATGGCAAGTGAATTTATTACCCATTCAGGTGAAGCTGAAAGTGTTTTTAATACGTCATCGCAAGAAGAAGGTACCTCATTTGATCATATGTCAGAAGAAGAGCTTTTAGCGGGTATTGAAGGTTTGGTTGTTCCAGAAAAAAGTGACGATTATTAATTGCAGCAATTTATGTTACAGGAGTAAAGATACTTTGTCATGTGAGGAGCAATTATTTTTCGTGTCTTTTATTAATAGGACGTGTTCAATAAAGATTAGGGGTGTGAAAAGATAAAGGATATGCTCGTATGATGCGTCAGTGTGAGCTTGTTGGACGTGTTCAACGTTACAAGTCTGACGTAGATGAGGCTCTTTTAAACAGGGCCTATGATTATGCAATGAAAAAGCATGCACATCAAAAGCGTGCGTCAGGTGATCTTTATTTTTCTCATCCTTTAGAAGTTGCTGCTATTTTGACAGATATGCGGTTGGACGAGGCAACGATTGCTGTTGCTCTTTTGCATGATACAATTGAAGATACAAGCGCTACACGAGCAGAAATTGATCAGCTTTTTGGTTCTGAAATTGGGAAGTTGGTTGAAGGGCTTACAAAGCTTAATAAGCTTGATCTTGTATCAAAGAAAGCCGTACAGGCAGAAAATCTTCGTAAACTTCTTATTGCTATTTCTGATGATGTTCGTGTTCTTTTAGTCAAACTTGCTGACCGTCTTCATAATATGCGTACCCTTGGTGTTATGCGTGATGATAAACGTCGGCGAATTGCTGAAGAGACGATGGATATCTATGCGCCACTTGCAGGCCGTATGGGTATGCAGGATATGCGTGAGGAATTAGAGGATCTCTCTTTCTTTTATTTAAATCCAGAAGGTTATCGTACGATTACCAATCGACTTTCTGAATTATTGAAACACAACCGTGATTTGCTTTCCACAATTGAAAATGAATTGACAAAACTTTTTTTGGAGCATGGCATTAAAGCAGATGTTAAAAGCCGTCAGAAAAAATCTTATTCAGTCTTTCGCAAAATGGAAAGTAAAGCATTATCTTTTGAACAATTATCGGATATTTTTGGATTTCGTGTGATTGTTGAGTCCGTGAATGATTGTTATCGTGCTCTTGGTGTCATTCATACGACATGGCCAATGGTTCCTGGTCGTTTCAAAGATTATATCTCTATACCAAAGCAAAATGATTATCGTTCTATTCATACAACAATTGTTGGCCCTTCAAGACAACGTGTTGAGTTGCAAATTAGAACGGCTGCTATGGATGAAGTTGCTGAATATGGGGTTGCTGCTCATTCCATATATAAAGAGCGCGGTTCCAATTATTCGACTGTGAAGTTATCAAGTGAAACGAATGCCTATGCATGGTTGCGTCAAACGATACAATCTTTGTCTGATGGAGATAATCCAGAAGAGTTTTTAGAACATACAAAACTTGAGCTTTTTCAAGACCAAGTTTTTTGTTTTACGCCGAAAGGTCGATTAATTGCTTTTCCTAAAGGAGCTACGCCTATTGATTTTGCTTATGCCGTCCATACAGATATCGGTGATTCTTGTGTGGGTGTAAAAATCAATGGTCGTATTATGCCTTTAATGACCAAATTAAAAAATGGTGATGAGGTTGATATTATTCGCTCACACGCTCAAATTCCGCCAGCAGCATGGGAATTTCTTGTTGTCACAGGTAAAGCACGTTCAGCTATTCGACGAGCAAGTCGTGCAGCGGTACGTAAACAATATTCGGGTTTAGGATATCGTATTCTCGAGCGTTCATTTGAATATATGGGAAAGCAATTTTCAAAAGACCTTTTGAAGAAAGTTTTGCCACGTTTAGCACGTAAAGATGTAGAGGATGTATTGGCTGCTGTTGGGCGTGGAGAGCTGTTTTCCGCTGATGTGATTAAAGCGGTTTATCCTGATTATCAAGATCACCGTGTGGTACAAAAGTCATCTTTTAGGCCTGGGGAAGAAGGTTGGTTTAATATTGAAAATGCTCAAGGTATGATTTTTAAAGTTCCAGAAAATGAAAAGAATGCAAAGGTCGAGAATCATCAATCTAAAGCATTGCCTATTAGAGGAACCCATGGAGATATACCCGTACGTTTTTCACCGGAAGGAGCAGTACCTGGAGATCGGATTGTTGGTATTATGCAGCCAGGAGCTGGGATCGTTATTTATCCAATACAGTCTTCAGCTTTGATGGCGTATGATGATCAGCCAGAACGATGGATTGATGTTCGCTGGGATATTGATGCCCAAATGAATGAACGTTTTCCTGCACGGATGAATATTTTGGTTGTAAATAGTCCTGGTTCTTTGGCTGAAATTACACAAATAATTTCTGCTAACGATGCCAATATCCAAAATTTATCTTTTATCCGTACAGCACCAGATTTTACAGAAATTATGATTGATTTGGAAGTGTGGGATTTAAAACATTTGAATCGTATTTTTTCTCAATTAAAAAAGGCAGGTTCAGTAAGTACAGTACGGCGGGTTCATGGATAAAAAGAAAGATTTAGCAATGAATACACAAGATGTCATTGATATTTTTAAACAAGCAGATGCTATTCTAGAAGGGCATTTTATTTTAACATCGGGGCGCCATAGTGCGACTTATATGCAAAAAGCGAAAGTATTCATGCATGCTGACTTGACAGAAAAGTTATGTCGTGGATTGGCTGAAAAAATCAAAAAATCTATCGAGGAAAAAATTGATTATGTTGTTGGGCCCGCAATTGGCGGTCTTATTCCTTCCTATGAAACTTCACGTCACCTTGGTGTTCCTTCTCTTTGGGTAGAGCGTGTAAATGGCATCTTTGAATTGCGTCGTTTTGAAATCAAGAAGGGTGCACGGGTTGTTATTGTTGAAGATATTGTGACAACGGGTCTTTCCATTCGTGAGACTGTTGAAGCGCTTGTTGCAGCAGGAGCAGAGGTATTGGCCAGTGCATGTATTCTTGATCGTTCTGGTGGTAAGGTCAATGTTGGAGTTCCATTGATTGCGCTTGCTGAATACGAGATAACCTCTTATGCTAGTGATGCTCTTCCTGCAGAGCTTTCTGTTCTTCCAGCGATTAAACCAGGCAGTCGAAATATTTAATTGTCTTTCTATTTTTTTTTTGTGCAAAAGCTTAAAAAGATTAATTTGGATGATATAGGTTATTTCATTATCAAAAGATGTATATTGAGAGTCATATGCTTTTTCGTCGTCGAGAACCAATAGATTTTGTAACGCGTATTCGACTTTGGTTATGGCCACGTCGTTCATTTTCTCGCTCATTTTGCTACATATATAAACGTATTTTGCGTATATCAGCAACACCGCATGAAGTAGCATTAGGGGTTGCTGTTGGCATTTTTTTAGCTTGTTCCCCTTTCTTTGGGCTGCATATTATTTTGGCAATATTTTTTTCTTGGCTTTTGCGTGCAAACTTTGCTGCCGCAATCATTGGGACGATTTTTTCTAATCCACTCACATTTTTATTGATTATCATGGCTGATTATAAAGTAGGGTACTTTTGTTTATCACTTTTTAGCGATGTCAAAGAGATTTCTCTTTCGCAAATTCGTGCTCTATTTAATGGTTTGACATTGTCAAATCTCTCTCTCCTATTTAAAGGCGCATGGGACACAATTATGAGTCCTATGATTTTAGGTGGAACTCTTTTAGGTATTGTTTTTGGTGGTTTATCTTATATAGGTGTTTACAGAGCAACGGTTCGTTTTAAACAAAAGCGATATCAAAAGATTATAAAAAAAAGGCGTTTAAAGAAGCGTTCATCGCCTGTATTAAAACAGAAATAAATTTGAGAAAGATCGGGTTAATATCTTATGATTATTGGTCTTGGAAATGATCTGGTTGATATACGACGTATTGAGAAAATGTTGGTTCGTTATGGTGAGCGTTTTATCCAACGTATTTTTACGGATATTGAAAAAAATAGATCTGAAAATCTCAAAAAAAGCTCCTCTTCCTATGCAAAAAGATTTGCTGCTAAAGAAGCATGTGCTAAAGCCTTAGGAACGGGAATCGCTTGTGGTATCAATTGGAAAGACATGGGGGTAGTTAATTTGCCATCTGGTAAACCAATAATGCAATTAACAAATCGTGCGCAAATGCAACTTCAAAAGTTATTACCTCCTCATCATGATGCAGTTATTCATCTTAGCATAACAGATGATTTTCCTTGGGCACAGGCATTTATTATTATCGAAGCACTTCCACGTGGATAGATGGCGTGAGAGATTGTGCTTTTGTTATTTGAATATTATGATGAAAAAAAAATTATATCTGTGATGAGAAGGCAGTTGGTGATGATCCAAAAAGATAAAGTGCATAAAAAAGAAAAAAAAGGTGGGATTCGTGAATTTATTTCTGTTTTAGTACAGGCTCTGCTTTTAGCAGCGTTTATTCGGACACTTTTTTTCCAGCCGTTTAGTATTCCTTCCGGTTCAATGCGTCCTACTTTGTTGGTGGGAGATTATCTGTTTGTTTCTAAGTATGCATATGGGTATTCTCATTTTTCCATCCCCTTTTCTCCCCCTCTTTTTTCTGGACGGATTTGGGCATCTCAACCTCAACGTGGAGATGTGGTCGTTTTTCGCTTACCAAGTAATCCGAAGATTGATTATATAAAACGCGTTGTTGGGCTACCAGGTGATCGTATACAAGTCCGTCAAAGTGTTCTTTATATTAATGATGAGGCTGTTTCACGTCACTTTATGGGGGAGATTAATAATTCTGATATAACAGAGGTTAACTATCCTGTTGAGGTTTATCGCGAGACAATGCCTAACGGTGTCAGTTATGATACACTTGATTTAGCTTTCATCCCGAAAGTTGATGATACAAAAGTTTTTGAAGTTCCTCAAGGACATTACTTTATGATGGGAGATAACCGCGACAATTCAGATGATAGTCGTTTAGATGTAGGCTATGTTCCAGAAGAAAATCTTATTGGTCGCGCGAGCGTGATTTTCTTTTCTATCAGTAACGGTTCAAGTGCTTGGCAGATTTGGCGCTGGCCATTTGATGTGCGTTGGAAACGTTTGTTTTCTTTCATAAATACGGTTCATGATTTGCCGCTTATCAAGCAAGGAAACAACGATGAAACGTCTCATGATTGATCAGCTTTTCAAGCTGACGGGGCATCGTTTTAAAGATGAAGAGAGGTTAACGAAGGCATTAACACATTCGAGTGTACAAGATTCGGAACAGGGAAATTATGAACGACTAGAGTTTTTAGGGGATCGGGTTTTAGGGCTTTTGATTGCGGAAATGCTGTATCAACTTTTTCCTCAGGCAAGTGAAGGTGAATTATCAGTCCGTTTGAATCATCTTGTCAATGCGCAGACATGTGCTGATATTGCGCGTGAAATGAGGCTTCCTGATATGATCCGTGTTGGTTTTGAGATGAAAAATTTCGAGGGGCGTCGACTTATCAATATGCATGCAGATGTCGTGGAAGCTTTGATTGCCGTGATATATCTCGATGGAGGATTGGAAAGTGTTCGCCCTTTTATTCAAAAATATTGGCAAAGTCGGGCAAAGAAAATGGATGCTGGTCGACGTGATGCCAAGACAGAATTACAAGAATGGGCGCATATCCAAGGCAATGCACAACCACATTATCAGGTTATCAAACGTTCAGGTCCCGATCACGATCCTGTTTTTATGGTAGAGGTCAGTATTTCTGGGTTTGCTTCAGAGATTGGGCAGGGAAGCTCCAAAAGATATGCCGAAAGAATGGCAGCTGAAAAAATTTTGCGACGAGAGGGTGTATGGAAAACAGTGGGAAAAAATGATCATGAGTGACGTTATGAAAACGCGTTCTGGATTTGTTGTGCTTATTGGGATGCCTAATGCCGGTAAATCGACACTGGTTAATCAATTGGTTGGAACAAAGGTTTCAATTGTAACGCATAAGGTACAAACAACACGAACTTTAATCCGCGGTATTGTCATTCATGATGATGTGCAAATTGTGTTGGTCGATACACCGGGTGTTTTTCGTCCCCATAAGCGCTTAGAACGAGCCATGGTCTCTGCTGCTTGGGGAGGGGCTAAGAGCGCTGATGTTCTACTCGTTTTAATCGACGCTCAAAATGGTCTTTCGGATGAAGTTGATATGATGTTAGATATTGTAAACAATCTGAAACAAGAAAAAGTTCTTGTTCTTAATAAGGTTGATACAGTTGTTAAATCATCTCTTCTAGCGTTAACCACTAAAATAAATGAACGTGTAAAGTTTGCGCAAACATTTATGATTTCTGCTCTAAACGGTTCTGGTTGCAAGGATTTACTTCATGCGTTGAGTAATATGATGCAGGAGGGGCCATGGTATTATCCGGAAGATCAAATTTCTGATATGCCCATGCGTCATCTTGCTGCTGAAATTACGCGTGAAAAACTTTTTCTTCGTCTTCATGATGAACTTCCTTATTCCTCAACGGTTGAAACAGAAAGCTGGGAAGAGCGTTCAGATGGTTCCGTTAAAATTAATCAAGTTATTTATGTCGAGCGTGAGAGTCAGAAAAAAATTGTCTTAGGAGCAAAAGGCGATACAATTAAAGCGATTGGACAAGCAGCACGTAAAGAACTCATGGAAATTATGGATCAAAAGGTTCATCTTTTTCTCTTTGTGAAAGTGCGCGATAATTGGGATACCGATCCAGAACGTTATCGCGAAATGGGATTGGATTTTTTAAAATAAGATTTTTAAAAAATAATTAAAGTAAAATGAAGTGGAAAGAACAAGCCGTTATTCTTGGTACGCGCCAATATGGTGAAACAAGTGTTATTCTTGAGATTATGACACGTGAACATGGTCGTTATATGGGGGTGGTAAAAGGGGGGCGGTCGCGTCGTATGGCAGCTCTTCTTCAACCTGGAAATTTTGTGGAGGCTGAATGGTGGGCTCGTTTAGACGAACATTTGGGACTTTTTCGGCTTGAAGCTCTTGATTTACATGCGGCACGATTAATCTGTCTACCAGAAGCACTTTATGCTTTGCAATTGATAGCTTTTCATTTGCGGCTTCTTCCCGAACGTGATCCGCACCCCATTTTATATGATATTTTACACCTTTTTATGCAGAATTTTGATGAACCATTTGTAAATGCAGAATTGCTTGTACGTTTTGAAATGCGGCTTCTTGAAGAACTTGGTTTTGGTCTTGATTTATCTTGTTGTGCTGCAACAGGTCGTCAGGAAAGGCTTCATTACGTATCACCAAAATCTGGACGGGCTGTCTGTGAAGAAGCAGGGGAACCTTGGAAAAAAAAGCTTCTCATTCTACCACAGTTTCTTGTACAAAGAACGACTCGTCCTGCTGATTTTAGTGACATAATAAATGGTTTTATACTGACGGGTTTTTTTCTTATGCGTCATGTCTGGGAGCCACGAGATATAAAGCAGCCGTCAGTGCGCATGAATATGATACAATTGTTTGAGCGCCAATTTGGTGTGCAGGCATTAATTGGTTGATCTGATGATAATTGAATGGGAAAATGAGAATTTTAAAGACAATTGCTGAAGTCCGCCAATATACTTCAGAGGAACGACATTTAGGTTTTTCGATTGGTTTTGTTCCAACAATGGGGGCATTGCATGATGGACATCTTGCATTAGTACAGTATGCAAGAGCAATGTGTGATCGCGTAGTGGTTTCTATTTTTGTCAATCCAAAGCAATTTGGACCTCAAGAAGATTTTTCTCAATATCCAAGAGATTTGAAGGGCGATTGTGCTTTGTTAAAAGAAGCAGGTGTTGAATGTGTTTTTGCTCCTTCTGTAGATGAAATGTGGCCACTGGGGAATGATACAATTGTACAAGTGAAAAAATTATCACGTATTTTGATGGGAAAATTACGTCCGGGGCATTTTTGTGGTGTAACAAGCGTTGTTGCTAAACTTTTTAACATTGTCCAACCAGATAAGGCTTTTTTTGGGGAAAAGGATTTTCAACAAATTTTAATTATTCGGCGTATGGTTGAAGATTTGGCTTTTCCTATTGAAATCGTTGGAGTTCCTATTCTACGGGAGTCAGATGGTGTAGCTTGTTCTTCACGCAATCAGCTTTTAACATTAGAAGATCGTAAAGCTGCCAAAATTATTCCTGAAAGTGGAAAAGCTGCTGAAAAGCTTTATCATGAAGGTGAACGGTCGGTTGATAAATTATGCAAAACTGTTCGTGATATTTTACAACAAGAAACGCGTGCAATCATTGAAGCGATAGATTTACGGGATATGGAAACTTTATGCGTGGTTAAAGGAACATTGAATAAACCGGCGGTTTTACTCCTTACTGTCCGCTTTGGTGAGGTAAGGCTGATTGATCAATATATATTGCAAGAGAAGAGTGGAAAATGAGTGTACATAAAACCGTAAAGCGTATAACATCTTCCGAAATACGTGCAAGAAAGGGACAACAGCCAATTGTTTCTTTAACAGCTTATCAAGCTTATACTGCGCGGATTGCTGATCCATATTGCGATATCCTTTTGGTTGGTGATAGCGTTGGGATGGTTGTGTATGGGTTTGAGACAACGCTTCCTGTTAATTTAGATATGATGATTTCACACGGGAAAGCCGTGGTGCGTGGATCTCAAAAAGCTCTTGTTGTTATTGATATGCCTTTTGGTTCTTATGAGGAAAGTCCAGAGCAAGCTTTTTTAAATGCATCGCGCATTCTTGCACAAACGGGGTGTGGTGCAGTTAAGCTTGAAGGGGGCGTTTATATAGCCGAAACAATAGATTTTTTGTGTAAACGTGGCATTCCAGTGATGGGGCATATCGGTCTTACACCCCAAGCAATGAATCATTTTGGTGGTTTTAAAACACAAGGACGCAAGGAGAATGATTGGCAAAGAATTGAAGCAGATGGAGCAGCGATTGAAGAGGCAGGTGCTTTTGCTGTTGTTTTAGAAGCAATGGTCGAACCTTTAGCGGTGAAACTGACAGATAAGCTTTCTATCCCTACGATCGGTATAGGGGCGTCCAATCAATGTGATGGGCAAGTATTGGTTATGGAAGATATGTTGGGCTATGGTTCTCATGTGCCAAAATTTGTACGCCGTTATGGAGACCTTGAACAAGCCATGGAAACTGCAATAAAGAATTATGCAGAGGATGTCACATCTCGTGCTTTCCCAGCGGATAATGAAGTTTATAAACTAAAATAAACTTCAGTTTAAGATGAAAGGTTTGACAAGAGAACATTTGTTATTTTGATAATGAATGTGCATTTTTGATATATTTTGTATGCAATTTGAACTGTGATTTTTTCCATTTCTTTAATGAAGTCACGCCTCTCATGCAAAACAGAACGCCATTGGGTCGCTAATTCACGTGCTTTTTTAAAGAAAGCTTTCTTAAGGTACCCAATCCTATTTCGCGACGGCGTTCGTGAATAGTATAGTGGTAAGTCCCTTATGAAGTGTATAAAATTTATAGAGCACTCCCGTCTTTACGCTTCATAAGAGAGCAAGCCGGCATCATCACGCACTTTGCCAATTTTCAATGTTGCGACAGCGCTTAGCACTTGAGATAGTTCATAAGAGGCATTTTAATTCTTTCTTTAAAAAGTTTTATCTACACGCCAGCCCCACTTGTGGTGTGCAAGAGAATGATTTTGATTGATTCAATATAAACAGATTTGAAATGAGTGAAGCTTACGATATTAGGAGCTCTCATTCAAAATGAAAAAACAATGAATTATTATTATAAGTCAGTGTGATGATTCTGTAATGACAAGGAATCAACAATGCGAAGAGTCTATAATCTTTGGGCATCCAAGTCATTAAAGCGCGTTAAAAATGCGTTTTCAATGTGTTGTGTAGAATAGGGGGATAAATTAAGATCATCGGGTAGAATATTATTGGGAGAGCCAAAATAGCGAAGGGCTTCTTCTGTATTAAATCCAGCAAGCGTAATCGCTTCATAATAGGCAGCAATACGGTCGGCTTGTTTAATTTTTTTAAAAAGTTTTTGAGAAAGATCAACGGGAAGAGAAAAGCGCATGTGGATAGCATCTTGGATGCGTTTTTCAACGCGTTCATATTGTTTTCCTATGACAGCTTTAAAAGGGGAAATCATATCGCCGATGACATATTCTGGAGCATCATGAAGAAGGGCATAAAGACATTCGTTGCTTCCCGATTGTGGAAAAAGTTTTTGAAATATTTGTTCAACCAAAAGTGAATGTTGTGCAACAGAATAGGCATGCTCTCCTCGTGTTTGACCGTTCCAACGTGCCACGCGAGAAAGTCCATGGGCAATATCTTCAATTTCAACATCAAAAGGAGAAGGGTTGAGAAGATCAAGTCGCCTTCCAGAGAGCATTCTTTGCCAAGCGCGGGCTTCTCCATTTTTTAATAATTCAGCTTTAGCCATGAGTGTTTTCTATAGTATTTTCAGGAAAGGTAAAATTCATATTTTCAGCAATGCTTATAGTGACAGGAATGTTTTTTACAGTAAAGGGGATGTTATGATCCATAGCATCTTTGACGTGGTCAATACGCATTAAAGCAAGAGCCTCATTTTCTACACATGTTCCCAAGTAGCCAATTACTTTTGTTTCTGCTTCAATGCTAGATTGAGGGGTTAATTCACACTGGCCTTTTACAATAAAAATACGGCGACGTGCTGCACGGCGGTGGTGCATTCGTGAAACAATTTCTTGTCCAATATAACATCCTTTATTGAATGCAAGTCCATTGATTTGATCGTAATTAATATCATGAGGAAAGACTTTGCCAACTTCATAGTCTTGACCACTTTCCGCAATTGCATAACGGATACGCAATCGATTCCATGTGTCATGATATTCTGAAGTTAAAAAAGGTTTTTTGCTATAGATTCGTATTATTTTTTCTTGTTGTGGGAAGCGTTTATCAACAAAACTTGAATCAAAATTTAAAGCATCTGATTCATTATTCAAAGAAACTGTAACAAGCTCTTGGAATGGTTGTGTAATTTCTACTTTTTTGCGCAGCTTATAGAGCAACAGACGCTTATGGAGCGTATCAGCTAAAGGCATCCTGATATCAATCAGGTAACCATCTTCTTTTTTTCCGATAAGAAAATCAGCAAGAACCTTTCCTTGTGGGGATAAAAGGGCTCCAGGGAAAAGTTCCTGTGGACTGATTTTTTTTACATCTGTCGTGATCAGGGATTGTAGAAAATCTGTTGCTTCTTCGCCTGTAATTTGAATAAGCCCGCGGTTTTTTAAGCAAATGGCATTTTGTTTTTTAATCATGGTTCTTGCCTTTCTGCTCAAAGTTACATAATCGATAAGTGAGCAATATGTAAGGAGCGTGGTTATGTTTAAAACATTTGATACAATTTTTAAAGGTGCAACACTTGTGAATCATGATGGAAGAAGCAAGCGTGATATTGGTATTACAAATGGTCGTATTGCTGAAATAGGCGACCTTACATGTGCATCGGCTAGTGAGGTCATTGATTGTACAGGGCTTCATATTTTACCAGGAATTATTGATAGCCAAGTGCATTTTCGTGAACCAGGAAATGAATATAAGGAGGATTTGGAAAGTGGCTCGTATTCTGCTGTGTTAGGGGGGGTTACGGCAGTTTTTGAAATGCCTAATACCAGTCCATTGACAACATCAGAAGAAACATTAAGCGATAAGGTTAAACGCGCATTTCATCGAATGCATTGTGATTTTGCATTTTGGGTTGGAGGAACGCGTGAAAATGCTCATGAATTGTCTGAATTAGAAAGACTTCCTGGTGCGGCTGGAATTAAAGTCTTTATGGGGTCCTCTACCGGTGATCTTTTGGTTGATGATGATGAAAGTGTACGCCTTATTTTGAAGAATACACGCCGTCGTGCGGCTTTTCATTCTGAAGATGAGGCGAGGCTCAAAGAGCGTAAAATATTGCGTATTGAAGGTGATGCATCGTCACATCCGATTTGGCGTGATGAAGTTACGGCATTAAAATGTACGCAGCGTTTGGTAAAAATTGCTCATGAGACGAAGGCTCGCATTCATGTGTTACATCTTTCGACAGAAGAAGAAATTGATTTTCTAAAAAAACATAAGGATGTTGCAACAATTGAAGTGACACAACATCATTTGACACTCACGGCTGATGATTATAAGAAGTTTGGTACATTAATTCAGATGAATCCGCCTATTCGTGAATTGCGCCACCGTGAAGCTCTTTGGTACGGTGTTCAACAAGGAATAATTGATGTCTTAGGCTCAGATCATGCGCCTCATACTCTTGAAGAAAAACTTCAACCTTATCCCTCTTCACCTTCAGGTATGACAGGCGTGCAAACAACAGCAGCAATTATGTTGACACATGTGAATGCAGGAAAAATATCTCTTGAACGTTTTGTTGATCTCACTTCACATGGCCCTAGTCGTATTTTTGGTATAAGCTGTAAAGGGCGCATTGCTGTTGGGTTTGATGCTGATTTAACCATTGTTGATCTTAAGAGAGAAGAAATTATTACGAATAGCTTAATTGGTTCTCGCGCCGGTTGGACACCTTATGATGGTCAAAAAGTTAAAGGTTGGCCTGTTGGGACTATTATCCGTGGTATGCGGGTTATGTGGGAAGGTGAAATTGTCACACCTTCACAAGGAGAGCCTGTTAAATTTATGGAAACTTTGGTGTAAACAGATTAAAATTATAAGTATGCCGTAAAATACCATCCTTTAGAGTGGTGATATAGGGTATGTCAGCCTCTTTGATACATAAGTGTTTTTTTAATGCGTGGTGAATATTCTTAGGCTTGTTTGTAGAAACTATGCAGCAAATTACATGCGTTAGAAGCCAAGAGGAACCTTGTTCAACAAGAACCTAGATTATTTACAGAGCAAATTTAGTTAAAAATCTTCGTCCTTTGAGGTGTGGGGAGGAAGCCAAAGAGCGATTTTGTATGGGGAAAAAGGCGCTCATACGAATAAAAGCGTATCGAGACATTATTCTTTAAACGTCTCTCTATTTTCAGAGCTGGTTTATTGCTCCCCGCATTTGTGAAAGGAGTATCATTGATACCGCTAAAATTGAAAGAGATACTTTTTGTATAGATTAATTATTTATAATGCATGAGGAGGTTTTCAGATAAAGTTCTTCCTTCCTCAATGTATCTTTGATTGGCTTCAATGGCTTCTTGTGTACAATGATGATAATTTTCTGAGAAAGCACGATACGCTTCATTAAACGCTTCATAAAAATAAGCACGTCTTTGTGGAATGGGGTGTTCTGCTTCAATCAGTGCATTCATATAGTCATACCATTGGTTTGTTGGAGGCTCGCAAAGATTTTGGAGAGAATGCAATGATCCCAAAATTTCTGCTAGTCGGAGTAATTTTTTTTCATAAGGTGGAGATTGTTGTGCAAAGGTTGGCATTGAAATGACAAGAAATATTAAAATAATGATGTTCATCAATCTATTACGCATTATTTTTATTGCTTTCTTTGAATAAAACTCTGTAAAGATAAAATAATTTTGTCATGAGAACGGTGTAAAAAATAGAGTTGATTGCTACATTATTCTCAATTATTGATTATAAAATATAGGGCGTAAGAGATAGTAAGGAACCCATTGTGGAATATTGAAAATACTGATGAAGCTTTGTGTAGTTTAAAATTTAAGATTTTCTTTCTGCAAACTATCTATTTTTCACATAGATTTATATTGTATTACCTATAGAATTTTTTCTAAGCTCGTTTTCTTTAAGGAGGGAAAGCATTTCTAATGATAGAACGCTTTTGTCCAATCAAATAAAATAGATTATTTTTATGATAAATGATGGATACAGCCGTGAATACAATGGGAAAATGGTAAGAAGAATTTACTATAAGATAAAAGTTTTTAGCCTAAACAGCGTAATACAATAATTTGAGATAAGATACATCTAAAAGGATCGGTGCATAATATCGTTCATGGAGTCAATAAATGAAAGAGTTGCGATTTTATAATACGCTGACACGTAAAAAAGAAAATTTTACACCAATAGATGCGACAAGAGTACGTCTTTATGTTTGTGGTCCGACAGTTTATGATTATGCGCATATAGGAAATGCACGCCCTGTCATTGTTTTTGATATTTTATTTCGTTTATTGCGTCATGTTTATGGTAATGAGCATGTTCTATATGCACGTAATATTACAGATGTTGATGATAAAATTAATGCACGAGCAGCTTGCGAATATCCAAACTTGTCATTGAATGATGCTATTCGTCAATTAACAGAACGTACATATTCTCAGTTTCAGCAAGATACAATAGCACTTGGTTGTCTTTTGCCAACCAGCCAGCCGCGCGCAACCGAGCATTTAGAGGAAATGCGCTCTTTAATTGAAAGATTGCTTGAAAAGGGGCACGCTTATAAAGCGGAAAACCATATATTGTTTTCTGTAAGTAGCATAAAAAATCCTCCCCATTATGGGGCATTTGCAAATCGTTCTTTAGATGAAATGAGGGCGGGGGCGCGTATCGATGTTGCTGCTTATAAAAGGGAAGAGATGGATTTTGTTTTATGGAAGCCTTCTGTGGAAGGAGAACCAGGTTGGGAATCACCGGGCGGAATTCCTGTTTTAGGTCGTCCAGGTTGGCATATTGAATGTTCTGCAATGTCAATGGCAAAGTTATTAGCGCCATATGGCGGTGGTTTAACCTGTGATGATCCGACCGCCAATGTTTTTGATATCCATGGTGGTGGAATTGATTTAATTTTTCCTCATCATGAAAATGAGATTTCTCAAAGTTGTTCAGCTTTTGGGACGGAGCGAATGGCTAATTTTTGGATGCATAATGGTTTTTTACAAGTTGAAGGCAAAAAGATGTCGAAAAGCTTTGGCAATTTCATAACTATTCGTTCTGTTTTAGAGAATAATTTTTTGGAGTTTAATGGTATTTTAACCGATGAAATGAAGCAAAATTGGGCTGGTTTGTCTGCGCGTTTTTCGATGTTGCAAACGCATTATCGTGAACCACTAAATTGGACAGCGCAGCGTTTAATACAATCGAGCAGCGAACTGTATCGTTGGTATGAATGGCTTCGCAGCAAAAAGAGTGAGATGAAAAACAATGAAGCAATTGATGATACTTTGATAGATGCACTTAGTGATGATCTTAATACTCCAAAAGCACTGACTCTTTTGCGAAAATTTTATAAGGAAGGAAATGCTTTGGCTCTTGTAAATGGAATGAATTTATTAGGACTGTTAAGACAAGAATGGATTAAAGAAATAGATTGCCCATTATTTATAAGAAAAACTTTCCTTGATACAAAATTTATTGATCAGCGCATTGCCGAAAGACTAAGACTTATCCATAATAAAGAGTGGGAAGCTGCGGATACAATTCGTGATGAGCTTGCAGCCGAGGGGGTTCTTTTAAAAGACAGTAAGGATCCGCAGAGTGGTGAGCGCATAACTGTGTGGGAAATAAAGCGACACTAATGTCTCTATTCCAGCAGCTCCATAAAAAAGGAGAATATGATGGAATTTTTATATCATTATGGATATATCGCGCTTAAGCTGGCTGTAGGTCTTGTTGCCTTCTTATTTATTTTAAGAACGACGGGGCGGGGGAGTCTTAGTCAAATGACACCAGTTGATTTGGTCAGTAATTTTGTTATGGGAGGTATTATTGGAGGCGTTATTTATAATCAGAATATTAGTAGCATTCAATTATTGCTTGTTTTACTCATCTGGCAAACCCTGATTACATCTTTTAATTTTATTGCACGTTATTCAGTTTTTTTTCGTCGTCTTATTGCAGGGCGGAATGTCACATTAGTTTTAGATGGAGTTTTCCAAATGGATAAGATTAAGAACTTGGGGATCAATATTAATGATCTCATTACGATGTTACGTCTTAAAGGGTGTCACTTACATGAAGCTGCTTTTGTTCGTTTGGAAACCAATGGTGATTGCACTGTCATTAAAAAGGAAGAGGGAAAGAAATCGACGATTTTAATAGAAAATGGTGAAGTTATTGATGATGGACTTAAAGAGATTGGTAAAACACAAAAGTGGCTTCAGGCAGAATTGAAAAAAAAACATGTAAAAGTTGAAAGTTTATTCGCAGCAGAGTGGTATGAAAATACAGATCAAAATAATAAATTGTATAGTGGATTATTTCTTGTTCCTTTTTCAAAAACAGTCTAACTTCAAAAAACGGGTAGGTATAGCTTATTGGAAGTATAATAAAGAGATAAATCTATAAATAACCACAGAGGGTATTTTGCCTGTTTGTGCGGATGATAGAGAAGTAAGGACTTTATGAAACGCAATGAAATGACAAAAACTGTATCATCAGATACAGGGAAGACTCTGCACACACTTTACAATTTATGGCCCTATATGTGGCCGGTAGGTCGGCGTGATCTAAAAATGCGTGTGCTATGGGCAATATTTTATCTTGTTTTGGCTAAGCTCGTTCTCATATCTGTACCGTATTTATTTAAATATTCTACGAATGTGCTTGATTCAAGCTTTCAGCTACCTGAATGGTTCCCATCCAGTTGGATTATTCCCATCATGCTCGTTTTGGCATACAATGTCGCGCGTATTATGCAGGCTGGATTAAATCAATTACGCGACTCCCTGTTTGCCACTGTTGGTCAATACGCTGTTCGTCAATTAGCTTATAAAACCTTTGTACATATGCATGAGTTATCCTTGCGATTTCATTTGGAACGCCGAACAGGTGGGCTTTCTCGTGTGATTGAGCGTGGAACAAAAGGAATTGAAGCGATTGTAAGATTTTCAATTCTTAGTACAGTACCGACAGTTTTAGAATTTATATTAACGGCACTGGTATTTTACATAAGTTATGGGTGGCATTATCTTCTCATCGTTGTTGCAACGGTTGGATTATATATCTTATTTACCATTAAGGCGAGTGATTGGCGTATTCGCATTCGACAAAAAATGAATACAGCGGATACTGAGGCGAATACTCGCGCTGTTGATTCTCTTTTGAATTTTGAAACGGTCAAATATTTTGGTAATGAAACTCTAGAAGCCGATCGATTTGATGCTTCTATGGTAGGTTATGAAAAAGCCGCAACGAAGATTTGGACATCGTTAAGCTGGCTTAATTTTGGTCAGACTCTTATCTTTGGTATTGGAATGACGATCATGATGCTGATGTCAGCTTATGAAGTTTTTTATAAGACACAAACTTTAGGAGATTTTGTTTTTATTAATGCGCTTTTAATGCAACTTTCTATTCCACTAAATTTTATTGGGTCAATGTATCGTGATATTCGACAAGGTTTAACGGATATTGAAGCAATGTTTGATCTTTTAGATGTTCAGAAGGAGATCGTTGATAAATCGGATGCTAAACCGTTAGAGATAAGTGATGGGACCATTTGTTTTCATCAGGTAAAGTTTTCCTACGATTCGAGACGTCAGATTCTCAGAGATATTGATTTTAAAGTTCCGGGAGGAAAAACAGTCGCCATTGTTGGTCCATCTGGTGCCGGTAAATCCACTATTTCTCGGTTGCTTTTTCGGTTTTATGATGTTGATGCGGGCTCTATCACAATTGACGGGCAGGATATTCGTGACGTAACACAAAAGAGTTTGCGTGAAGCGATTGGCATGGTCCCACAAGATACGGTGTTATTTAATGATACAATTGCCTATAATATTTGCTATGGGCGTCCAAGTGCTACAGATGAAGAGATGCGCAAAGCTGCTGAAATGGCACAAATATCAAAATTTATTGAAATTTTACCGGAAGGTTTTCAGTCTATGGTAGGAGAGCGAGGTCTCAAATTATCAGGTGGTGAAAAACAACGCGTGGCTATTGCCCGGACACTTTTAAAAGCTCCCCCACTTCTTATTCTAGATGAAGCAACGGCGGCTCTTGATACGGCGACGGAACAGGAAATTCAACAAGCATTAGATATTGTAAGCCGTGGACGTACAACATTGATTATTGCTCACCGTCTTTCTACTGTTATCAATGCTGATGAAATTTTAGTTCTTAAAAGTGGTCGTATTATTGAAAATGGGACGCATACAGAGCTTTTACGCAAGAAAGGTCTCTATGCTTCAATGTGGAATAAGCAGCTTGAAGCAACGAAAGCTGAAGAAAAGTTACGTAAAATGCGTGAAGAAGATGAGATGAGTGTTGTTAATCGTAAAAAATAAATAGAGCAAAATGTAATCTATATCTTTATATGGAGTGATTGATTAAATACATAAAAAGACACAAGAGGAACAAAAAGATTTGTTGCTTGTTTAAGTTTACGATGAATAGGAAATTATATGAGTATTCTGCAATCTTTCCATAATAGCTTTGTATCGGTTCATAAAGAAGGCTATCCTTTTATTGTAGCGTTTTTTGTTATTTCGCTCATTCTTGGTTGGATATGGAGTCCGTTGTTTTGGTTTGGTCTCATTCTCACGGTGTGGTGTGTATACTTTTTCCGTGATCCAGATCGTGTGATCCCTTTGAATTCAAATTGGGTTATGTCGCCTGCAGATGGGCGTATTTCATTTGTGGAATCATGTGTTCCACCTGAAGAATTAGGATTAGGGAAAGATGAAATGATCCGTATTTCCATTTTTATGGATGTTTTTTCATGCCATATTAATCGTATTCCTATCAGTGGTACAGTAGAGTCTATCGTTTATCAGCCAGGTCGATTTACTAATGCTGACTTTGATAAAGCTAGTCAGTTTAATGAGCGTAATGGGATGGTAATTGATAGCAAACATGGTAAAATCGGTATCGTACAAATAGCGGGAATGGTTGCACGCCGGATTGTTTGCTGGTCAAAAGAAAATGATGCCGTTATGACTGGTGAGCGATTTGGATTGATTCGTTTTGGTTCTCGCCTTGATATTTATATACCAACTGAAATGAAAGTGCGTGTTGCAGTTGGACAGACAGCAATTGCTGGAGAAACAGTTTTGGGTTCTTTTGATGATAAGAGTGCCACAACGGATTTCAGATACGATTAGGACTCACAATGAAAAATTTTTCGCCATTTTCTTCATTCAATCCTGAGGGGCAGCATGATGAAGGTGCAAATCGGCGGCGTTCACCTACATCGATGCGGTATGTCATTCCCAATATCATTACTATTTTAGCAATTTGTGCAGGGATGAGCAGTATTCGTTTGGCTTTTGAACATCGCTATGAAGCTGCTATTTTAATGGTGCTTTTGGCCGCAGTTTTAGATGGTGCTGATGGTCGCATTGCCCGTTTAATAGATGGTAGTTCATCTTTTGGGGCACAGATGGATTCTCTTGCTGATGTTATAAATTTTGGTGTTACCCCTGCACTCATTGTTTATTCTTTTATCTTGAATCAAGCAAATCACATTGGTTGGGTTGCTGCTCTTGTTTATTGTGTTGCTTGTTGTTTGCGATTAGCACGTTTTAATGTGATGTTAGATAACCCCAATATACCTAAGTGGCAGAAAAGTTATTTTGTTGGTGTTCCAGCACCAGCAGGAGCATTATTACTTTTATTGCCTACCTATTTAGGCACTCTTGGTTTGGTTCCCAATTGGGGGTGGGCATTATTTTTTAGTCTTTATACTGTAATTATTGCTTTTCTTTTGATTAGTCGTTTACCGGTATGGAATGCAAAAACAATTGATCAAAATTTAAGGCGCGATATCGTTATACCGTGCATGTTGGTCATTGTTATTTATGTCGGTTTTCTTGCGACTTACACATGGGAAACTTTATTGATTACAGCTGTTAGCTATATTATTTTTCTCCCCTGTAGTTTTATCGCTTATAATAAACGTGCTACTTTAGAAGAGAAAAAGGCTGATGCTAAAGCTATCCAAGAATCATAAAGTGCTTCATGCTTCTGTCGAAGAGCACAGAAAAAAGAGAGAGTCAAACGATTTACTTCTCATATGATGATCAATCAGGTATGTGATAATTTACAAACCGATTTTTATGGACATTAAAGAGTTTTCCAGTTTCCTTTAAATCAGGTGATAACAAATGTACGGTCTTTTTTGCGACCTCTTGTGGTGAAGGCAGAGTTTGTGGATCTTCACCAGGCATAGCTTCAGCGCGCATGGCAGTGCGTGTGGCACCAGGGTTGACACAATTAATCTTAATAGGGGTTTGTTTGAGTTCTTCTGCCCAACAACGGGCAATCACCTCTAAAGCCGCTTTAGAGGCTGCATAAGCTCCCCAGAAAGGGCGCGCAGCATGCGCAACGCTTGAGGATAACAGGATGGCTCGTCCAGCATCAGATTCACGTAATAAAGGCTCAACGGCTTTCATTAAGCGCCATTGGCTGAAAAGATTTATTTGAAAAACATCTTCAAATACCGTGTTTTCTATATGCGCTATTGGTGAGAGTGTTCCAAGAATTCCTGCGTTTGCAACGATAATATCAAGTTTTTTCCAGCGTTTGGCAATTGAGATAGCAAGAGTATCGATGTTTTCCATATGATGCAAGTCAAGGGGAACAAGGGTTGCATGAGCTCCTTTTTCTCGGATTTGATTATCTAATTCAGTAAGTCCACTGACTGTTCGTGCAAGAGCAATAATATGAGCCCCGCGTGCAGCAAGCTCGAGTGCCAAATAATAGCCAATCCCTCTTGATGCGCCAGTAACAAGTGCCACACGCCCATGGAGACTAAAATCACATTTTGCCATCATTAATCTCTTGTTTTAAGAACAGATGATTGATGAATTTTGGAGAGATTTTCTTGATCAACCAGATGCGTAGGATAATATCCAGTAAAATAATGGTCAGTAAATTGTGGATCGGCGTTATTCCGTTTTTCCCCTGCTACAGCAAGATATAATCCATCCGTTGAAAGAAATTCTAATGAATCCGCTCCAATAAAATCACACATAGATTTTAAATCTGGATATTGATTTGCTAAAAGATTTTCAGCTTTAGGTGTATCAATACCATAAAAGTCAGGATAAAAAATCATAGGGCTAGAAATGCGCATATGAACTTCTTTTGCTCCTGCATCGCGAAGCATTCGTACAATTTTAAGGGATGTTGTTCCACGTACAATAGAGTCATCAACCAGAATAACACGTTTTCCTTCAATCACAGGACGGTTTGCCGAATGTTTTAACTTGACGCCAAAAGCACGAATTTGTTGTGTTGGTTCGATAAAAGTGCGGCCAACATAGTGATTACGAATAATACCAAGCTCGAAGGGAATTCCAATTTCTTGTGCATAGCCAATTGCGGCAGGCGTTCCTCCATCAGGAACAGGAACCACAACATCACCCTCACAAGGGGCTTCCTGTGCTAAATGGATTCCCATATTTTTGCGTGTTGTATAAACACTACGTCCTCCAACGATTGAGTCTGGGCGGGCAAAATAAACATATTCAAACAAGCAAAGTTTTTCTGGTTTTGTATTTTCTGGTTTTATAATTTTTTTCGTAATTTCCCCATTTTTTTGTATTTCACATATGATGATTTCTCCATTTTTAACATCACGGACATATTTTGCTCCAATAATATCAAGAGCACAAGTTTCAGAACAAAAGATAGGCTTACCATCAAGTTCCCCCATCACGAGAGGTCTAATTCCTGTTGGATCGCGTGCCGCAATAAGCTTTGTACGTGTGAGCGCTAACATAGCATACCCACCTTCTACTTGCCGAATCGCATCAACAAAACGATCAGAGGACGATTCATAACGTGAGCGGGCAATAAGATGGAGAAAAACTTCTGAATCTGACGTTGATTGACAGATAGCACCAGAAGCGATGAGTTCACGGCGTAATGTGAGACCATTGGTAAGATTACCATTATGTGCAATAGCAATACCTCCAACTTTCAATTCAGCAAAAAGGGGTTGAACATTGCGTAATGCCACTTCTCCAGTTGTTGAATAACGGGTATGTCCAATAGCACGATTTCCTGGTAAGCGCGCAAGTGTTGCAGGGTTTGTATAGTGATCACCAACAAGACCTAAATGCTTTTCTTGATGAAATATTTTATTGTGGTAAGAAACAATCCCAGCTGCTTCTTGCCCACGATGCTGAAGTGCGTGGAGTCCAAGAGCTGTTAATGTTGCGGCATCTTCATGCCCAAGAATACCAAAAACTCCACATTCTTCATGAAGGGTATCATCATCTAATGAAAATTCTTGACAGAAAACATCGCTTTTTATCATCATATTCTTTCAGTTGTGATATGGAGGAATCATTAATATCACATTTTACATCATTTAGTTCTCTTTCCTCATGAAAAACTATTCTCTATTTTTTAAAATTATCTTTTCATGAGAGTGTTGCTCATACGTATGTTTATTGCTGTCTTTAAACAAATTTTCAGCCTTTTCGAGAACAGATCCAATATCTTTTGGGAGTATTTCCCAAACTTTTTGTCCCAATGAATCTAAAATGGGTCTTGTTTTTGCATTTTTTAACCAATTCGCTTGAAGCTCGGGTTTAATCAGTGCATTAATCAGCAACATACCGATGACCATGATAAGTAAACCACGAAGTGCTCCAAAAATAAAACCAATAGCACGGTCAAGGATACCAATTCGACTATCAATAATAAAATCAGAGATCTTCATTGTAATAATTGAAGTAATAATGAGAACAATAATAAAAATTGTGACCAATGTTGTGATCAATGCAATCATTTTATTAGAGAGATATTGTTCAAAGAAAGGTAAGACAGGTTTGAATAAAAACAGTGTCGTAACAGCTGCAACTGCCCAAGAAATCAACGATAACACTTCACGTGAAAATCCTCGAAGCATAGCAAGAAAAGCGGACAACAGGATGATTACTACGACAATTCCATCAAGGATTGTTATGATCATTTGTTTGTTCCTTATACATAAAGTTGCGTTCTTTTAAGTCTGTGTGCAAATATATTTTTTGTTATGCCATTTTTTGTTCTTATAGCAAGGATCTTTTGTATGTTATAGAGTTTTTTCTATATTATCATATCTGTGGTGCAGATCATTTTTTACTTACGGTAAGAGTAGCAACGAGTTCGGGAAGGTCGGAGAAAGTTTTTTGTTTAAAGTTGAGCGACTTCATCATTTCGGTTGTTGTTGTGGGATGAAAGGCTCCTTGAAAGCCGAGTTTTTTGGCTTCATTTATGCGCTGTGCTGAATGTGCAACAGCGCGGGTAGCTCCTGAAAGACTGACTTCACCAAAATAGACATAATCCGTTGGCAATGCGATATTGGCAAGAGAAGATACCAAAGCAGCGGCTACAGCTAAATCAGCAGCGGGTTCTGATATGCGATAGCCACCTGCCACGTTCAGATAGACATCATGCTGTCCAAAACGAATGCCACAATGGGCTTCTAAAACGGCAAGAATCATAGAAAGACGATTTCCATCCCATCCGACAACCGCACGTCTTGGTGTCCCAAGGGAAGAAGGAGCAACAAGCGCTTGAATTTCTACGAGTATCGGGCGTGTTCCTTCCATACCGGCGAAAACAGCAGCGCCTGGGGCTTTTTCATTACGTTCTCCTAAAAACAATTCGGATGGATTTATCACTTCGCGTAATCCTTTATCAGACATTTCAAAGACACCAATTTCATCTGTTGGTCCGAAGCGATTTTTTACAGTTCTAAGAATGCGATAATGATGTCCTCCTTCACCCTCAAAATAGAGAACGCCATCAACCATATGTTCAACGACCCGAGGACCAGCAATTTGTCCATCTTTTGTAACATGCCCAACAAGAACAACGGCGGCTCCTGTTTTCTTGGCAAAGCGGATCATTGCCTGAGCACCGATACGTACTTGTGTGACAGTGCCAGGTGCTGAATCTGCTGTATCTGACCATAGGGTTTGAATCGAATCGATAATCACCATATCAAGGTTTTTATGTTCGCTTAAGGTTGCCAGAATATCTTCAACATTGGTTTCAGCAGCAAGTTTCACCTCTGTATTGTTAGCTTCAAGCCTTTGTGCGCGCAGACAAATTTGCGCAATAGCCTCTTCACCTGAAACATAGATGACATTATATCCTTTACGTGATAAAGCAGCAGCTGTTTGTGTCAGCAATGTTGATTTACCAATACCCGGATCACCTCCAACAAGGAGTGCCGATCCACGGACAAAGCCCCCACCGGTAACACGATCAAGTTCCGCAATACCAGAATAAATACGTGGAGCATCTTGGATATCTCCAGAAAGAGATGTAAGGGCAACGATGCGTCCTTTACGCGTATTCTGCTTAGGACCACTTCCTATGCCGCCATTTATATTTTCTTCGATAAGGGAATTCCATTCTCCACAAGCACTACATTTTCCCGCCCAACGAGAATGGACAGTTCCACAATTTTGACAGATAAATTGAATACGATTACGCACCATGTTGATTTAACCAATTTGCTCTGGAAGATAATCAATATCTTCTAGGTCACTGAATCGTGTGAAAGAAGACTGAAAGGCAAGGGGCACGATTCCTGTCGGTCCATGACGTTGTTTTGCAACAATAACATCAGCTTTTCCAAAAGCTTTGTCCATTATTTCTTGCCATTTTGTATGTTCCAAGCTACCTAACTTTGGTTCTTCATTTTTGAGGTAGTATTCTTCACGATAGACAAATAAAACGATGTCGGCATCTTGCTCAATAGAACCAAATCCACCTAAATCTAAAAGTTTTGGGCGTTTATCTGTTCTGTTTTCAACTTGATGTGAAAGTTGTGAAAGAGCAATAATAGGGATATTTAATTCTTTAGCTAAGGCTTTTAATTCTGCAGTGATTTCTTGAATACGATATTCAGATGTGTATTTTAAATCACTTGTCATGAGTTGGATATAATCAATAATTAAGACGTCCAAACCATGTTTTTGCTTGAGACGCCGAGCACGGGCAGCCAGTTGTGAAACTGATATTCCTCCAGTTTGATCAATATAAAGGGGTGCCTTTTGGAGCTGATTTACCGTACGAATAATTTTTGAAAATTGTTCATCTGAGATATGACCACGTCGAATATCAGAAGAAGAGACTTCCGTTTGTTCAGAAATAATACGTGTTGCAAGCTGCTCTGAGGACATTTCAAGTGAGAAGAATCCTACAACACCGCCTTCATTTTCTTGGATATTACCATTATGATTATAAGCATTGGCAATATTAAAGGCAATATTGGTAGCAAGTGAAGTTTTACCCATACCAGGGCGCCCCGCAAGGATAATTAAGTCGGATGGTTGTAATCCTCCCATTTTTTCATCAAGTGTTTGAATATGAGTCGCTATCCCTGATATTTGCGAAGAGCGCTTTTTTGCAGCACTTGCTATATCAACAACTCTTTTGATAGCTTCATCAAGACTGTCAAATCTACTATCGCAGTCTTCTTTTTTTTCTAGCATAATTATACACTTTCCTTTTGTTAGATATCAGTTTTTATGCAATTTTATATCAAGAATATTTTGCATGTTGTAGAATTTTCTCTGTGCTGTAGTATTTAAAACACTGCTTGTTTTTTTATATTGCGGTGATTAGGGTAATTTTTCAGATAGATTAGAAAATATTTTTGTTAAAAGGTTAGAGATTGTCCAATAAAGAGGAAATTTTCTGATATTCTACATAATAGTCAGCCTTGCACAACAGCAGCAATTACTTTTGGATTTAAAAACAAGAAAATGAGTATCTTGTGAGAAGGAGTTTTTTTAAAGAAGGAACAATATAGAAAGATTTAGATTAGCTATAGATTTTGGATATATGTATCCTACTTGCAACACTAAAAGATGTATTATCTTCTCATATTATTAAGATTAATATTGTTCAAGAGCTTTTTAGATAGCAAATAATGACGGCCAAAATCATCGAAAAATAACTTTTATAAAAAAATTCCATTCTTCACAGGCGCTACATTTCCCAGCCCAACGAGAATGGACAGTTCCACAATTTTTACAGATAAATTGAATACGATTACGCACCATATTGATTTAACCAATTTGCTCTGGAAGATAATTGCTATCGGCAAGATCACTGAATCGTGTGAAATCAGATTGAAAGGCAAGGGGCACGATTCCTGTTGGCCCATGGCGCTGTTTTGCAATAATAACATCAGCTTTTCCAAAAGCTTTGTCCATTATTTCTTGCCATTTTGTATGTTCCAAGCTACCTAACTTTGGTTCTTCATTTTTGAGATAATATTCTTCGCGATAGACAAAAAGAACGATGTCGGCATCTTGCTCAATTGAACCAGATTCACGTAAATCTGAGAGCTGTGGACGTTTATCTGTTCTATTTTCTACTTGACGTGAAAGTTGAGAGAGAGCGATAATAGGAATATTCAATTCTTTCGCTAATGCTTTTAATCCTGTGGTAATTTCTGTGATCTCTTGGACACGATTTTCTGATGAACGCTTTGAACTGCTTGTCATGAGTTGGATATAGTCAATAAACAAGATATCTAAACCATGTTGCCGCTTGAGACGCCGCGCACGAGCAGCTAATTGCGTAATTGATATTCCCCCAGTTTGATCAATATAAAGTGGTGCCTTTTGTAGTTGGTTCACCGCACGAATAATTTTTGAAAATTGTTCATCTGAAATATTACCACGCCGAATATCAGAAGAAGAGACTTCTGTTTGTTCAGAAATAATACGGGTTGCAAGCTGTTCGGATGACATCTCAAGTGAGAAGAATCCCACAATGCCGCCTTCATTTTCTTGGATATTGGCATTACGATTATAAGCATTAGCAATATTAAAGGCAATATTGGTAGCCAGTGAGGTTTTACCCATACCAGGGCGCCCCGCAAGGATAATTAAGTCAGATGCTTGTAATCCTCCCATTTTTTCATCAAGTGTTTTAATATGGGTGGCTATCCCTGATAATTGTGAAGAGCGCTTTTTCGCAGCACTTGCCATATCGATAGCTTTTTTAATAGCCTCATTAAAATTTTCAAATCCACCTCCATATTTCCCTTTTTCTGCTAGCTCAAATAACTGATTTTCAACAGTTTCAATTTGTTGGGTAGGCGTGAGTTCTACAGGAGCATCAAAGGCTGTATTGACAACTTGAGTTCCAAGGTTAATCAAAGACCGTCGGATAAAAAGATCGTAAATGACGCGTCCATAATCTTCAGCGTTAATAATAGTGACTGCCTCTGTGGCTAAGCGAACAACATATTGGTATACAGTAATATCTCCAATTTTTTCTTCCATTTGGATATAGGGCTTGATTGTAACTGGATCTACACGTTTTCCTGTTTTAATAAGGTGAGATAAAACATGATAAATTTTTTGATGCAATGGTTCAAAAAAATGTTCTGGTTTTAGAAAATCTGAAACGCGGTCAAGAGAATCATTGTTGATAAAGATGGCACCAAGCAATGCCTGTTCAGCTTCAATATTATGCGGAAGTTGCCGAAAAGAAGGAGAATCCTCTTTCTTTGAAGAGCTGACATTAACAACGTTAGTTTCTTCCATAATATTTTTCCACTAAAATTCTAAGTCTAGCTACTTTAGGCGATAAATTGAAAATCGTATAATTAAAAGAATAGAGCGACAAATCTTCATTTTAAGTTAAAATTATATAATTTTTTAAAACTCTCTTTTCGTTCCTCATTTATCATTTGTGTATTATTTATATAACGTCTATCTATTTTATTTTATAATATGTGATTTTAAAGTGGAAGTTTTGCTACTCTAAATTTAAGTATTTTTAAGTTACTTAACCTTAAAATTCCAATATCTGTGTAAGTAGAATTATTTTTTTATAACTGAAATTATTTCAGATCATGTGAGGATATAATCAACTTAACGCTCATACAAACTTTAGCCTTAAGGGTAGGACTTTAAATTATTTTTGCTTTATATGCTGGAAGACAAAAGACATTTCCTCTTAGTGATATTATCATTCTCGGCATATAATGCCTTTAAATAATATATTTCTAATTCTTTCATAAAAATTAGATTATTTATGTACGATAGCCATAAAATACTCACTTTTAAAGTGTGAGTATTTTATGAACAATATTTAAAATGGAATAAAAAATATAAAACACAAAGCAAAAACAGCAGTTAAGCTTCTTGATGAGAACTGTTTATATCGTTGTCATTAATTTCTTCTGCCAATAATTCTTCCTGACTTTCTTCTAATAATTCTTCTTGAATATTATATATTTCTTTAGCCGAAGTGAGAGTTTCACCTTCTGCTTGGCGTTGTGCTTCACTGGTAGAACGCGCAACGTTAATAATCACAGAAATTTGAACCTCTGGATGTAAGCTAAGAGTGATAGTGTGAAGACCGATCATTTTTATTGGATGATTAAGTTCGATTTGATTTCTTCCAATAGAAAAGCCTTCATCTGTTATGATTTCAGCAATATCACGTGTTGACACAGAACCATAAAGTTGTCCCGTTTCACCAGCAGAACGAACAACAATGAATGATTGTCCATCAAGTTTTTCAGCAATTTTTTGCGCTTCACTTTTGCGTTCAAGATTACGTGCTTCAAGTTGTGCACGTTGTACCTCAAAATGTTTTTTATTAGCTTCATTTGCGCGTAAAGCTTTACCTTGAGGCAAGAGAAAATTACGCGCATAACCATCTTTAACTGAGACAATATCACCCATCTGACCAAGACGAGGAATGCGCTCAAGTAAAATAATATCCATAGTTTTTCCTTTCGAACAAATAAATTTAGTGGAGTTTTTTGCGTGATTGAAAATTGTATTGAATAGCAGCCCAAATTCCCATCAAAAGCATCATGAAAACAATAGGTGGAGTAAAAACGATTGTAAAAATAGCAATATAAACAAGAGAAAGTATAATAATTCGACCGTTTACCCCTTTTGTAATATTGTGCAGATATGCTAGACCGCTAATTAATATGATGACAATGTATGCAGTGCTAAAGACACGGGTACTCAAGTTAAGAGAAGCGCTCAGCTCAATCATCGATGCTATGCAAACAATAATGAAAATAATAATTCCAGAAATTGGAAGGCGGAGAGTTTGGCTCCAATCATCACGGGGTCTTTTCAGCCATTTCATATGTTGTGCTGCTATCATGGAAAAGTAAAGGTTACCAATGAGAAAAACCAAACTATAAATAGTCAAAGAAAAAGCAGTAAAAGTTGCTGTATGCGTCATTAAAAGCTCACTAAAAGCGCGTATATCGGCTTCTTTTATTGACTGTGATTGTTGCAGAGTTTGTGCTATGTTTTCGGTGATTTTTTTTGCAATGACGGGTGTGGATGGACGGGTTTGAACATAGAGCCCAATGAAAGTTGCTATAAGAGCGATAAAATTAGTTAAATGAAAAATAACCGATGATAATGGATACCATATCAGTTCGTTTTCTTTTTGCGCTGGTCGTGCGAGCCCAAGAAGCCAAGAAGCATAGACAGCAGGAAGGAAAAATAAGAACATAGAGCCAAGAGCAATATAGGTATTAGTGGTTATGATAAGAACAACAGTGGCACTTATGAGGGCGATGAGACTGGCTAATGTTCCTTGACCGAACGCAACAATAAAAATTGGCAATGAAAGAAAGCAGCCAAGAAGAAGAGAAAAAAAGGGCGCGATATTTGCAACACTGATGATTGCCATTCCTATCACAACAGCAAATAATCCTGCCAAAATACCGGTTAATATCTCATAAGTACGATTTTTTTTCATTTATTGCTGTCCTGCTTTCTGCAGTTAGAGGCGTGTCAATACCCCAACTTTGACATTTAATAGCTTAACATAGGATACAACAAGCTATTTTTAACCATATAAGAAAAGCAACTGGAGAAACTCTCCAGTTGCATAACATATTGATCGCTTACTTTATAACGTACGGAAGTAAACCTAAAAAGCGAGCACGTTTGATAGCATTAGCTAATTCACGCTGTTTTTTCTGACTAACAGCAGTAATCCGTGAAGGAACAATTTTCCCACGTTCGGAAATATAACGTTGTAACAACTTGATGTCTTTATAATCAATTTTGGGAGCATTGGTCCCTGAAAAAGGACATGTTTTACGACGACGATGAAAGGGGCGACGTGCAGAGTTTTGATTAGTATCAGTCATCATTCTACCTCTTCTATAGCATTTTCACGTTGACGACGTGGAAAACGAGGACGCTCTTCATCGTGTCCAATGTGACTATTGCGATCAAGGTGTGAGAGCATAGCAGATTTTTCTTTTTCGTGTTTTTCTACGCGAATGGTCATATAACGCAAAATATCCTCATTGATGCGCATCTGACGCTCCACTTCAGCAATTGCTGAAGCTGGTGCATCAATATTGACCAAGACATAATAAGCTTTACGGTTTTTACGAATACGGTAAGCAAGAGGACGAAGTCCCCAATTTTCTATACGCCCAACTTTTCCACCATGCGCTTCAATGACACCTTTGTAGAGACTCAAAAGTTCATCAACTTGCTGCGGTGCGATGTCTTGTCGGGCAAGGAACATATGTTCATAAAGAGCCATTGTTTTGCCTTTCTTCAATTAAATTTCACCGGCTTTAGCGCAAAGCCTCTGCGACTTGTCTTTTTTGGAAATCCAAAGAAGAAAGGACGCGTTTACAATTCGAGACATCTCAGAGCGGAGACACGGGAGGCCGGAAACATTGTATTTCCTACTGATATTTTACAGCCCTCCGTTCAACCTCCAGCTAAAGTGCCGGCAACGAACATTTCACATTTACAGGTTATCTTTTAAAATAGCAAGTTTATGCACATAAAAAAATTGATTTGTTAAATCTTGATATATTTCCTTCTTCTACAAAAAGATAATACTGTAATATAAAGGTAAAGGAGGGAAAAATGGACTTTTTAAACCAGATTGATGTTACACTCTTTGAAATGTTTGTCGGCAATCATCACGCTTGGTCGATTGTAGTTTTGTTTAGTATTTTTTGTGCAAAGTTTTTAATTTATATTATTCCTCTCCATCTCTGTGCGTTGTGGTTTTGTGGTGGGGAGAGGGAACGATGTGTCGTGCTAAGCATTTGCATGAGTATTTGTGCGGCTCTTTTCATAGGTTATCTCATTTCTCTTTTTTATTTTCATCCTCGCCCATTCGTGGTAGGGCTGACGACACCGCTTATTCAACATCGTGCGACAGCTTCTTTTCCTAGTAATCATGCCTTGACCATTGCATCTTATGCAGCTAACTTTTATTTTTACCGATACAAAGTTGCTTTTAAATTTGCTTCGGTATTTTTGTGTTTGATCTGTTGGGCGCGCATCTTTGTGGGTGTACATTATCCCTTTGATATTTTAGCAGGTGCAATTTTAGGAAGTCTCATAAGTTTGGGTGTTATTCAGTTTATAGCACCCTATTTCCCTAAGTTTTTATATCAAATTCCGCCCTTAAAATATAATTTTAAGTGTGGTATTCGTTTTAAATAAAGGGCTTTATCTTGATTTGTGCGGATGAATAAGGTCAAAAGAAAATAATTTAATTGTACAGTTTTAGGAGTTGATAAATGGGTGCAGCTTTTATTTTTCCAGGGCAGGGGAGTCAACTTGTTGGTATGGGGAAGGCGCTTACAGAGCAATTTATTGCCGCACGGATGGTTTTCGAGGAAGTTGATGATGCTTTGGGCGAGAAATTATCAAAGATCATTTTTGAAGGACCAGCAGATGTTTTAACGTTAACAGCAAATGCACAACCGGCATTAATGGCTGTATCTATGGCTGTCATTCGTGTGATGAAACAATTAGGGCTTCGTATAGAAGAAAAGGTAAGATTTGTTGCTGGTCATTCTTTAGGCGAATACTCGGCTCTTTGTGCTGCTGGTACATTTACTCTCACAGATACGGCAAGACTTTTGCGTATTCGTGGCAATGCTATGCAGGCTGCTGTCGCGGTTGGTGAAGGTTCTATGGCAGCATTAATTGGTTTAGAAGAGCACATTGTGGAAGAAATTTGCGAAACTGTTTCTGGAGAAGGATTATGTCAGATTGCTAATGATAATGGTGGTGGGCAAATTGTTATTTCCGGTAAAGCAAAAGCAGTTGAGGCAGCGGTAGAGATTGCATCAACAAAAGGTGCAAAACGTGCACTTCTTCTTCCTGTTTCTGCACCTTTTCATTCATCTTTAATGCAACCTGCTGCTGATGCCATGAAGAAAGCACTTTTGACTGTTAACAAAATGTCCCCTATTGTTCCTTTGATTGCCAATGTTTCTGTTGCACCTGAGAGCAATCCAGAGCGTATTACTACTCTTCTTGTCCAACAAGTGACTGGGAGGGTGCGATGGCGTGAAACAATAGAATGGATCGCTGCTAATGGAGTTGATACGCTTTTTGAAGTTGGTTCTGGAAAAGTATTAACAGGTTTAACGCGTCGTATTAACAAAGATATAAAGGGGGTAACCATTGGAACAGTTGATGAAATAGAATCAGCGCTAGGTATGCTCGGCGTTTAATCTATAAGGAGTTAAAAGATGTTTAGATTAACAGGACGTAAAGCTCTTGTAACGGGGGCTTCGGGAGGAATTGGTGAGGCAATTGCACGCTGCTTTCATGCACAAGGAGCCATTGTTGGACTTCATGGAACACGCGAAGAAAAGCTTAGAGAAGTGGTGGCAGAATTAGGGCAGAATGTTTTTGTATTTCCCGCTAATCTTTCTGAACGCCAATCGATTAAACAATTGGCTGAAGTTGCAGAAAGAGAAATGGATGGCGTCGATATTTTGGTTAACAATGCGGGAATCACTAGGGATGGTCTTTTTGTGCGTATGCAAGATAAAGACTGGGATGATGTTTTAGAAGTTAACCTAACAGCTGCTTCTCTTTTGACGCGTGAATTAATACATTCTATGATGCGCCGCCGTTATGGAAGGATTATTAACATTACATCTGTTGTTGGTGTTGTGGGAAACCCTGGACAAACGAATTATTGTGCTGCAAAAGCAGGCTTGATAGGTTTTTCTAAAGCATTGGCACAAGAAATTGCTTCGCGAAACATCACTGTCAATTGTATTGCTCCAGGATTTATTAAATCCGCAATGACAGACAAGCTTAATGAAAAGCAAAAAGAAGCCATTATGGCTGCGATTCCGATGAAGCGTATGGGAAGTGGGCAAGAAATAGCCGCTGCTGCTGTTTATTTAGCAAGCGATGAAGCAGCCTATACGACAGGTCAAACACTCCATATCAATGGTGGAATGGCAATGATTTGAGTATTTATTTTATTCCACATTGATTTATGAGTTGTATTATTTTAGATAGTAACGATTGAAATGGATAGATGCATCTATTTCTTTAATATGGTCGTTGATCAATTGATGTCGGAATGTCAGATTGGTTCATTTTGTAGGGGATATCCACAGGATGTTTTAAATCATTACTAAAATCTTTTAAAGTAATGCATCTATTGCTTGATTAGATGAACCGATATAGTTAACCAAATTATAGGAAAATATAAATTCGAGGATTTCAACATGAGTGATACAGTAGAGCGCGTTAAGAAAATTATCGTGGAACATCTTGGGGTTAATGCTGATAAAGTTGTAGAAAATGCAAGCTTTATCGATGATCTAGGGGCTGATAGCCTTGATACGGTTGAACTCGTTATGGCTTTTGAAGAAGAGTTTGGGGTAGAAATTCCAGATGAAGCTGCTGAAACGATTTTCACAGTTGGCGATGCAGTCAAGTTCATTGATAAAGCTTCTGCGTGATTACTAAAGGGCAAAGGCATGAATTGCTTTTGCCTATATTCTTCGGAGCTCTTTTGAAAAGAGAGCTTTGAGAGGTGAAGTTTAGTTCAAGGTTAGAAGTTATGAGACGTGTTGTTGTTACTGGTTTAGGGTTGGTATCTCCATTAGCTGGTAATACTGAATATAGTTGGAAACGACTTCTTGAAGGAAGAAGTGGTGTCCGACGTATCACAGAGTTTGATGTGTCAGATTTGCCATGCCAGATTGCTGCGCGTATCCCCTTAGGGGATGGAACAGAGGGGACTTATAATGCTGATTTGTATATGGAACCTAAAGAGCAACGTAAAGTTGATGCATTTATTGTTTATGCAATGGCTGCTGCTAACCAAGCGCTTGCAGATGCCGAATGGTTTCCTAAGAGTGATGAAGATCAGATTTGTACAGGTGTGTTAATTGGTTCGGGAATTGGGGGAGTTGAGGGTATTGTTGAAGCTGGTTATACGCTTCGTGACAAGGGCCCACGTCGTGTTTCTCCTTTTTTTATTCCAGGTCGTTTGATTAATCTTGCTTCTGGTTATGTGTCTATTCAATATGGTTTACGGGGGCCTAATCATTCTGTTGTAACGGCTTGTTCAACAGGGGCGCATGCGATTGGTGATGCGGCACGTTTGATTATGTTTGGTGATGCAGATGTCATGGTGGCAGGGGGGGCTGAATCTCCGATAAATCGGATATCTCTTGCAGGTTTTGCAGCTTGTAGAGCTCTTTCTACTTGTCGCAATGATGATCCTGAACGGGCGTCACGTCCTTATGATACTGATCGTGATGGTTTTGTGATGGGGGAAGGAGCAGCAGTTGTTGTTTTAGAAGAGCTGGAACATGCCAAAAAACGAGGAGCGCGTATTTATGCTGAGGTTATTGGTTATGGTTTATCTGGTGACGCTTACCACATTACAGCGCCTTCAGAAAGTGGTGAAGGGGCTCAGCGTAGTATGATAGCTGCTCTTAAGCGTGCACAAGTGAATGTGAGTGAACTTGATTATATTAATGCTCATGGTACATCTACGATGGCTGATTCCATAGAGCTAGCGGCTGTTGAGCGTGTTTTAGGGAGTTATGCACCACAAGTTTCTATGTCATCAACGAAATCATCTATCGGGCATTTACTTGGTGCAGCCGGTGCTGCTGAGGCTATTTTTTCTATTTTAGCTATACGGGATAATATAGCCCCAGCGACACTTAATCTTGACAATCCATCGATTGAAACGAAAATCGATCTTGTACCACACAAACCGCGTGAACGAAAGATTGATACGATTCTTTCTAATTCTTTTGGATTTGGTGGGACAAATGCATCGTTGGTGATGCGACGTTTTAGGGGATAATAAGTATTTTTATTTAATTTTTGCTTTTGAGTTTTCTACTTTATTATAAGGTGAATGAGAAATTATAATATTATCCTTAATCGCTATTGAGGGGTTATGTCCGATGTGAAAAATGGAAATCATTAAAGGACGTAAGTGATTCCTCTTCGAATCATTTAGCAGATAGTTATGACATGTTAATACATAAAAAACGAAAGAAATCATCTATCGTCCGTAATCCGTTGGTCATTCTCGGTCATTTTTTTCTTATGCTGATTGTGATTATTCTTTTTGCCATAAGTATTCCTCTTTATATTGGAAAAAGTATTTTTGAAGAAAAGGGAAAAATTGAGGAAGAACAAATTGTTCTTATCCATCCTGGTACCGGAATTCGTGAAATTGCTTCATTGCTAGAAAAACGTGGTTTCATTCGATCATCAGATATTTTTGTTTATGGGGTTGGTTATCACCAAAAAACAACGCATCTGAAGGCTGGTGAATATTTAATTCCAGCTCATGCTTCGATGCAGGATATTATGGATATTCTTGTGAAAGGAAAATCTATAGAGTATACATTTACAGTACCTGAAGGTTTAACGGTTCAGCAAGTTTTCGATCGATTAGCTGCGAATGAAATTTTGATTGGAGACCTTCCAAAAATTTTGCCTCCAGAAGGTTATTTAATGACGGATACTGTTCGTTTTATTCGGGGAACAACGCGTAAAGAGATTGTAAACAGGTTGCGTGAAGGACAGACAAAATTAATTCATGCTATATGGGCTACGCGTTCACCTGATTTACCCATTAAATCAATTGATGAATTTGTTATATTAGCCTCAATTGTTGAGAAAGAAACGGGAATTGCAGCAGAAAGACCAATGGTTGCTGCGGTATTTTATAACCGCCTTACAAAGCATATGCGTCTTCAATCGGATCCAACAGTAATTTATGGTCTCTTCGGAGGAAAAGGAAAACCATCCGGTCGTGCAATTTATCGTTCAGATCTTGAGAAGGAAACACCATATAATACTTATAAAATTAATGGTTTGCCCCCAACGGCTATTGCAAATCCAGGTCGGGATTCTTTAAAAGCGGTGGCACATCCACCAAGCAGTGATGCACTTTATTTTGTTGCTGATGGTTCAGGAGGGCATGTTTTTTCTCGAACTTTAGAGGAACATAATATGAATGTTCGCAAGTGGCGAGAATTAAAGGCAAAACATTGAATTTATAGTGATAACACATCTTTTTGCATCGTAAATGAGAATCCCAAATATAGTAAAATTTTTCTATTTAAACTTTTTATGAGAATGATAAAAAATCATTTTCGTGTCTGTCACAAGTGGGATTGGCGTATGGATAAAAATATTTAAGAAAGAAGTGAATATACTGCTAATACCTTATCTCAAAAAAGAGCAAAATAACATTGAGAATTGCTAAGAAAACACATTGATTAGGGGAGAGGTTGAGATAATGTATAATTCAAATTTTGGAGAAACATTTATGAACAAAGTAGAGTGATGTAATGACAGTCTTTGAAAGTAAATTGAGTGCTATAAAAATAAATCAACGCCGCGGTTTTTTATTTATTCTCTCTTCACCTTCAGGTGCTGGTAAATCAACAATTTCTCGATTACTTCTAAAAGATGGACAATTAGAGCTTTCCGTAAGTATGACCACAAGGAAAAGGCGTCCTAGTGAAGTAGATGGGCTACATTATCACTTTATTTCAAAGGAAGAGTTTGAATATAAGCGTGATAGAGATGAATTTATTGAATGGGCAGAAGTTCACGGAAATTATTATGGCACTTTGCGTGAAACTGTTGAAAACGCATTGAATGCTGGCCATGATATGTTATTTGATATTGATTATCAAGGTACCGAGCAGCTGCAAAAAAAGATGCTAGGAGACACTGTATCTGTTTTTATCCTTCCACCATCAATGAAAGAGCTTGTTTCGCGTTTACATCGTCGAGCAGAAGATAGTCAAGATATCATCAATTTGCGATTGGAAAATGCACGAACGGAGTTAAAGCATTGGCGTTCTTATGATTATGTTGTGATTAACAAAGATTTAGATCAGTCTTTATCTTTTATTAAATCAATTTATTTAGCTGAAACCGTAAAACGTGAGCGTTGTTCTTATCTTGGCTCTTTTGTTGATGGGCTTATTGCTGAAAAAATCGATAAATGTTGTGATTAAAAAAGGTTTCATAACACAAAGTACATTTTTTAGAGCACTAGATGCGCTAAAGTTACAAATTCAGAAACCGAGAGCGTTTCAGCACGGCGCATTCCATCAATTCCAGCTTTTTCTAATAGCACTTCACCTCCAAGTGTTTTGAGATTTTGACGAAGCATTTTTCGTCTTTGCCCAAAGGCGGTTTTTGTGACAAGGCTTAGTTTTTGTGCAGAGCAGGCAAGAGGTTGTGTTCGTGGAATAATATGAACAACGGAAGACGTTACTTTAGGTATTGGTATGAAGGCTTGAGGGGGTACATCGAAAGCAATTTTAGCAGTAGTACGCCAGCCAGTTAAGACACTAAGACGTCCATAATGAGTAGATTGAGGTTTAGCTGTAATCCGTTTGGCAACTTCACGTTGAAACATCAATGTCATTGATTCATAAAAAGGAGGCCATGGTTCAGTCAAAAGCCAATTTAATAAGAGTTTTGTCCCAATATTATAGGGAAGATTTGCAATAATACGAGGTTTTTCTGGGCTTGTTTCAAAGAGTTTTGAGAAGTCTTGCTTTAGTGCATCATTACAAATAACTTTTAATTTTTTAGGGTAGTGTTTTTCTATTTCTAAGAGAGCCGGTATGCAGCGCTCATCGCGTTCTATTGCTGTTACAATGGCACCCTTTGCTAGCAAGGCACGTGTGAGACCTCCAGGACCAGGACCAATTTCAAGAACAGGTTTTCCTTCTATATTGCCTGCTTGATGAGCAATTTTAGATGTTAAATTAAGATCAAAAAGAAAATTCTGCCCCAAAGATTTATGCGCTTGTAATCCATATATATCAATGACCTCACGCAGAGGAGGGAGATTATCTATTGGCATGGTATTAAACTATTTTTTGCAAGTTGATTTGCAAGTTTAAGAGCAGCAATAAAGCTTTCGGGAGAGGCTATCCCTTTATCAGCAATGTCAAAAGCAGTTCCGTGATCTGGAGACGTGCGAATAAAAGGTAGACCTAACGTGACATTAACAGTGCTGTCAAAGTCTAATGTCTTAACAGGGATAAGGGCTTGATCATGATACATACAAATGGCAACGTCATATGCCTTTCTTGCACATTCATGGAACATTGTGTCGGCAGGTAGCGGGCCTGCAATATTGAGTCCTTTCTTTTTAAGATATTCAATAGCAGGAGTGATAACTTCAATATCTTCTTTGCCCATTGCACCTCCTTCTCCAGCATGAGGATTAAGACCAGCAACAGCTAGTCGGGGTGACGTTATTTTAAACCGTGTTTTTAAGTCACATTCAGTAATAAGTACCGTTTGAATAATTAAATCACGGGTAAGCTGTGAAGGAACATTTTTAAATGGAATATGAACAGTTATTGGTACTGTTTTTAATCGAGGTCCTGCTAACATCATAACTGGATGATAGTATTTATGAAAAGCTTTATGGGCTAAATCAGCTAAAAATTCTGTATGACCTGGAAATTGAAAACCGGCATCATAAAGATTCTTTTTTGCAATAGGACAAGTGATAAGTGCACATGCATGGCCATTTTGAATCAATTGAACACAGCGTTTAATTGCTTCAATAATTCCAGCGGCATTATTCGATGAAGGTATACCTAATTGATCACTTTGTTTGTTTTTTAACGGTATGATAGGAAGAGCGTTTTGAAAATTTTTTGCAGGATTATTGATTAAAACAGATTGCACCTCAACATCAATCTGTAAAAAACGAGCGCGCGAACGAATAACATCTGGATCAGCAAGAAGTACAAAAGGCGGAATTTGGCGCGTAACACGCAAATTCCACGCTTTTAATACTATTTCAGGACCAATACCGGCAGGATCACCACCACTAACAATAAGAGCAGCCATTATGAATTTTGAATGCGTGCCACTCGCCGCAGTTCTCCTAAATATTTGTCGCTTAATTCTTCAAGTTTTTGCGGGCTTCTTTTTTTACTATCTTGAAGAGAAAATATCAGTCGAGCGACATAATCATCAGAAACTCTTTTTATTTTGCAGACAGCAATTGCTTCAATTCCATCAGATGTCTCTTGTAATTTTGTCATTTTTCCAGCAGGCGTTTCAAGAATAGCTTGTTCCCATGCATTAGGAAGTTGTGGCTCCAGAAACTTTCCTAAGTGGCGGATAGTAACGTCTAAAATACCTCTTGCTTGATTGTGAGCATTGGCACATCCACGGAAATGTGCGCGAAAATTACTTGCTTCTCTTTGACGTCTTTCAAAGATCTCTGAACGACGATGTGCAGGAATGACAAAAACAATTCGCTGTAATGTATATTCGTTGGTTGAAGGTTTTACACCACCATTTTTTAATATTCTGCGTACAGCTTCTTGTTCGCTAATCATACCTGTTTCAGCTTGATAGCGTGCGCTAACAAGACGCCCCCATCCTATTTGTCCACGGATGTAATCTTTAAAGTGTTGCACTGTGATCTCAGTTTGGATCAGAATCTGGTTGAGCTGATCAATCGTCATATTATTTTGTGTCGCAAAATTCTCAAAAGCTCTATCAACTTCATCATTGCTTACTTCAATATTAAGACGTTTTATTTCAATATTTTTTAGCTTTTCGTCAATAAGCTCTTTTTTAGCCTGTGCCACCAAATTGCCTTGCTTTTGTTGTAATCTGAGAAAAGCAAGGCGTCTTTGTATATCATAATTTGTGATGGGGTTGCCATTAACTGTAACAACAATAGAAGTCTGCGCAAAGACTGTCGGAATCAAAAATCCATTTATTAACAGGCTACTTACGCTCAAAGACGCAATATAAAATAAAGCAAGAAAACGCTTTTTCAATTTATTCATGTAAATAGGCTTTCGCATTGTTTATTAATTCTCATCAACAACTTAAAATACACGCTTTCTTTCATAAAAACAATGATAAGTTAAATGACTGATACATTCCCTTTATAAATTAATCTATCTTTTTTCCGATATCTGCAATCGTACGCAATGAAAGAGAGAAATTAAAGTTTTGCAAGGGTGCTTTCCTGCCTGGATTCGTTACCTGTTGATAACCGAATGTTAACCCGAAACATTCATCCATATAACTCAAGCTAATTCCTCGCTTTATAAATGTACCAGATACTAAATCATAACCGGCGTTGCTATTAATGGACCAATAATCTGCCAATTTAAGTCCTGTTTGAAAAGAAATTTCTTGGCGCTCTTGAGAATATTCATAATCTGGTTGCTTTGCGATATAGGCATATTGTAGAGCTGCCCAAAAATTTTGCCATTTTTGTGATGCTTCGATTTCACTACGGCGGATTTTTCCTGTTTTTTTGTCAAAGCGTCCACGCGTTTCTAAGGAAAAACCACTTTTATGGGTTGTACCAAACATTGCAACATAGTCTGAACGTTTTGCCTCTAAGCTAGAATGAGTACCGACATTGATAAAGTCCTTTTCTGCAAAAGAATTCTTTCCTGCTAGATGAAAGGATTGTCCAATGAGACCATAAAGAGACCAATTATCATTAAGGCTTCCAGAATATCTTATACCTATATTGGCTCTTGTACCGCCTTCTACACGATCATAACCAGAAAATTTGTCTCGTTGAAAGAGAGTGGTGGCATCAAAGACAAAGCTTTGAGCATCTTCATTAGGAATTTGTCCAATATATTGTTCATTATTGCGTATAAAAATTTGTGCAGTTGGTTCTATAATATGTGTAGAATGATCAGCTGTAATGAGGAAGGGATAGCGTAGTTCCAACCCTGCTGTTGCCATGCCACGAATTTCTGAACCATGAATTGCGGATAAGGCATTGTTTTCTATAGAATCTGTGTGATTTTCTCTTGCATTGGTTGTAATGATATCAGCTCGTAGAGAGAGAAGAGGGGTTAAGATGAGTCCGTTGTGCGTGTTGAAGCGCTTTTTCCACTGAAGCTCGTTTGTTAAACGCAAACTATTTCCAGCCATACCAGAAAGTTTTACTGTGTTGAGAGGGTTTCCGTTCTGGTCGGGTGAACTGAAGTCAGCATGGCGACGATAAACTGATTGCATATTACTATGGAAGGTAAGCTCTCCATTATAAATGGGTTCATCTGGTGTGAAAAAATAATCGATGCGTGGTAAGACCCACGCTTGCCGAGAGTGACGTTCATAATGAGGATCATTCAATATTGAATCTTGAACTTTAAAATGATAAAAACGCATATCAAAATAATTTTTTCCTGCAAGACCATTCAGATAGATCTGAGAAAGTTGTGTAGGATTGTTATAGTTTTCAAGTTTATAGGCACGACTAAAATGCCGATCTGATTGTGCAAGAATATCCCATCCATAAGTCCAGTGTGAATTAATACGAAAATCCCCCTTTGTCGCCAGCATATAACGGTTTTTATGTTGGGCATCAATCGTATCATTATCAAATCTATGCGGTTTCATTTGATATATATGAGCAAAGCGAATGTTATAACGTCCCGTTTTTAAACGCTGACGCCATTCCCCTTCGGTTAAAAGCCCTTGTTGGGTATAAACCGTAGAAGAAAGGGTAAAATCATAATGGGGGGCGAGATTCCAGAAATAAGAATTCTTTATCCCCATACCGAGATAATCAGTATAAAAAAAATGAGGAGTAAGCAGACCGCTAGCACGCCTAACAGTTGGATCATAGATCTCAAAATTTGGAAATTTTATAATCGGTACACCAAAAACTTCAAAACTGCTATTTTCAAACCGAATTTTTTTGATGCTATTATTCCATATAATCTTTCTTGCTTTAATTTTCCATAGGACGTCTCGATCTGGTTTATAAGAGCAAGGTTCACAGGCTGTATAGGTTGCATTTTCAAAGACTGTTATGTGGTTGTGTTTGCGTGTAGCATTTTGGGCTGAAAAGTGAACATTGTTGGCTGTATCAATACGTAAGGCGTTTACAAAACCCTCGCCAAGATCTTTGGTCATATCAATTTGGTTGGAATAAATTTTATTACCATCCTTTTGAGTAATTTCAACGTTCCCTTGTGCTATAAGCCGTCCTGTTTTTTGATTGTAAATAATTTTTTGAGCGACAACTTTATTGCCATCATATTCGATTTGAACATTACCGTGTGCAGAAACAGTGTTTTCATCACGATTGTAGATGAGTTCATCCGCAGAGAGCAAAAGAGGAGGTTCCGGATTTTGAATGCGACTTTGAGAAGGAGATAGAAGGCTTTGAGCGTGCGCACAATAAGACAAAGCACTTCCTAAAATAACCCCTATAACACTTTTAAAAGCGAGAGCACTTAATTTTGTTAAAATAGTTTTTTTAAGTGTTAATGCTTTCACTTAGCCATCCTCTTTATGAAGTAAAAAAGAGATTCCTAAGAATAACGCAATAACAACGGGTGTCCAAGCTGCAATAATTGGTGGAATATATCCAGCATTACCAAAAGCTTGAACAAGTACGGAAATAACATAAAGCATAAACCCAGCTATTACGCCACCAAGAATCAACATTCTAGATTGCCCAAAACGTGTAAAATTTAAAGATACAGTTGCTGCAATGAGGGTCATTGCCACAAGCAATGCCGGTAATGCAATCAAAGATTGAAAATACATATCAAAATTATTAGCAGAATAGCCAAATGAACGTGCAATCATAATTTTTTTTGGCAATTGGTAAAATGGAATAGTTGCGGGATTCACTAAACGTTCCGTTAAAAATTCAGGTTTTAGATTGGTTTTTATTTGCAACACGGTAAATTTTTCAGGAGGATGCCCTATTTTATAGATTGTTCCATTTGTTAATAGCCAAAATCCATTAGTCAAGGTTGCTTTTGGGGCGTTAATCCAATTTTTGACGGTTGCGTTGTCATTGTATTGTACAAAGGTTGCATCGAGAAGAGAAAGTCCTTGATCGGTGATAGATTTGGCGCCAATGGTTGTTCTGCCTAAATTTGTACGTTGTGTTAACCAGTGGATACTTGTATTGTGAAGAGGTGTTAGTACATTGTGATTGCGCCATTCAGTCATCTTTTTTTCTGCTTGAGAAAATCCCCATGCAGCAAGTGGATTAATGAGAAGAATTGAAAATAATCCCAAAAGAAAAGCTCCAAAACAAGCTGGCATAAGAAATTGCCATGCAGAAACACCGATTGAACGAGTCACTACAAGTTCAAGTTTTTTGTTGAGCGAGATAAGCGTTGCCATTGCAGAAAAGAGTGCAATGAAAGGGATAAGTTGTTGCATGATAAAAGGGATGCGTAAAGCAGAGAGGAAAAATGCATCTTTTGCTGTATAATGCGGAAGGGAAGATAGCCTACCGGAATTCTCTGTGAAATCGATTAAAAGAGCAAGAACAAAAATGCTTCCCCAGAAATAACAAGTTATTTTAAGATACCGTATAAAAAAATATCGTCCAAGTGTCCACCCAATCATGATATTTTATCCGAGGAATCTTGAGATTTTCGCTGTTCAAATTTGTTCATTATTTTTTGAAAAGCGATTTGAAGTATCTCATTAACTTTTGTGGGAAGCCCAATTTTATGATTCGTTAAAAGCATAAAAAAGACAAATGCACTTGTTCCTATGGGTATAATATAAAGGAGAGGAACGTATGCAAGATCGCTTTTTGATTTTTCTGCGAAAAAATATCCTATCCAATACACCAGAAAAGAAAGGGCAATTGCCGAGAGATTTGCGGAATGACGAGCTTGTCGATGGGAGCGTACATCTCCTGCCGCTGCTAATGCAATAAGTGAAAAAACAATAGGGTAGAGCCATTGTGTTAATCTACGGTGAAATTCAGCTTTATATTGGAGTGGTTTTCGTTGATAGTAGGGATCTTTTGGGTCAGGGTTTTGTAAATAAGAAAGAGACCGATCTTTTGGATAAAGAGTAGGTGTTTTATCACTGGGGATAAACTCTCCTAGGCTAAAAGTATATGAGCTAAATTGCACGATTGAAACACTGTTATTTTGATGATTGACTCTTTCTATTTCACCGTTATTGAGAACCAGAAAACTGCCGTTTTTATTGCTCACAATGGATGCGTCTGTTGCATAATAAAAAAGATCAGTCTTAGGATCACGCTGGTCGGCAATGAAAAGGCGTTCAAGTGTTCCGTTTGGATTTCGTTCGCCAATTTCTATGTAAAGGTTATTGGCGAGTTTTTGAAAGCTCCCTTCACTAATGAATAGATTAATAAGATCAAAATGAGCGCTTGCTAGCATTTGTCGCATATGAAGACGCGCTTGAGGAACAACAAAATTAGCTATAGAAAAGGAGATACAGGATGCAACAATAGCAAGAAGAAGGATAGGTTTCCAAACAGTACTTTTAGGAAAACCAGAGGCATTGATGACAGCAAATTCTGAGTCTTGATGCATTGCTGAGAGGATGGTTGTAACTGCGATCACTAATGCAAATGGAATGACAAGAAAAATAACAGAAGGAACCAATGAAAGTGAAAATTGTAAGACTGTGAGGAGTGTTTGTTTACTTGTTGTGAGAAAGTTTATCCGTGCAAGAATTTGTATAGTCCAACTAACGCCCACTGCTGCAATCATGACAGAACTAAACAAAACAAGGACACGTTTCAGGATGTAGAACTCAATAATACGCATAAATTGGGGAAAATCCTCAGTCTTTAATTCGATAGCAAATATTTTTACTGCTTTCGGTTAAAATGTAATAAAGTTTGAAAAAATATCCTTTCATGAATTGGATATTTTTACCAAATAAATAATATCAAATTGCCTATGAGGTCCTCTTTAAATTTTCCGTACATTATATTTTATTTTCAACTATAGTCTACAAAGAATCTAGAAAATAACTTAAAAAACTTTTTTATTAACGTTGAAAATAAAAATTATTGTCTTTTAAAGACACGTGCAAAAAGATGATGCATCTCCATTAAAAAAGAGGGTTTATATCTTGAACCGTTTCCTTTGTATTAGAGATATAGAAGTTTTTTTTAAAAAGATGTTAGCTTTTTTATAAAGAATGATGAAGGCTTAAGAGATTGGATATTTTATTCTATCATTTGACGAAGTCAACGCTGAAGGATATTTTGCCGACGCTTGTGGAGCGTGCATTGGCTCGTTTTGGTAAAGTAACAATACAATGTGTGAGTAAAGAACAACGCGATTCTATAGATATACATTTATGGGTTTATGCTGATGAATCATTTATTGGACATGGAACGGAGTGTGATCAATATTCAAACTTTCAGCCTGTATTTCTGACGACAGGACAAGAAAATCCGAATGATTCAAAGGTTCGTTTTCTCATAGAGGGAGCTGTTTGTTCGGATATTGATGCTTATCAACGGCTTGTCGTGATATTTGATGGTAGAAGTGAAGAGCAGTTGAATCTCGTTCGTGCACAGTGGAAAAAATATAAAATGGAAAATCATAATTTAACGTATTGGCAACAGACTGAAGATCGTCGCTGGGAAAAACAGGTTTAATGCGTCTCGTATCTATTGCTCTGATTTTTATAGGATTGCTGGGAATAGTAAATCCAGCACTTTTTATTACGGAAGGTTCAGGGGGAGGGCGTTGGGTTTTTATTGTGATTTTTCTTTTAGGCATGCTAAAGATATGGCCTATAATTAAAAAAACGAAACGCCATGATGATGATTATTGATCGAATTTTGCTTATTTTATGGGCTGTGATGTTGTCCTTCTTTTGCGTGTCGTGGTTGGGGACAACGCATATCTTATCAAAAATGTTTGCTGTTGCTTATATGAGTAATATTGCAGATTTTTTATTTTTCTTTTTGAGTGCATTGTTTGCGGGAATATTGTGGTGGAAAATACCTCAACCCCTGTCTTTAAAAACAAAACTGGCAGCATTTTTGCCGCCAGTCCTTATTTTATTCTTCGTTATTATATTTTAGTTGGATATTTCATCATCTGTAAATCCGACGAAGCAAATCAGTGAAATAAAAGAAGCAAGAAGCAAATAATAACCGATATAAGATGTATCGAAATGTTGCACCAGATATTCTGCAATATAAGGCGCGAGAGAAGCTCCTATGATAGCAGATAAATTGAAAGTGATAGAAGAACCGGTATATCGGATTGCTGTTGGGTATGGTGAAGCCAAAACAGCACCAAGAGGACTGTATATCATTCCCATGAGAGACAAACCAATAACAGACATTGCAAGGACTCCTATAACTCCAGAATTTAAGAAATAAGGAATTGCGAAAGAATAAATACCGGTGATGATTGTAATCCAAATCATCAAAGTTCTACGTCTAATACGGTCAGCGAGTTTTCCAGTGATGACAGTAAAAATCCCACAAAAAATAGCACCGACAATTTCGATTTGAAGAGCTTGATGAAATGGCAATTGCAGATGGTTTGTTGAATAGCTTAACAAATATGTAGTAACCAAGTAAAACAAAACAAAAGTTGCCATACCAGAAAATACTCCAAGAAATAGGATTCGTGGACATTTTAAAAAGACATCTATGATAGGAACTTTGACATGTTCTTTACTTTCAAGAGTTTTTTTGAATTGAACAGTTTCATTAATTGAAAGACGGACCCATAATCCTATAATCATAAAAACAACTGAAGCAATAAAAGGAATACGCCATCCCCAAGCTAAAAGTTCCGCACGATCAAGGAAATGCAACAGAGCTAAATAAACAGCAATAGATAAAAACAAACCTATTGAAACGCCTAATTGGGGGAACATCGCATACCAGCCGCGCTTTTCTGGAGGGGCATTTTCTGTTGCGAGTAAAACAGCGCCTCCCCATTCTCCTCCTAATCCCATTCCCTGTCCAATACGGCACAAGGTTAAGAGGAAAGGGGCAAACCACCCTGCTATTTCATAAGTAGGAAGAAAACCAATAATGACTGTTGAAAGACCCATTGTGAGAAGAGAAGCAATAAGTGTTGCTTTTCTTCCAATTTTATCCCCAAAATGTCCAAAAACAACTGATCCAAAAGGGCGGGCAAAAAAGGCTGCTCCAAATATGAGGAAAGATTGTAAAATGGCAGTCTGATCATTTTGTGTTGGAAAAAACACATGAGGAAATATAAGAGCTGCGGCAGTGCCAAAGACATAGAAATCGAAGAATTCAATTGTTGGTCCAATAAGGCTTGCAAATAAAATTCGACGAGGGGAGTTTCTGTTGCTTGTAGCTTTCATTTCTGAGTTTATAGACATGAATAGAATGTCCCTTTCAGTATATGACAAATCAAATAACGAGTTAACTGACTATAAGTATAGAAATTTCAAATCAGTGTCGAGTCAATATTATGACACTTCGTTATATATTAGAACAATGATTATGGACTGATGAGTATGAATAAGTGCTCTAGATATTATCCAAAATGAATAAAATAAAGACGCTGCTTTAAATGCTGTAGAAGATGGCAATAGGTGGCTATAAACGCAGCTCTCATTCACATTGCTGTTTCCTTTAAAGTTTAATGCCATTTTTATCTATTAAGGGATCAATCTTATTCGTAGATCAGTATTTAGTGTCTCAAAATATTAAAAATATTTTTTATGGATGCAATTGCAACACTTTTAAAGTGTATCTAAAATAAATTAAATCTTTTAGTTGTGTATGCATTTTAAAACACAAGGTGTATATTTCGTCTATCAGAGCTTAATCCATCGTATGCTTTGCTATCTTAAAAGACATGAGGTTGAGCAATTACGTTGTGTTGTTTTTGTCTATGCACTTTTTTCTAAATGGGGGAATTTAAATTTGAAATTATGGAGTGTGAATAATGCACCGCAAAATGAAATTAAGTTTTTATGCATTAATGACCAGTGGTTTTTTTGTCAAGATTGCGAGTGCAGATGGAGTAGCTACACCAAGAGAAAAGTTATTAACACCAGTAAGTATCAGTGAACATCTAGAAGAGACAAGAAAGTTGTTATCGGAAGTAAGGGGATTAAAAGAAAAAAAGGGGGGATCAAAAAGGATAGAGAATAAACAGAGAGCAGAAGGAAGTAATCCTTCAGAAGAGGGGAGGAAGAGATTAGAAAACCTATTCTTTGAAGTACTCACAAATTCAATAATTTATGATGATATTGCCGTTTATATTACTGACCGTGATTCTGAGGACTCTGGTAAAAAAGTAAATAGCTTTAATTATGAAGACGCTGGATATTCTATCAATAATACGGTTCAGGAGGGTGGAAAACTTTACATTGATGCAGCAAGTGTTAGCAGGGATACGACAATTGAGCATGGTGGGATTGAGTTTGTCCAAAACTTGAGCATTTCAGAATATGCCGCTGTTAAAAAAGGGGGTAAACAAATTGTTGAGAGTGGTGCAAATGCAGAAGGTACTAAAATTTATGGTGGCGAGCAGATTATTTTTGGTAAGGGAAGTCTTGGATCTGGTTTGTTGCGTAAAGATAAGGCAAGTAGTGCTTATAACACCGAAATTTATGCTGAAGATGGAATACTAGGACTACAAAGTATCTATAGTGGGGGGATGGCTGTTGACACAAAGATTATGAGAGGCGGTGTCCAGAATCTTGATGGTGAAGAGAATTTTCATAACGGCTTTTCAGAAGATGCTGATACAGCCGATACAGAAGATGAAGATTTTACAATTAATGAGGGGGCTTTTGCACTGAGTAGCGAACTTTTTAAAAATGGTATGCAGAATATCTTTGCAGGAGGGAATGCGAGTGAAGTTACTTTATACGATAGAGCTATTCAGAATATATATGATTCTGGATATGCGGATAATCTAACTATTAATCATCAAGCAAGGTCATGGGGTTTTGCTGGTGCGATATTAGGTGAAAATACAAATGTTCATGATTTTGGTAGTCTTTATCTTTATGCTGGGAATGGTGAAGCTGTTACGGAAGTAGAAAATCTTAATTTAAATGGAGAAGATAGCAAACTATACATTATTGCGTCTGAAGATAACGGCAAAAAACCTGAGATTAATGTTAAGAATTTAAAAGGAAATGGCAGAGTTATTTTTACGTCTTTAGGGACGAATAAGCTCTATTCTCAACTTAATATTGATGATCTTTCAGGTTCTTTACATTTCGATTTTAATGTCAATTTTGCCAAGCAGCTTAGTGATTATCTTGTGATTAAAAAAAGGGGCTCTGGTTCTCACACAATAAGTGTGGCTGATTCTGGGCGTGAAATTACAAATTCTTCTTACAAAAAGCTTAAATTAATTACTGATCGCAGCGGAAATGCCCATTTTACTCTGACAAACACTTTTGGTGAAAAAATCGGAACTGTTGATGCCGGAACCTATCGGTACAGTTTGAAACATAGAAACAATAAGGGTACTGGTAAAGTTTGGTACTTAGATGCAAACCACACCATTGATGAGACAACTTCTCAAGTTTTTGATAGTGTATTGAAACCATATACTGGTTCATCAAGTGATTTACTTACAGAACTCACAATTGATCAAGGAACAACTGTTTCTATTGCAGATCCTAGCTTTGACACGAGTAGCAAGGAAGTTGATAGCAATGGAGAAACTTCAATTAGTAATACAGTTAAAGATGGTGGAAAGCTTTCCGTTTATAGCGGTGGTTTTAGCTTGTATACGACAATTCAAAGAGGTGGCACTGAGCTTATTAAAACACAGGGTCTTTCACAGGATACTATTGTTCATAAAGGTGGGCAACAAAAGGTTGAAGATGGGGGAAAAGCTGAAGGGGTTAAAATTTACGGTGGTGAGCAGTTTGTTTCAGGAAAGTCTGATATCAAAGGTGCGATGGTAAGAAGCAGTGCCTATGACACTATCGTTTCTGGTGAGAATGGAGTGCGAGGATATCAGAATGTGTATGATGATGGAGAGGTTTTTAACACACAGATCATGGAAGGAGGGATACAAAATCTTTATGGAGAAGAGGATCTAAACGATTATAGCAGTTTTGCCTTTGATACGAAGGTCTTTTCTGGTGGAGAGCAACACATTTTAGCGGGGGGAATCGCGATTGGCGTTCTTTTACAAGGGAATGCTTTCCAAGCAATAGATTTAGGAGGCTATGTAAAGGATTTAATAATTAGAGATCAAGCACAATCGTGGTTACATTTTGGTGCAACATTAGAAGGAAGCACTATGATTCATGATTCTGGACGGATTTATCTTTATGCTGGTGCTGAGCGATCTCGTACTGAAGTAGAAAAAATTGTCTTAAATGGCAGAGATACAAAATTGTATGCGATTGCTTCCAAGATGGATGGTGAAAGTTCTTTGATTGAAAGTTTGAGTGGTAATGGCAGTGTTATTTTTACTTCTACCGTGTTTAATCCACATTACTCCAAACTTGAGATCAATGATCTTTCAGGGAGTTTACATTTTAGGTTGCATACTAATTTTGCAGAACAGCGCGGTGATTATCTTCTGATAAAACAAGGATCAGGTAATCACACCATAAGTGTTATCGATTCTGGTGTTGAAATGACCAATTCTTCTCTACAAGATCAGAATTTAGTTTTGGAGCTTGATTTAATTCATGTTCAAAGCGGAAATGCGCATTTTACTCTGACAGATTTTTCTGGTGAAGAGACGAGTACGATTGATGGTGGAGCCTACATGTATGGCTTAAAGACAAAAGATGATAATGGGGGAAAGACTTGGTCTTTGGCTACATCACAAATAACTTCTGCTCCTGTAATTCCTTCACCTCATGTGGAGTCGCCTATAGATAAGCTTCCTGAAAAAGAAGAAAATATGACATCGTCAAAAGATTTTAGTATCTCTGATGTAATTCATTACAGCATTGGGGAAGGAGGAGGAATTCTACAAAGCTCTTTGCTCGGTGATGATAACGTAGTTTATGTCTTTGATGATGGAGAGCAAGGTGTTCTTAAGAAGTCTATTAATAATACAATTCAGGGATCAGGAAGACTTTATGTTGAAGCTGGTGGTTTCAGTAAAAATACAACCATTGAAAATGGTGGTACTGAGATTGTAGGGGAACAGGGGGTCTCAGAATCTACGATTATTTACGAGGGTGGAAAACAAAAAGTGGAGGGGGGAGGCTCTGCATTGAGAGTTGAAATTTATGGTGGGGAGCAGCTTGTTTTCGGAAATGGTTATGTAAATGGTGGAATTGTGGGGAGCAGTGCTTATAACACGACACTTTATGGTCAAGGTGATACGCCGGGACAGCAGAATGTATATGATGATGGGATGGCTGTGGGAACAAAAGTGATGAGTGGAGGAGTACAAACTCTTGCTAAGTGGTTTCCTAATGATGATAACTTTGCAGAAAAAGCCGGCGGTTTAGCTGTAAATGCTGAAATCTTTTCAGAGGGTGTGCAGCGTGTTTTAGCAGGAGGTGAAGCAAATACAGTCATTTTACGCACTGGTGGTGTTCAAGAAGTCTATGCAGGTGGAATTGTAAAGAATCTAACGATTGAAGGTAATGCTAATTCATGGATTTCTCCTGGTGCAATATTAGGAGGAGAAATAAAAGTTCAGGATTTTGGTGGGCTCCATCTTGATGCTGGAGACGATGGTCAACAAACTATAGTAGAAAACATTGAATTAAATGGAGAAGACGCTCAATTATACTCCGTTGCTCGTGGGTTTGACGACAAAAGTACACGCATTCAGCAGTTAAGCGGTGTAGGAAAAGTCATTTTTACCTCTTTTGAAGATGATTTATATTACTCTCAGCTTTACATTGATAATCTAGCAGGGAGTCTACATTTTAACTTTAATGTTAGCCTTGCAGAAGAAAAAGGTGATTACCTCTTTATTGAGAATGGGAGTGGTTTTCATACAATAAGTGTCGTAGATTCTGGTATTGAAATTGTTGATCCTTCTTCAGCAGGACTTGATTTAATTTTTGATCAAAGTGGTGGCGCACATTTTACCCTGAGAAGCTTTTCTGGTGCAAATGTTAAAACTATTGATGGCGGAACCTATACGTATGGTTTAAAACAGAGAATTGATGAGGATGGGGGTGAAAAAGTTTGGTATTTATCTGCAGTATTTATTGATAATGTTTCATTTCTCAACAGTTTACCACGTAGTAGAAGCAGATCTGTGCGGCATTTAAATCAAAATCAATCAGTTTCTTCTCTTTCAACGATTGCAGCATCACAAGAGCATGCTATTAAATTGCCACGTCGAAGAAAAAACCGCCAAAACTTGAGTCAAAGATCTCCAGCTTTTGTTTCTCCAACTGTTTCCTCTCTTGGAAGTCACGTTATTGAAGTCTCAGGTCCAGCGAGTTCTCATCCTCTTTCTGCTGAAGAGCAACAAACTGCTATTTCAGAATCTTCTCACTCTTTAGCCGATCAGATGATTGTGCGTCCAGTTCATAAAGAACAGCCTTCTCCACAATTGAGTG
>NZ_JBHINR010000013.1:1130-1335 GCF_042195105.1 Bartonella sp. CL436QHHD | reverse complement strand
GGTTCCACTAATGTCTCCATTTTTAAGAGACGTAATCTTGCTGTTCTCTTTACTGTCCCCATGCGTCGCTACAAAGGCATTTGCCGTTTGGCTCCAGATTAAAGCATCACCATTAACCGCTTGAGTAATATTACTTAGTTTTTCATCAAACTTTTTGACCTCATTAGACAGATGAGTGTTCACATTCTTGACACTCGTATCAAGA
>NZ_JBHINR010000013.1:0-986 GCF_042195105.1 Bartonella sp. CL436QHHD | reverse complement strand
GCGCTACCAACATCATTGAAGCTTGTCTTTCCCACATCACCATCTGCAGAAATATTAGAGATCTCGTAAGTCGGAGCTGTCCATGTGCCACCTTCATACTTAGCACTACCACCTAAAGATTGCGCAACACTGCTCCCTAGAGCATATAGCTGATTGCCCGCTACAGCATCACTTGAGTCTTTAGTTATAGACCCATTGGTAAGCGATGTTATCTTGCTGCTTGCATTCTCTTCACCATGCGTCGCTACAAACGCATGTGCAGTGTCGCTCCAATTCAAGGAATCACTCTTTGCTTCAGTAATATCTTTGCTAATTTCATCCTTAATATTCGTGATAGAATTATTCACATTCGAGAAAGAAGTTCCTACACCAGCAAACGCTGTTGCTACATCATGATACTCTTTATCTTCTGTTTTGCCATCTTCTTTCACGCTCTTAACTGTGAATGTAGGCGCACTCCAAGTTCCATTCTCATACTTAGCACCACCACCTAAAGATTTTGCAACACTGCTCCCTAGAGCATGAAGCTGGTTACCCGCTACAGCATCCGTTGAGGTTCCACTAATGTCTCCATTTTTAAGAGACGTAATCTTGCTGTTCTCTTTACTGTCCCCATGCGTCGCTATAAACGCACCTTTAGCCTTTTCCCACAACAACGCATCAGCCTGAGCAGTGCTAATTTCATTAGTAATCTCTTTATGTAAATCCGTGAAAGAAGTGCCTACGCCGGCAGACGCTGAAGCCACATCTGTATAGCTCTCCTCACTCTCAGTACCATCAGATTTTACTGTTTTAACCGTGAACTTAGGTTTGCTCCATTGGCCATCCTCATACTTAGCACCACCACCTAAAGACTTCGCAACTTTATCACCTAGAGCATGAAGCTGGTTACCCGCTACAGCATCCGTTGACGTTCTACTAATGTCTCCATTTTTAAGAGACGTAATCTTGCTGTTCTCTTTACTGTCCCCATGCGTCGCTACAAA
>NZ_JBHINR010000054.1:0-1325 GCF_042195105.1 Bartonella sp. CL436QHHD | reverse complement strand
TAAAAGTATTTTATTTCTCCATAATGCTGGAGAAAGTGAGGGAATTGAGTTAACACATCCAGTGATACTTAACAGAGCTATACAACTCAATAGTTTTAAGATTTTCTTCATTATTCCCCTCTTTCAATGGATTTATTTACAATAAAAAAGCTCATAAGCCTGTTGATATTTCCTGTCACCGCTGCTTAAAACAACGGTGAACAATATTGAGATGATTGGTTGAGAAAACAATCCCACCATTCCAAGCAAAGGCAAGGATGGCGGATTGTTGATCATCACAAGCAAGACTTAAGGCTTGCATTCAGGTGCATTTTTATATTTTTTACAAAAAGGGCTGTTTAAGCGCTTCTTGACACTGGGCCTCGGGATCACAGCACCTGGACGACATATGGGAAGGTTTTCGGCTTTATGATTCTCGCACCAAGTCCCCCTCCCCACTTTATCACGGAAACCAGCCTGAACCATACAAGCATAAATTGTTGCCTTTTGATTAAAGCTGCGATTATCATTCTCTGGATCCGCATCAATAAGGCTTGGCATTCCACATTCTAACAAGGCTTTTCCTGCCTCTGTCAAATCTGCTCCTGGCTTCTCCCACGCAGTCACATACCCTGGAGCAGGTTTGTTAAACTGACATCCAGCGATACTCAATAGAGTTATCGCACTTAATAATTTTAAGGTTTGTTTCATTTTTTACTCCTTAAAGGGACTTGTTCTAAATGAGATGTGCTATAAAACTTTTGGCATTTATAACCCACATCTCCAAGACAAGTATGGGAACTTATGGGATTTGTAGCNACTCCTTAAAGGGACTTGTTCTAAATGAGATGTGCTATAAAACTTTTGGCATTTATAACCCACATCTCCAAGACAAGTATGGGAACTTATGGGATTTGTAGCCACTCTCCACCATTCTTTCCACCAGTTACTGCCAGCAGGTATTGTCTCGTAGGTATAGCCATTGCCGCCAATAATTCTGCTGACAAAGTCGTATCTATTCCCATTAAAGCCAACAGTGGTTTGTTTGCCGTCACTCACATAACCTAACAGACCGGATGCAACTAAAACATTAAAGGCTGGTCCATAGAGATTGATAGTCGTGTTTTCGTTGGCTATACCGTGAACACCTTCTTGTTTGAAAGAATTCAGCATATTCCCCAATGTCATTGTCCCGCGACTATGTCCATAAAGTTCTAATCCTGTAAGACCATAGCTATACATCAAATCTTTTGCTTCTTGTGTTAAATTGGTCAAACCCCAAAAGTTATTTTCCATAAACTTCTGATAGCCCGCGACTAGAAGTTCTGAGATAGCAGAATCGGCTT
>NZ_JBHINR010000017.1:0-2613 GCF_042195105.1 Bartonella sp. CL436QHHD | reverse complement strand
ATTTATCCCGAACCTTAAAAAAGATTACACAGAATCAAAAAGTTATAGCACCATAAAAATGCTGTGGCGGAGGGGGTGGGATTCGAACCCACGGTACAGTCTCCTGCACGCCGGTTTTCAAGACCGGTGCCTTAAACCGCTCGGCCACCCCTCCAAACTAGATATGCTTTTTGACAAATTTCTTGTAAAAGGTCAATCATTTTAATACGCATTTTAAAGCGTTCTTTGTAAAACTATTTAAGTTTCAATTAAAATAATTCTTCATAAGTTAATTTTTTGAGTGTGTTATCTAAGAGTTTCATTTCTAAACATGATAGTTTTTTCTGAAAAAATGAAAGGTAATTATGATATTTATCATTTTTTTCCTGTTTAAAAGTTTTTTATAAAGCAATATTTTTTTAAGTTCTAACAATCGTTTTCGTAATAATAAGAAATGTTTAGTTGAAAATGTTTGATAAATTATATTAAATTCCGGTCGTGTATTTTTGAATTATTTTACCTTTCCAGATATTTATTTTATTTAGATCGTTCATATTGGCGAAAAGAAAATGTTATCATTCTAACAGTTTATGAGAGATAAATTTGTAAGAATGACATATATATTCAAGGAAAGTTTTTATTGAGTTTAAATTAAGTACAATTCAATAAGAAAGCTCTTTAAAAGATTTTAATTTTTTAAATAAAAATATTCAGATATTTAGTGCGTCTAAAGAGTACCTTGGAGGGAATGGATGATTTGCACTATTTGAATAAAATTTTATGTAAGATTTGCATCGATAGTTTAAAATTTCTTCTAGATATGACTGGAAATTAGGTATATTTATAATGCTTTTTCTGTGGGATAAGCAAAAAGTTAATTTGAATGGAAGAAAAAATTATTGAACAATACGCTTAGATCAATAGATAGTTTTTTAAGGTATTACATAGTTTTTCAAGAATAGAACTTAAAAACGCTAAATTATGCAGAAGCAGAAAGCATAAACTTTAACAGACAAGGTTTTAAAAGCCGATTCATTTACAAGCATGTGTAAAATAAAAAATTTATTTACAAAAAAATGGTGCCCCCAGAGAGCGAATCAGGCTTTAGCAACAAGATTCAAAGTATATAAAGATGTGTAAGGGCGTATTGATGTCTATAGCTTTTTATGATTCAATAAAAAAAGTAAGTATTAAAGAAAAAATCTCAAATCAGAAATTAAAGGTGGTCTAAAAGGTGGACCCAAAAAGGTGGACGAGCAATGCTTGAAAAGGTGGACGAGAGGGGACGTTAAGTGAGGGCGATTCATCGGTTATCAGCATCATTCGTAAAGACGTCTCCGCAGGGTAAATATTGTGACGGGGCAGGGCTATGGTTGAATGTTCGAAAAGACAATACACGCTCTTGGTTTTTTCGCTATACGCACTACAATAAGCGCCGTGAAATGGGACTTGGTCCTGTTACAAAACTCTCTTTAAAAGAAGCGCGTGAGCTTGCTAGGCATTATAGTGATATTCTTAAAGAAGGCAATGATCCTATTGTCTTTCGAGAACAGACTATTTTAAAACAGCAAAGCAATATTTTTCAAGAAATTGCAAAAGCGGCTTTTGAAAGCAAAAAAGCAGAGTTGAAAAATGAAGGTAAAAACGGCCGCTGGTTTTCTCCACTAGAGTTGCACGTGATTCCACACATAGGTAATTTACCTATAGAAAAATTAACAGCCAATATTATTCGCAATGTTCTCTCACCCCTTTGGCATGAAAAAGCAGACACAGCGCGAAAAGCACTTAACCGTATCAATATTTGCTTGAAATATGCTGCGGCTTTTGGTTTAGATGTTGATCTACAGGCTTGTATGAAGGCACGCGCTCTTTTAGGAAAACCACGTGCGACATCAACAAATATTCCTGCTATGCCATGGCAAGAGGTTCCGGCATTTTATCAAAGCTTGGATGATAAGATCCTTTCAAATTTAGCACTGAAGCTCTTGATTTTGACTGGAGTACGGTCATATCCATTGCGCTATTTGCGTCTTGAACAAATAGATAAAGATATATGGACGATACCTAAAGAAAATATGAAGGGCATTGTAGGAAAGGTTTCAGATTTTCGAGTACCATTGAGTAATGAAGCTTTAAAAGTGATTGAAAAGTCTCTTCCCTTTGAAAAAAATGGTTTTCTCTTTTCTGGTCTTACAGGCAACCCCATTTCTGATGCCACCATGGCAAAGTATATGACAGTTTGTAGTTTGACTTATCGTCCCCATGGTTTTCGTTCAAGTTTACGGGATTGGATAGCAGAGACAACGTCAACACCGTTCGAGATTGCCGAAACTGTTCTTGCCCATTCAGTCGGGAGTTCAGTGACAAAAGCTTATATGCGAACGGATTTTTTAGAACAACGACATGTTCTCTTGGAACAGTGGGCTTCATTTATAACAGGATAGAATTTTTACAATTACCTCTGCAGTGTTTTTAGCTATTTTGGAGAGAAATTTGATATGTCCAATTCTGTGAAAATAACAGTTTTAAATGTGTAAAGCTATTATTGATAGTCTCCATGAGACGAGCAAAATTAAGAAACCATTTTCTAAAGAATTTCGCGCGTCTCAGAGTATGTTTAGAGTCGGATATTTG
>NZ_JBHINR010000084.1:0-1272 GCF_042195105.1 Bartonella sp. CL436QHHD | reverse complement strand
AATGGTATCTTTGTAGGCGTTTAAACGCAAGCCTTCCCATTGTTTGATAAGTGCTAGCCCTTCTGATGATATTTTTCGCATGTGTTGCTCCATAAAAAAGCCCCACACAAGGCGGGGATGAGTGAATATTAAAAATTGCAATTATTGCCTTTTATTAAAAATCTCGTTTCATGTAACTTTTTTCTGTGTTATACGTTACATGAAACATAATGGAGATTTTGTTATGGCTACAATGCACGTCAATGAACGCGTTCAAAAACATCGCAACGCACAAAGAAAAGCAGGTTTGCGTTTAATGCAAATTTGGGTACCAGATATTCGCCAACCGAACTTTGCAGAAGAGTGCCGACGCCAATGTCGCTTAGTCGCAAAAATGGATAAAACAGATACATCTATGCAGTTGTTGATGGATCAATCTTTAATGGATGTTGATGGCTGGACAGAATAATGCGTGGATCTCTCGTCACAATAGCTATGCAAGGCGATTTTGGTAAACCAAGACCTGCGTTAATCATTCAAGCTAATCAATTCAGTGAGCATACAAGTGTAACGGTTTTACCCATTACTAGCACACTTGTTGATGCGCCATTACTCCGCATTACGATTCAGCCAACCGCTAAAAATGGTTTGCAAAAACCTTCGCAAGTCATGATTGATAAGATTATGACGGTAAGATGTGAAAAAGTGAGTCCAGCTTTCGGCTCCATTCATGCAGATAAAATGGTAGAAATTGAACGCTGTTTAGCTGTATTTTTAGGAATAGTAAAATAAAAATAGTATTNGAGTCCAGCTTTCGGCTCCATTCATGCAGATAAAATGGTAGAAATTGAACGCTGTTTAGCTGTATTTTTAGGAATAGTAAAATAAAAATAGTATTTCTTTTTATCATCATAAAATAGCTTTGTTTATCTATCCTCTTCATCCATATGGATGACGCCTTCGCCTTCGTCGCATGCGTCTGGTGGGGCGTTTGGATCAAGGGTATCATCCTTGTCTGGTGTGGTGTTTGCAACGTTTCCAGCCGCATCTTCTTGGGTTTCATCAAAAAGCTCGCAATCTATTTTTGTGGTATAACCACCTGTTTTATCAAGTTTGTGTTTAACGCTTTTGATGCGCCATTCTGCTGGAATATAGGGGCGGAAAGGGGGCTCTTGAACAAGTTTTGCTTCTGCTTGTACAAACGGATCACCACCGATATCACATGAGAAAGAAGACTTACCGCGTGATGATTTATTGCGATAAGCAGCAATGGCCGCAACAGCCTCTGATTGG
>NZ_JBHINR010000008.1:0-1093 GCF_042195105.1 Bartonella sp. CL436QHHD | reverse complement strand
CACATTCTTGTGACCGGTCAAGGCAAAATCTTAGGTAAGTTTGTCATTCTTTCTGTAGAGGAAAAACAAAGCGTTTTTCATTATAATGGCACCCCAAAAAAACAAGAATTTACAATAAAGTTGAGAGAATATGGTGGAGACCTATGAGTGACCTTTATATGACCAAAGATGGCGATATGGTGGATGCCATTTGCTGGAGATATTATGCCAAAGGTCAACAAGCCCTTGCTGTTGAACGCGTTTATGCAGCAAATTTTGGTCTTGCAGACTATGGACCCATTTTAAAAGCAGGCATCACAATCGTTTTGCCAACCCTCCCCTATCCTAAAGCCACACCGGTAATCAGAATTTGGGGCAGTCAATCATGAAACCTTTTTGCATGGTTCTGGCAAATGGAGAAGACATCACCAAAACTCTTATGGATNACCCTCCCCTATCCTAAAGCCACACCGGTAATCAGAATTTGGGGCAGTCAATCATGAAACCTTTTTGCATGGTTCTGGCAAATGGAGAAGACATCACCAAAACTCTTATGGATTATGTTTTGTCGATTGAAATTACCGATGAAGCAGAAAACAAAAGTGATCGTATCACTATAGAGCTTGATGACCGTGCGCGTGACAGTGATAACGGCTTTCTTGATATTCCTCTTATCGGAACAATCATTTCTGTCACACTTGGCTATGAAGGCGGGAAAAACCGCGATATGGGATCCTATCTGATAGACGAAATCTCTGTAAGCAGCCCACCACAAAGCTTAAGCGTGACAGGGCGCGCCGCCTCTATGAACACGTCTTATAGAACACCCAAAAGCCAATCCTATCACCAGCAAACCCTTGGCAGTATTGTTCAAGAGATAGCACAGCGTAATGGCTATACGCCAAAGGTTGATCCTTCTCTTGCAAAAATCGTTGTGCGTCACATTGACCAAACAGCTGAAAGCGATATGGCTTTTGCTGCACGCCTTGCAGAAGAATATGATGCGGTAGCAAAGCCCGTTGATGGCAAACTGGTGCTCGCCAAACGGGGTGAAGGCAAAGCCATCACCGGTGAAACACTCCCCATAGTTGTTATCCATGAAAAACATTGCACC
>NZ_JBHINR010000075.1:0-4052 GCF_042195105.1 Bartonella sp. CL436QHHD | reverse complement strand
TGCTCAGTTAAAAAGCTATAGTAAAATTTCCGATTTTATAAAACTGTTTAGATTAAATGGCGTTGTCTCTTCTCAACGTTCATAGATGAAATCAACAAAAACATCAAAAAATCATTGAAAAAGGCGCGTAACAATGACTCATGTCTGCTCACCATTGAGATATCCAGGCGGTAAGGCTGCACTGTATGGAAAAGTCAAAGAAATATTTGAGAAAAATGCATTAAATGGCTGTTCCTATAGAGAGCCATTTGCTGGCGGGTGCGGACTTGCTTTAAAGCTTCTTTTTAATGGTGATGTTAAAGATATTCACATTAACGATATTGATCTGTTCATTTGGAGCTTTTGGTATTGCGTTTTGCACAAGACAGAAGAATTAATAGAAAAAATCAATACAACGACCATTAACTTAGAAGAATGGTACATACAAAAAGAAATTTCTCCTGCAAGTGCAGATGTGCTTAGCGCAGGATTTGCAGCACTCTTTTTGAATCGCACAAATAGATCTGGAATTATTAAAAATGCTGGACCAATTGGAGGGAAAGGACAAAGCGGTGCCTATAAAATAGATTGCCGATTTAACAAAGAGAATATAATTGAACGCATTCTTCGCATAAGTGAACAAAAAGATAGAATACATTTAACTCGTTTAAATGCACGGGAATTTTTGCTGTGTTATGGAACTGATGAAAACACCTTTTTTTATATGGACCCTCCTTATTTTAAAAAAGGAAAAGGTCTTTATACTTGGTTTTACAAAGCTAATGATCACCACAATTTAGAGAATGTCATCTCCCAACATGTGACGGCACCTTGGCTAATTACTTATGACAACGTTGAAGAAATTAAATTATTGTATAGGCAATATCTCTCAATAGAATTTAGCTTACAATATTCTCTACAAGAGAAAAGGAAAGCTACTGAACTGATGATTTTTTCACCAAAAATCAAAATGCCTCAATTCTTAGAAAAAAACACAATATCACGTCTCAAAGCAGCTTGATTGCATGAATAGGAGCTTTAATCACATGCTTACACCATTTGGCAAAACTTTACGCAAAATTCGCCTTGATCACTTTGAAAGGCTCTTAGATATGGCTGATAAACTAGGCATCTCTGTAGCATTTTTATCTTCTGTTGAGATTGGCAAAAAATCTGTTCCAGTAGGAATGGAAGAAAAGATCATAAAGCTGTACGCTTTAGATCAAAACATGGCTTCTCTTTTAAGAAAAGAGGCTGATATTTGCCGAAAGAATTTTATAATGAATTCTTCTGATCCACTTAACCGTGAAATTATTAGCACGTTTGTTAGAAATTTTAAGTGTCTTTCACAACAAGATCTAACAGTGTTCAAGGAATTCATGGTGAGAACGGAAAAGAAACGCTGCTTGCAAAATAAAATACCTTGATCTCCTTATTTTATACGTACATCACAAAACATAATGTTATATGTTAATAATTAATATTATACTTTTGAAATAATTGTATAAATATGCAAATTATGCTAGGATTTTTCATGTATAAATTGCTAATCTAATGGGGCTACAAATATGCTAAATAAAGTGACGTTAATCGGGCGCCTTGGTGCTGATCCCGAAAGCAAAACAATGAATTCTGGAACAGAAGTAGTCAATTTTCGTATGGCAACTTCTGAAAGCTATACGGATAAAAATACTCATCAAAAAGTAGAAAAAACTGAATGGCATTCAGTTGTGATTTTTAATCCACATTTGGCAAAAATTGCACTTCAGTATCTAAACAAAGGTTCAAAAGTTTACGTAGAAGGAAAATTACAAACACGCAAATGGCAAGATAAAAATGGGCATGACCGTTACACAACAGAGATTGTTTTACCACAATTCAAAGGCGAGTTGTATTTGCTTGATGTAAAGAAAGATCAATCTACCCCTTCACCCNCACAACAGAGATTGTTTTACCACAATTCAAAGGCGAGTTGTATTTGCTTGATGTAAAGAAAGATCAATCTACCCCTTCACCCATTACTTCTCAAAATTATGCTATCGCTTCAGGTGCTCAAGATTATAGAACGGCTCTTAACGATAGCGTCCCATTCTGATTGAAAAAAAATATGACAAAAAGAAAAAAACGTGCAAAACGCGGTCGTCCTCGGATTAAAGGATGTATCAGAGAACCAAATGGACGTATCTCACGAGCAAAAACACCGCATGAACCCATGGATAAATTGGCAATTGAAATGCGTGCCAAACGCTTCTGTTTGACCATAGAAGAGGCTAAAAATCCGCTTTCCGGTACCTATATCGGGCGGCTTTATTTGCAAGGCGAAATAAATCAAGACCAATATGATGCTGCGCAAAAATATCTTGAAGTGAAAAATGACTATTCGTGTGCAAAAGGTTTGCCAAGTGCTGTTTATGATAAAATGCCCTCATCTTCTGATGAGACAGCAAAAGAAAAATGGATTAAATTTGCAACAGAACAGTTTTCAAACATGCAAAAGGCTATCAAAGAAGCACAACACCTCTATAGACAGTATAATCTTTATGCCGCGATACAACATCTTGTTATAGAAAACCAAACATTACCACATCTTGTTAGTTCTTTGCGTATTGCTCTAAATGCTCTCCAGAAGTATTTTTATCCAAAAAATAAATGGTAAATGCTTTAACGTATAAACGATTTTTGGGAACGGAATATTTGCATCATTTGTTTGTAAAGCAGCATATTTAGGTAAAAAAATAAAAAAAACACAATATATTGATTTTTTTTGTTGACAATATGTGAAAAGTCGTATTTAATGACGCTGCTGTACTGGTCGAATTGCGTCCAAAATTCAAAAATATCCTCTAAAAATTTAGTAAAATGTGATCTTGAAACGTGGCTAGAAAACCCTGTTTTCTGGGTAATTCTGGCTAATCAATTTTTCAAATAACAAAAATCAATAATTGACTAATGATGTCATTAATTATGACGCAAAAGGAGCAATGATGAAAGCTGTCATCACTAAGCCAATGTGTGTTGTTGGCGACAATAAAAGCACTGTTCGCTTTGAACCATCAACACCCAATAATCCATTTGTTGAAGTTTCCAATCAAGTCTACGCACGTCTCAAGCGCGCTAATGCTGTAAAACCTTTTATTGGAGTCAAGACAACAGCAAAAACAGACAAGACAGTTGAACAAATTAAGCAGATAAAACAAGAAGCCGTACAAACATCGTCTGAACCAGTGACAGAGGAAACCTTACTCGAAAAACCAAAGGAATCTAAAACTTCCAAGTCATCAACACCTACCCCAAAAAAGGCTTAGACGTTGAAATTAATCATCCACCAAAAATGGTATCTTCAACAGGTAAAAGATACCTTCACAAACCTTCAAGCACCACGCCTTAACTGGGCTCTGCGTAATGCTCTAAACACTGCAGCAAAACAAGTTGAACGCTTTACTGAAAAGCAAGTTGCAGACATCTCATCAGCCCAAATAAAGCGTATCAAAAGAGGCGTTTATATTAAAGAAAAGGCAACAGCAAGGTTTCTTGAGACAGATATCATTGGTTCTGGAACACCGATACCTCTTAAATTTTTTAAAGCAAACGAAACAAAACGCGGCGTAACTTACACACTGTTTGGAAAGAAAGAAATCTTACCCCATGGTTTTATCAAGGGAGGCAGTTTTCCAAAGCGTGTTGAATTGAAAATGGGAGGGAATGTGTTTCAAAGAGATGACGGAGATCAATTCCCCATTGCAAAACAAGAAGGACCTTCAATTGCTAAAGTGATGTCCAAGCCAGAGATTGCAAGTGCTATTGCACAATATGCCAATGAAAGATTAACCAAAAATATACAGAGACAACTTTCTCGTCAAGAATACGCTGCTAATAAGAAAGGCTAGATCATGTTCTCAAGCTTTATCTATATATTCCATATCCTTATGAGTTTAGGAATTACATATTCTTATTGCAATTTTAAAAACAGATTATCACTTATGCTTCGCTTTTTCCAGAAAAAATACAATAAAATCAATGCAAAAGGTACTTCCCAGCGGGTTGGCTTCGTTGCGGGGCAGGCGAGCGCGAAC
>NZ_JBHINR010000025.1:0-5893 GCF_042195105.1 Bartonella sp. CL436QHHD | reverse complement strand
TAAAGAACCTGTTGCCAAAAAGGGCATGTTTGCAGACCCTTTTCTTGATGATAGTTACAGAGATGAAGGCTTTCAACAAACGGGGGCTGTAGGCAATGGCATTTTACAGCTCGCCATTGATCCAACCTTTTACACCGCTCATCTGAACGCGCCTGTTACGCTTGACTGGACAAATGAAGTGATCATTGCGCAAGAGTTGACAACTGCTTGCGAAAAAATCAATCCTTATCAAAATTTTGCGACCTTGCCTGGTACAGTAACCCTTGAACCCGCGACAGACTTCTGGCATGAACAGCGTACCGATTGGCTCTCAAGCGTGACCAATCAACTGAACATGGGATGGAACCGTGGGAGAAGCGTTCGTAAAACAGAAATCAGTGATGATTTGGTGAGTGCAACCCAAGAGAAAATCGATTTTTTGAGACAAATTACCCTTTCTTTCAAAATTGAAGGTTTTGGCAGTAGCGAAATCTTGGAACGTCTTACCTTTGATGGTGTGAATATTTTACCAAAAACAAAGCTTGTTGCTAACACCAAAGGCACCCTTGAAGGCACTTTCACGATTCCACAAAATATTACCGCTGGTACAAAAAATGTTGTGGCACGGGGAAAAGGTGGAACAATTGCAACAGGGCTTTTTACAGGTCAAGGTGTGATTGATGTGAAAGTGATGCGGCGCACCACAACAGTAAAGATCTGGACGCAAGTGGACCCACAAGCGNAACAATTGCAACAGGGCTTTTTACAGGTCAAGGTGTGATTGATGTGAAAGTGATGCGGCGCACCACAACAGTAAAGATCTGGACGCAAGTGGACCCACAAGCGCAAGTTTTTACCCCCGATGAAACACGGCAAATCACCGGTATTGACTTTCATCTTTGCAAAATCGGTAATGAGAACCATGATCTGGTGATTGATTTGGTCACCACAGAAAACGGTTATCCGACCGCCGATATTCAAGCGCAAAGCTTTTATTCTATGAAGGGCGCAAAGCTAGGTTGGGCAGAGGCACGCTATGATGTACCACTCCTTGTCCCCGATGACCGCTTAACGGCTTTCGTTATTAAGACAGATGATAGTAATCATTCTGTCTCACTGGCAAAGCTTGGGGATTTTGATGCAGAACACCAGAGATACGTCTCGAGCCACCCTTACGTGACCGGTCCACGCTTTTCTTCTGTCAATGCTAGGAGCTGGACCGCCCATCAAGATGAGGCTTTAGCCTTTCGAGTGCTGGCGGCACGCTACACACAAACAGAAAAAACCATTGATCTTGGCACTTTTGACCTTGTTGACTGCTCTGATTTGCAAATACGCGCAGCCATTGAATTGCCTTCAAGCGATTGTTCTGTCATCTTTGAAATTGAAAGAAACAATGGCACGGTTTATCAACTTCTTCCCTTTCAATTACTCAGTCTTACTGAATATATCAGTGAAAAGATAAAGCTTCGCGCCATTCTCAAAGGGACAGAAAAGCTCTCACCTGTTTTGTTTGCGCCTGTGCAATTGATTGCGGGGAAGATTCATAAGGAAGCCACTTATGTAACCCGTGCTTTTGCCTTTGGGGAAAAGGCAAGGTTAACCAGCTATATCAAAACATTTTTACCAGGCGGTGCAACCTTTTCACTGGAGATGCAACTGGATGATGGTGCTTTTGTTCCTCTCACATTAGAGGAAACAGAGCAGTTATCCGAGCCCCTTTGGACAGAGCGCAAATTTATCAGTGGTGATAAAGGCGCCAAACAAGCGCGCTTGAAACTCACGCTTACCGGTGGACCGGCGGCACGGTCCATGGTGAGTGATTTTGGTGCCGGTATATTGTGATGGGAGAACAGAGATGACAAAAACGAAAAAACTCGACATGGAATTGCCGAAAGAAGGACGCTTTATCAGTTCTGAATTCCCAATCTTGCGGGAAAACTTGACCAAAATTGATCAAGCTCTTTTGGCTGTTGAGGAAAAGATAAACGAAAAAGCACCTTTACAACACACGCATACCATAAGCGAAATCACAAATCTAGAAAGCGCTCTCAATGGCAAAATGGCAGCGGATAAAACTTTCTCATTTGCTGATTTAAGCGATATCGAAGGCGCAAAAGATGCCGCAAATAATTATGTTCTCTATAAATCAAGCAACAATAACTTCACCTTTGGGAGTGCTATCTCTCTGTTAGGCGCGCATCAACATAAAACAGAAGATATCGTGGGTCTTGACGATTTTAGAGCCAAGATCAACGAAGATCTCACAAGCTATGGACGCTTAGCCAGCCCAAATGAATGGCAGAATTATAATAAATTTACCAGCAAAGTCACTATGAGTGGTGGCTTAGAACTGTTGGGTAATTCGTCGTTTAATCTCACCCACAATAATAAAGTTGTGACAAGTCTAAGTGCAAGTGGAAGCATGCTTAAAGGTCCAGCAACTGTTGATGGTAAGGCACTTTACACAAAAGATGAGGCTACCACTGTTCTTCAAAAAATACGCAATGAGATTGCAAAACTGAAAGAAGTTACCGCGCTTAATCCCCTTGAAATCCTCATGACAGAAAGTGGTACCATTCCATTTCCTGATAGTGTTACTAGCTACACCGATATTGAAATATGGGCGTGGGGTGGCGGTGGAGGCGGCAGTAATATAAAAGGCGGTGGTGGAGGTGGCGGCGGTTGCGTACGTATTAAAATCAAAGGATACCAGCTGGAAAACTCAAAAAATGCTCAAATTGGACGTGGTGGGAAAGGCGGTAATAACGAGAGGGGAGGCATAGGTGGTCAAACAATAATTCAGGGACTTCTTACCGCAGGCGGTGGCGGAGGTGGTGGATATTATGGATACGGAACTAGTGGCAGTGAAGGAAGTGCCAACAGCAGTGGTCACGGCGGTAGCGGTGGCAGCTACTACTCTAGTAACAGTAATGTTAATGGTAGCAGTTCTACTTTCGGTGGCGGGAGTGGTGGTGGCTACGCATACTATAGAAGTAACGACGGCCCCTTTATTGTCTACAAAACAAACATTGGACATGGTGGAAGCTCTATTTATGGGGGGGCTGGTGGTGGTTGCAGTGATGGTATCGCAAAAGGGGGTTACAGTGGGAAAGGCGGCAATGGTGGTGATGGAAATGGTTTTACCAGCGGCGGTGGCGGTGGCTACTTTCCAGGAAAATCTGGTGGAGATGGCGGCAATGGTGGTGACGGAGCAATCTTGTTGAGATTTTTTATCTAGGAGTTTTTTATGAAATATGCAGTTGTTGAAAATGGTGTGGTAACAAATATTATTGTAGCCTCAGAAGACTATGTCCATGCCTTTGATGGTGAAGCTATCCCCTCAAGTGAAGCGCAGATCGGCTGGACTTATAAGGATGGAGTGTTCTCTCCTCCTATTGTTGATGAAAACACAAAACAGCTCTCATCTACTGAAATGACAGAAACAGATATACCCGTAGAGCCCATAAAAGAACCACAAGAGAAAGATAATCAAGTCTAGGCTATTAGGCTTTCTAGTGGAATATTGAACTGTTGGTGCAAGTTTTTAATCATGCGCAGTGTTAATTTTCTTTTACCACTCAATATCTCGTAAACGCGATTTAAATGACCAATCGCAGGAACAAGATCTTTAGCACTTAAGTTCATTTGTTCCATTCTAAATTTAATAGCCTCAATAGGATGAGGAGGAGAAACAGGGTAGTGTTCTGCTTCATACGCTTCAATCAACAACACAAGAACCTCCATTTGATCAAATTCTGGAGTATTCTCTTTAGGTTGATTGTCAAACATCGCAGACACAATCTCTAAAGCTTCTTGATAATCTCTCTCTGTACGAATTGGTTTGATATTCATTTCTTAAATTCTTGTAGTTCCACAGTGTTGGCATCAATCATATTAAATTGTAACATTTTTGTTGACAATTGTCACTTAATACATTACATCTTACTTAAAATAAAGTTGTTGAGTTTGCTATGATCAAAACATTTAAAAATAAAGACCTCCAATCTCTCTGGGAAACAGGAAAAAGTAAGATTGATAGCAGGCTTCAACAGCGTATTATTCGCCGTCTTGATGCCCTTGACGCTGCTTCTCAAGTTAGTGATATCAATGTACCAGGTTATAATTTTCATATGCTTAAAGGCTTTACTCCAACTCGCTACACAATTCATATCAATGGTCCTTGGTGTATCACTTTTGAATTTAAAGACAGACACGTTTACCATGTTGATCTAGAGCAATACCACTGAAGGTTTTAAGATTTGTAAAGGAAACTATCCATGACCACACGTAATCCTAATCGTTGTCCTTCTCATCCAGGAGAAATTTTAGCTGAATCCTTAGAACATTTAAATGCAAGCAAAACCGAAATTGCTAGGATTCTTCAAATATCACGCCAGCACTTGCACGGTATCCTTAAAGGAGAACGTCCAGTCACAGCCGTAACAGCAGCTCGCATTGGTAAATTGTTAGGAAATGGACCAGCCCTTTGGCTACAGCTTCAAGCCAATTATGATACATGGCATGCCTTGAGGGACATTGATGTCTCTTCTATTCCAACATTAACAGCTAATAAAGTGGATATACAAATGGAACAGAGCCATTAACTACCTCCCCGCCTCAAAGACGAGGAGATAAAATCATGTTTTTAAACTTAAGCTACTTTTACAACAGGGCTTACTAAAACTCGCTTGGCTTCTTCAACAAGCGTTTTATAATGTTTGCTCTCTTCTGCTAATGTAAAGGCTTTAACAAGATGCATGTGAAGCGGTCCATAAATATAAACAGCTTTTTCAGTAGGTCCCATTTCATTCCAGTTGCTTGGAAAATCAAAGCGTGTATCACGATCATTATCAATTAATTGGTTTTTTAAATCATAGAAAGCTTTGACGAGGGCTTTTTTGAATGCACGCACCGTATCATTGTTACGCATATAGGTCATGAGTAGAGTGGCTTGTGGTTCGTTGAGAATAGCAACTTCTCTCTTTTGACCACCTTTACCGTCTCTTTTACTCACTTGGATTTCAAATCCAAGTGAACCAAACTCTTCAAAATCCTTACGATTATTGCGTACTAACTGTATAACTGTTTTATGCGTATTACCCACACCCTCTGCAATTTTTAAAGAAGTTGTAACAGCAATACCAGCATTGTTGATTGTCACTAAATTGTTCATGATGAACTCCTAATGGTTTTAATGTCTCTATTGACACCCCCCAAGGGTGCCGGGCGTTAGAAACACGGCCATTAGTCCGTCGCTATGTCTTCCCCTCGTGAGAAGGTATTGTATAGCATAGCTACACCCGACAAAATCGTTATATGCCAATAATAGCATAAAAGACAATCAGTATTTTAAATGCATGGGAGAGATCTTACGTGACCTATCCGCTAATGGTTTAGTGTTTCTAGCACTTATGATTCGATTAACATGAGGGTTTATTAGTGTCAATATGCTTTTAAAAAATTATTTTACATATTGTTGTTTTCAAAGGATCGCATTTGAAATGCTACCCTTTACTATTCACTCGCATTTGAAATGCGAGTGAACCAAAATCCTTATGATTTGCTGTTTTAAAGGGTGCGATTTCAAATCCAACCCTCATTTTTCCCATTCATTTTAATTCACCCCTCATTTAAAGGAGCATAAAGTATGGCAATAGGTTTTCTACACGGTGTTGAAGTCGTTGAGGTTGACGACGGCACCCGCCCCCTTCGCGCGGTTCAGTCTGCAGTTATCGGGATTGTTGGCACAGCACCCGATGCCGATGACCGAGCATTTCCCCTTAATACACCGGTTTTGATTTCGGGTTCACTTTCACAAGCCGCTAAACTGGATAAAACGGGTAAGCGTCAAGGTACCTTACCCAATGCCCTTGATCTTATTTTTAAACAAGTAGGGGCAATTGTTGTTGTA
>NZ_JBHINR010000020.1:0-6657 GCF_042195105.1 Bartonella sp. CL436QHHD | reverse complement strand
TAAAGAACCTGTTGCCAAAAAGGGCATGTTTGCAGACCCTTTTCTTGATGATAGTTACAGAGATGAAGGCTTTCAACAAACAGGTGCTGTAGGCAACGGCATTTTACAGCTCGCCATTGATCCAACCTTTTACACCGCTAATCTTACAGCGCCTGTCACCCTTGACTGGACAAATGAAGTGATCATTGCGCAAGAGTTGACAACGGCTTGCGAAAAAATCAATCCTTATCAAAATTTTGCGACCTTACCTGGTACAGTAACCCTTGAACCCGCGACAGACTTTTGGCATGAACAGCGCACCGATTGGCTCTCGGGTATCACCAATCAAATCATTATGGGAAAACATCGCGGCAGAACTATCCGTAACACAGAAGTGCGTGATGACTTGGTCAATGCACATCAAGAACAAACCGACTTTTTAAGACAAATTACCCTTCACTTTAAAATTGAAGGCTTTGGCAAGTTAGAACAATTAGCAAGCCTCATCTTTGATGGTGTGAATGTTTTGCCAGCGAGCCGCCTTGTTGCCGATAGCAAGGGCACCCTTGAAGGAACTTTTAAAATTCCACAAAACATCACCGCTGGCACAAAAAATGTTGTGGCACGGGGGAAAGGTGGAACCATTGCAACGGGGCTTTTTACAGGGCAAGGTGTGATTGATGTGAAAGTGATGCGGCGCACCACCACTGTGAAAATATGGATGCAATTTGACCCACAAGCGCAAGTCNGGGGCTTTTTACAGGGCAAGGTGTGATTGATGTGAAAGTGATGCGGCGCACCACCACTGTGAAAATATGGATGCAATTTGACCCACAAGCGCAAGTCTTTACCCCCGATGAAACACGGCAAATCACCGGTATTGACTTTCATCTTTGCAAAATCGGTAATGAGAACCATGATTTGGTGATTGATTTGGTCACTACAGAAAACGGTTATCCGACCGCCGATATTCAAGCACAAAGCTTTTATTCTATGAAGGGCGCAAAGCTAGGTTGGGCAGAGGCACGCTATGATGTCCCTTTGTTAGTCCCTAATGACCGTCTCACCGCCTTTGTCATTAAAACCGATGATGCTGATCATGCCGTTTCACTAGCAAAGCTTGGGGATTTTGATGCAGAACACCAGAGATACGTCTCGAGCCACCCTTACGTGACCGGTCCACGCTTTTCTTCTGTCAATGCTAGGAGCTGGACCGCCCATCAAGATGAGGCTTTAGCCTTTCGAGTGCTGGCGGCACGCTATAGGCAAACAGAAAAAACCATTGATCTTGGCACTTTTGACCTTGTTGACTGCTCTGATTTGCAAATACGCGCAGCCATTGAATTGCCTTCAAGCGATTGTTCTGTCATCTTTGAAATTGAAAGAAACAATGGCACAATTTATCAACTCCTGCCCTTTCAATTGCTCAGTCTTACTGAATATATCAGTGAAAAGATAAAGCTTCGCGCTATTCTCAAAGGCACCGAAAAGCTCTCACCCGTCTTGTTTGCGCCTGTTCAATTGATTGCGGGAAAGATCCATAAGGAAGCTACCTATGTCACGCGTGCTTTTGCCTTTGGTGAAAAAGCAAGATTGACCAGCTATATCAAAACCTTTTTACCGGGCGGTGCAACCTTTTCACTGGAGATGCAGCTGGATGATGGTGCTTTCACCCCTTTGAAACTTGACGAAACAGAACAACTCGCTGAACCGCTTTGGACAGAACGAAAATTTACCAGCAGTGATAAAGGCGCCAAACAAGCGCGCTTGAAACTCACGCTTACCGGTGGACCGGCGGCACGGTCAATGGTGCGTGATTTTGGCGCCGGCATATTATGAGGGGAAAATGAGAGATGACAAAAACCAAAAAACTCGACATGGAATTGCCGAAAGAAGGTCGCTTTATCAGTTCTGAATTCCCAATCTTGCGGGAAAACTTGACCAAAATTGATCAAGCTCTTTTGGCTGTTGAGGAAAAGGTAGAGGGAAAAGCACCTTTAAAACACACGCATACAATAAGTGATGTTGCCGATCTTGAAGCGGCTCTCAAAGGCAAAATGGCAGCCGATAAAACCTTCTCATTTGCTGATTTAAGCGATATCGAGGGGGCAAAAGATGCCGCAAATAATTATGTTCTCTATAAATCAAGCAATAATAACTTCACCTTTGGCAGTGCTGTCTCACTGTTAGGCGCACATCAACATAAAACCGAAGATATTGTGGGGCTTGATGATTTTAGAGCCAAGATTAATGAAGATCTGACAAGCTATGGACGCCTCACAAGTCCAAATGAGTGGCAGAATTACAATAAATTTACCAGCAAAGTCACTATGAGTGGTGGCTTAGAACTGTTGGGAAACACATCATTGAATATTACCCATAATAACAAAATGATCACTAACTTAAGTACAAGCGGAAGCTCACTTAAAGGACCTTTGAGAGTCGATGGAGAACTTGTTTATACGAAATCAGAAATAGATATTCTCAAGCAGGAAATTAAAAACATCAAAAAAGATTTGATTAATAAACTCATTATTGCCGATGCTGAATTGCTTTATACGCAAGATGGGAAAATTGAATGGCCCAACTGGGTCACGGATAAAACCAAAGTCGAAATTACAGCCTGGGGTGGCGGCGGTAGTGGTGGTTGCTCTTGGTCTTATTGCTTAGGCGGCGGTGGAGGAGGTGGAGGTTGTTCCGTGTGGTACGGCTATAAAGCCAGTTTAAACGGGCATGAGGATATCATCATTGGTAAAGGAGGAACTTCTGTTGCAAAGCATGGTGCGACAGGAAATTCTGGAGGCACAACAACCGTTGGCAAAAATTTTATGACAGCTACAGGAGGAAAAGGTGGTGGAGGTGCTTATTATTCCAGCCCATCATCCCGTTACTCAGGTTCTGGTGGTACTGGAGGAGTTGGCGGGAACTTTGGTTGGGCAACAGATGGTCTCTTAGGACTTGCCAAAGGCGGAAATGGTTATGCTGGAACGAAAGGAATTGATGCAGAAATGAGTGGTAACGGAGGTGATGCTGGGGGCGATACATCAAGGGGTGGCGCTGGAGGAACGGGAGATGGTTACCATACTTCAGGAAAAGCAGGGCGTGGTTTTGGGGGTGGAGGTGCTGGTGCTAACGGGGATGGGCATTACAGCGGTGCTGGTGCTGATGGCGCTGTTCTTATAAGATTATGGAAAGAATAAATGGATGCACAAGTAACCAAGATATGACACAAGTCAAATGGATAGCTGTTGTATAAGCTGGCTTACATGTTTTTAAGTCCTTTTATCGCTCTTTCAAAGCCCTTTTAAAGGGCTTTTTGACTGACAGTGTCAGTCTTATGAGAGAGTGTAGATGATTGTTATGGTCTCTTCATTAATTTGGAGAGCAAGATGACAATAGAAGTGAATAGTCTCTGCTGCACTGTAGTGAAGTCATTCTTTATCTCTAGAGGGATGCCCCGAAATCATGGCTAATCCCCTCTTTTACTCCAAAAAATTTGTAAAGAGATCAACAGCTCTTGGCAAGCCGCTCTGATAACCTATCGCTATGAGAAATCAAGCAGATATATCACAGGAATTATCCTAGAAACTCCAAACCAAAGAAAGAAAGAAAAAATAGAGGCTGGGCTGGTAGTCCAGCCAACGGGAACAGTTTGAGAAACACCCGCCCGATGTAACACAACTTAACATCGCAGCCACTTCTTATCACTTGGAAACAGTGAGAAGATGGCTACTATAGATGAAAGAGTGTTAAAAAATGATGGATACACTTTGTAAAGAAAAATTAAAATCTATTGATCCTATAGAACCAGCTGCCGCTTATGTTGGTGGCAAAATCAAGTTGGCAAAAACCATTATCAAAATCATTGAAGGCATTCCCCATCGCACTTATGCCGAACCTTTTGTTGGCATGGGAGGAATATTCTTTAGGCGGAAATTGATTCCCTTATATGAAGTCATCAATGATCGCTCAGGCGATGTGGTGAATTTTTTTCGGGTGTTGCAACGCCATTATCACCCTTTTATGGATCTGTTGGAGTTCCAGATTAGCAGCCGTGAGGCGTTTCAACGTTTTACGTTACAAGATCCAAAGACGCTTACGGATTTAGAGCGAGCTTTGCGGTTTTTATATCTACAGCGGTTGAGTTTTGGTGGGCAGGTGGCAAAGCGTACCTTTGGAGTTGATCCCCACCGTGGTGCACGGTTTAACTCTTTCAAACTTGAAGGGTTCTTAAAGCTTATTTACCGGCGTTTATCAGGTGTCACTATTGAACATTTAGATTGGTTTGATTTTATCAGGCGTTATGACCGGCCAACGACCTTGTTTTACCTTGATCCACCTTATTGGGGCGTTGAGAATTGCTATGGCAAGGATTTGTTTAAGCGAGAGGATTACCAGACGATGTCCACACTGCTTGCACAATTAAAGGGAAAGTTTGTTCTGTCTCTCAATGATGTGCCAGAGATCCGAAAAACCTTTAGCCAATTTAAACTAAAAGAAGTGAATACATCTTATACATGTGGTTCAAATAATCCAATGCCGGCTCAAGAGCTTATTATCTCAAATTGCGATTTCTAAAACGAGAAATAATACATATTAAAGGGTCTTTAAATGATCTTTGAAGACCTTTTGAAACCCCTTAAAAATCTTTCAAAAAAATAAATTAGTATAAAACCTAAGCTATCAGACTTTCTAGTGGAATATTGAACTGTTGGTGCAAGTTTTTAATCATGCGCAGTGTTAATTTTCTTTTACCACTCAAGATTTCATAAACACGATTTAAATGACCAATCGCAGGAACGAGATCTTTAGCACTTAAGTTCATTTGTTCCATTCTAAATTTAATAGCTTCAATCGGGTGAGGAGGAGAAACAGGATAGTGTTCTGCTTCATACGCTTCAATCAACAACACAAGAACCTCCATTTGATCAAATTCTGGAGTATTCTCTTTAGGTTGATTGTCAAACATTGCAGACACAATTTCTAAAGCTTCTTGATAATCTCTCTCTGTACGAATTGGTTTGATATTCATTTCTTAAATTCCTTTAGTTCTACAGTGTTGGCATCAATCGCATCATACTGTTTATGCGTCCCTATAAACTTTATGTAAAGCCAACCTGCTGGATAAAAGATTGAAACAACTAAACGATAATCATTGCCTCTAATATTAAAAACAACACGATTATTCTTTAATATGCTTGCATTTTTATATTTCTCTTTAATGTCATGAGGAGAACGCCATTGTGCGTTTTTAGCTTCATCTACCCATGCTTTTAATGGTTGTTCAGCATCAGGATATCGAGTCCAAAAAGTTTGAAGTGTGGAGATTTTAACAATTTTCATAAGTGTATCCTGATTTTTATCAATCTTAGTACCATTTTGGGACTAAGTCAAGATATTTATAAAAAGAAAGTGCTTGTTGAAAACAAACCTTTCTCAAGAGCGGCTTTTTACCTCTCATTTTTCCCATTCATTTTAATTCACCACTCATTTAAAGGAGCATAAAGTATGGCAACAGGTTTTCTACACGGTGTTGAAGTTGTCGAGGTTGACGACGGCACCCGCCCCCTTCGCGCGGTACAATCGGCAGTTATCGGGATTGTTGGCACGGCGCCCGATGCAGATGAACAAGCATTTCCTCTTAATACACCCGTTTTGGTAACAGGCTCTCTTTCACAAGCCGCTAAACTGGATAAAACAGGCAAGCGTCAAGGCACCCTACCTAATGCCCTTGATCTCATTTTCAAGCAAGTGGGTGCCATTGTTGTTGTCGTGCGCGTGAACGAGGGTGACAATGAAAATGCAACACTCACCAATATTCTGGGTGGTGTAAACGCAAATGGTGCTTATGAAGGTGTTCATGCTTTCATTGGAGCACAATCCATTGTAGGACAAACACCACGCATTCTGATTGCGCCAGGCTTTACACATCAACGCCCTTCCAGTGTGAATATTGAAGAGAATGGAACTGGTGCAACTGCCAACCCCGTCGCAGCAGAACTCATTGGCATTGCCGAGCGTTTGCGCGCCATTGTGGTGCTTGATGCACCAAACAGCACAGATGAAGCAGCCCTTAGCACAGCAAAGGATTTTGATTCAAAACGCGCTATTATCGTTGACCCTTTTGTAAAGGTGAATCGTGATGGAAAAATTGTAGAACAGCCAGCAAGTGCAGCAGTTGCTGGTGTCATTGCTAAAACTGATTTTACACACGGTTTTTGGCATTCTCCTTCCAACAAAGTGATCAATGGCATTGTTGGTATTACGCGCCCCATTGATTTTTCCATTGGTGATAGATCAAGCCGTGCCAACCTTCTCAATGAACAAAACATCACAACAATTATCCGCGAAAATGGTTATCGCCTCTGGGGTAATCGCACACTCTCAAGTGATACAAAATTTGCTTTCTTATCCGTAGTACGCACCGCAGATATGATCAATGATGCCATTTTGCGCGGGCATCTATGGGCTGTCGACCGCAATATCAAAAAGACCTACATGAATGATGTCAGTGAAAGCGTCAATGCCTATTTGCGTGATTTGAAAGCACAAGGCGCCATTCTTGGTGGGCGTTGTACGCCTGATCTAGAGTTGAATACAGCAAGCGCCATTGAAGGCGGCAGAGTCTATTTCAATGTCGAATTCACACCAACAACACCAGCAGAACACATCACATTC
>NZ_JBHINR010000062.1:0-1538 GCF_042195105.1 Bartonella sp. CL436QHHD | reverse complement strand
AAAAGATGTAATACCGTTTGTGCTTGTCCTTCAGACATATCGTCGAGCTTTTTGACGTTGACATAAGCAAGTATTTTTTCTTCTTCTGTTTGGGTTTGTACGACAAGTCTTCTGATTTCATTGATCTGTTGTGGAAAAGCCTTTTTAATAGGTGTGTTCCCATCCGTATCGTCATCTTCACTCACGACATTAAGAAGCATACCTAACAGATATCTGCGTGCGTATGTGATTGCAGAACCAACCGATTGTATATTTGATTTGCATCCTTTAGTGTCATAAGGAAACTTTCCTTCTGTTGAGATTTTATTTCCAGACGGATGCGTCAAAGTCATTTCTATAATTATATTGTCTGAACTCTGTTCTTTGATACGAGAAAACAAAGCAAATCGGTGTTTTGCAAGAGTATTTTTTACAGCATCAATGTACTGGTCAAGGGTTGCATATTGGCTGTTTGTATGGGTGTTTGTAGAGTTTTTTTGTATTTTTTGATATTCTATTTGCATATTCGAAAGATCACTGGCAAATCTTTCGTAGTTTTGTCGTTCTATTTCTTTTTCTCGTAAGGCAATGAGACGCTCGAGACGGTCCATATCGACGTCATTTTCTAAGGCTCTGTTTAAAATACGTTCCATAGCAGTTTGTTTAACCGCTAAGTGATGCGTTTCTTCAATTTCTGTTAGGTTAGTGTTTTGTTCACTCATCTTGATTTCCTCCTATTTGAGCGCAATTCCCCCGTGGCGTGAATCACGCTGGTGTTTAAAAGTTGTTTGTGTGGTTAGAAACGGCTTATAGAGATACTATAAGATTAGTCGTTCGTATTTTTTTTCCATTATTGCTTCTCGCCCGTTGTGATGATTTCATCATTGATGATCTCTGCGTTTCCATGAATAAATGCATCACCATAGATTTTGGCATTTCCCCCAACTTTTGCTCTGATGGAAATCAATGGATTGTCATAGATTTTAGCATTTCCATAAATTTCAGCTTTTCCACTAATAAATGCACCACCGGAAACTTGTGCATTCTCGTAGATTTGTGCACTGGCAAAAACACGTGCATCTCCAAAAATCCTAGCATTGCCAAAAATATTAGTTTCTCCGGTAACAGATGCACTACCAAAAACACATGCATTTTCGTAAATATCAGCAATGTTATAAATATAAGCATCACCATAAACCTTGGCTTTGTCATAAACTCTTGCATGACCATCTACACGAGCGTTTCCATAAACATGTGCATCACCAAAAACCTTGGCATAACCATAGACTTTTGCATCATCGCCTACCCAGCAATAGCCATCATGACTTAGATTGTCTTCTTTTTGTATAAAACCGCCTAGGTCATCTGCTTTAACATCATCAAAATCCCTTAAAGCACGAATACGGTGAAGGGTTTTGCCATCAACCTCAGTTGTTTCATCAGTAAGTTCATATTTTTTTTCCATGGTTTATTTGCCCCTACCTTAAGATAGCATCACTTCCATAAAATGCTGTTTTGCCAGCTACTATGGCATTACCACCAACTTTTGCGTTATTATA
>NZ_JBHINR010000087.1:0-9854 GCF_042195105.1 Bartonella sp. CL436QHHD | reverse complement strand
CTTGAATGGTTTTAAAGAGCTTGGGGTGATTGTTCGTCTAACAGAGCTTGCACGCGCTTTTGAATTCTGCGCATTTGTGGATAGTAATCCAATGCTGTTTCATAAGCTTTAAGAGCAAGTTTTGGACGCTCCGTTGCTTCCATGACAACGCCAAGTTCAAAAAAAGCACTATAATTGCGCGGCTCAAGTTCAAGAGCATGGTTGAGATCAAGCAGGGCAAGCTTGAAATCGTTCAGTTGAATGTGAATCCAAGCACGCCTTACCCAAGCTTCAGAATGAGTAGGTAAAAGTGCAAGAGCATTGTCAATATAATCAAGCGCAAGTCCATAATCATCGCTGTTGAGTGCATTTTCAGCCCATGACATTAAAAGATCAATCGTCTCACTCCCCGATTGGGACCATAAATGTTGAAGTTGTTGACTGATCTTTTTCGCTTTAGCAACATCAGCACAATATTTCAATTCTTTGAGTAAACGTGAAATTTCTGCTTCTTTGCGTTGCTTAACTCTGTCAACATGGGAAAGCTGCTCTTTGTCAAGATCTTCAAGAATAACCGCCGAGGAATCAGAATCGGAGGGCGTTGAGGAAGGGGGAGGAGAATTGGGAATAAGATCATCTAACGGTAAAAGCGATTGTGGAGAAGGCCGATCTTCAGGAAGAGAAGGAGGATTTTGCCCATAGCTCGAGGGAACAAAACAAAAAACGCCAACAAAAAAAAGAAAAAACGCGCGCTGAAAAATACAGAAAAAACGCAGCTGAAAAAATCGAAAGGCTTTTAAAAAAATAAAAGAATCCATAAAAACAAGCCCCCAAAAGATAAATCACCAAATATTATCAAATACTAGACTTGTAATCAACGGACTTATAACCAAAAAAACGCAAGAAAATCTTTTTAAGCCTACAATCAAAGTAGGCATAAAAACATTGACCTTAAAGAAATTAGCCCTAAAAGAATTAGCCCTGACGTGCTCTAAAACGTGGGTTCGTTTTATTAAGAATATAAACACGACCCTTACGACGCACCAAACGATTGTTACGGTGGCGCTCTTTTAGTGCTTTAAGCGAATTTTTAATTTTCATCATATTCACCGTTTAAATAGTTTACGTAACACAACACTATAATACTATAATACAACACTAAAATATAATACCACAACCCCAATAGACTGCTTACTCTATGAGCATTGCATTGCGATATCGTACTTGCATTATAACATCACACGATACACTTTTTCACTGTGATCACAAAAAGAAAAGCGCACTCTTAAGGTACGCATTAACACACTTCATTAGCACAACGATAAGTGAAAATTGCAAAAAAGTAGGAGAGATTTAACAAGAAGTCTTATTCTTGTCAAGGGTATATCCCTTACAAATTCCTTAGGGTGTGTTAATGGTTGCCTTGAAGGTAAAAATTTTCTCGTAAAAAAAGGACACAAAAAAGCACAAAGAGTGGAAAAAAGTAAAAGCCTTTTCAGCTTTAAACAAATAAGCTCTGTTAGGGAGTGTTGAAAGATCAGGAGCGCTGTTGAGCCGTTGGATTGTTGAAGTTGGTGTGGTTTTTTTGTCGTTAAGGGCAAGGGGGGCTTCTTAAAACGCAAGAGGCTTGTTTGTGGGGGCTCGTGAAGCCCTGTCAGGTACGTGCGCCGGCTGAAATGCTTGAAGTTGGGGGGAAAGAGGGGGAGGCGTTGGATTGTTGATTGGTGTGGTTTTTTGTCGTTAAGGGCAAGGGGGGGCTTCTTAAAACGCAAGGGGCTTGTTTGTTGCGGGCTCGTGAAGCCCTGTCAGGTGCGTGCGCCGGCTGAAATGCTTAACGTGGGGGGAAGAGGGGGCGCCGTTGGATTGTTGAAGTGGTGTGGTTTTTTGTCGTTAAGGGCAAGGGGGGGCTTCTTAAAACGCAAGGGGCTTGTTTGTGGGGGCTTGTGAAGCCCTGTCAGGTGCGTGCGCCGGCTGAAATGCTTAAAGTGGGGGAAGAGGGGGCGCCGTTGGATTGTTGAAGTGGTGTGGTTTTTTTGTCGTTAAGGGCAAGGGGGGGCTTCTTAAAACGCAAGGGGCTTGTTTGTGGGGGCTTGTGAAACCCTGTCAGGTACGTGCGCCGGCTGAAATGCTTGAAGTGGGGGGAAGAGGGGGCGCCGTTGGAATTGTTTCTTGTATTTGTGTACGCCGTGCCTATAGTTTCAAACGTCCCCTTATGAAAAATCTCATACCCTCAATATGGGCCTTCAATAACTGGGAATCACATTAAATACGTCTAGAAATATGAAAATAAGAATTATGGTATTTTAATACCACGTTTTTCACGATTTTTTTTATTTATTAATTTCTTTATTCCATTTTTGAATTGCTAAGTTTAGTCCTGTAAGCGCTTTACGGTACAGTTTTCGATATTTAATGGTAGAATAAACAAGCCAAACGGATAATGTTATTATTGCACAACCGCCAAGGATCCCTAGAATGCGTCCTAATATTATAGCTTCAGTCATTTTCTCTCCTTATTGTATTTTGATTAGCAACCGCTTCATCTAGTTGTTTCATTACTTTTTTCAGTTTCTTCTTTACTATGATCCGTAGCACCAAAAAGATTGGTATCGAACCGTACAGAATTAATGCGCATATCAGCCCGATTGCAGTTGCTACATTCATCTGAGGTTTATCCGCACTGCCTAATATTGAGAGGAAAATGTATAAACAGACGCTTATAAAAATTATGAATATAAACTCTCTCAGTGAAACAACACCAGCCTTTAATGTTTCCTTAACTTCTTTTTGGATATCGAGGACTAAGTCCCATTGAGAAGATGTATCATTTTGTTCTTTTGGTGATGCATTTGATAGGTTTGGTTTTGTCATGTTGATATTCGTTTGTTTCTTGAGGGTTTTGTTTTTTGATAAAGCGAATAACTCAGTTTCTCAGACTATTTTTATGAAATGAAAAAAGATTTCTGTACTTGTTATAATTATAATACGAATGACTTGCTACGTCTGTAGCGCATCTTCCTTTTATTATTATGAGGCATGTACAATTTTTCGTGCCGCTGTATAAAAGATTCGTTTTGTGAGTACAATTATATTTTATCACTAAACTACAGGCGAAGAGGCATTTAATATTGAAGTGTTTAGCCGGTTGAATTTACTTAAGAAAAGCTTGATTGTTGACAGATCGGCACAGGAATCTTCGTCCTTGAGCGCGGTTAGGCGCTCAAATTTGAATAACGTAATTTTATAGGGGAAAGAACGAAGGCGATAGACATAACGAAGGTGACAAATATTACAGATATTAAAGTGAGTGATATTTTAAACGGTTGTTGTTTTAGAGTGTAAGCTAAATTTACGGTTTTCTTTCGGTGTGTAGTTGTATGTTTATCTGCTATTTTAAGCTTTATTGCGAAATGAAATAAGGAGAGACGCTTCAAGCTCTAGAAAATACGACACAGGTAATATCGCCTTATGAGGGGAGAGAGGATATTGCTATGATGGATAAGCTTAGTACTGTAATTATATCTTTGACATGAAACTCAAGGGGTGGTGCGGAGCGGCGGCGCTTGGCACTTTTGTGAAAGAATGAACACAAGAAGGGAGACTAGAGGCAATGAGAACGCATTGTTAGAATGCTCTCTATAGGCTGCAAGAGGTAAGTTTATCCTCTAAAGGTTGGAATTAAAAGGCCTAAAGATTGGCATTAAAAGAAAAATGAAGGGGCTGCGTATGTTATGGGGGAATATTTATGCGGTGGAAGGTGGAGGGGTGATGAACTTGGGGGCTGGTGGATTGTTTTTAGCCGTGGGGGGACTTTTTTGAGAAAAGGAAGGGGAGCTGTTGGATTGTTGATTGGTGTGGTTTTGTATCTTTGAGGGTGGGGGCATGGAAGAGAAGGAGCTTGTAGGAGGGCTTCACGCCCTTTCAGGGCGAATTAAAAGGTTAGGGGCGCTGTTGAAGCCGCGGGATATCGGTGTGGGGTGAAGCTTTTGTTATGGGGGAATATTTATGCGGTGGAAGGTGGAGGGGTGATGAACTTGGGGGCTGGTGAATTGCTTTTAGTCGTGGGGGGACTTTTTTGAGAAAAGGAGGAGGAGCTGTTGGATTGTTGATTGGTGTGGTTTTGTATCTTTGAGGGTGGGGGCATGGAAGAGAAGGAGCTTGTAGGAGGGCTTCACGCCCTTTCAGGGCGAATTAAAAGGTTAGGGGCGCTGTTGAAGCCGCTGGATATCGGTGTGGGGTGAAGCTTTGTTTTTTCAGTTCATTGGGAGATAGTGTGAAAAAGCATTTGTATGTATGTGGGCTTAAGATTTGTTGGCTGGTCCCAATAATTGGATGACGTGCCCCATTTTGCGGTGGGGGTGAACAGTGCTTTTGCCATATAAATGGATCGAGGTGTGCTCTTGCTTTAGAAAATATTTTAACGTGCTAAAATTGTTACCAAGAAGATTGGTCATTTGGCAATCGCTATGGCGATAGGGACTGCCTAAGGGAAGTCCGCAAATAGCACGGATATGCTGTTCAAATTGTGAAGTTATGCATGCCTTTTGTGTCCAATGACCAGAATTATGGACACGCGGCGCTAATTCATTCACTAAAAGATGACCATCCGTTAAGACAAAAAACTCAATACAAAGAACACCAACATAATCGAGGGCATCCATGACTGTTAAGCTGATTTCTTGAGCTGCTTTTTGCACGTCAAGTGGAATATGGGATGGAACAAAGGATTTATGAAGAATTCCGTGTTTGTGTTGGTTTTCAGGGCAATCATAAAAAATATGTTCCCCTTGTTTTGTGCGGGCAGAAAGAACCGAAATTTCCGATAAAAAAGGAACTATTTCTTCCAAAATACAAGGCTGTTCCTGAAAAGTCCTTAAGGCTTCGTCAAGGGTTTGTTCATTGGGGTGATCAAGCTTGATCTGGTTTTTGCCGTCATAACCAAAACGACGCGTCTTTAAAAGACCACGTCCGCCTAAAGTATCAAGAGCGGAAAGAAGAGAAGAAGAATTGTCAATAGCGTGCCATGACGCGGTGCCAATCCCTTGATCACGCAAAAATTGCTTCTCAAAAAGTCGATCTTGCGTGATCTCTAATGCTTTGGAAGAAGGATAAACAGGCTTACTCTTTTCTACATATTGAACCGTTTGAAGAGAAAGATTTTCAAATTCATAGCTGACAACATCACATTGAGAAATAAAATGATCTAAAGCTGATGTATCGTCATAGGAGGAAACAATATGGTTGTTTGCTGTTTGAGCGGCTGGGCAATCGGCCTCAGGGCAAAAAATAACGGTTCGAAATCCTAATTCTGCGGCCGCTATGGCGAGCATCCGTGCTAATTGTCCGCCCCCGATTAAACCAATGACGCTGCCTGGAGGTAACATGGTGGAGGGAGTGGTGTTGGCTGAGGGAGTAGCGTTGGAGGAGAGAGTAGTGTTGGCTGAGGGGGCGGCGTTGGAGGAGAGAGTGGTGTTGGCTGAGGGAGTGGTGTTGGAGGAGAGAGTAGTGTTGGCTGAGGGAGTGGCGTTGGCTGAAGGGGTGGCGTTGGAGGAGAGAGTAGTGTTGGCTGAGGGGGCGGCGTTGGCTGAGGGGGCGTTGAAAAACGGTGCCATTTTAAACCTCCGTTACAGGCGTTTGGGCAACATTGGCTGTTTGTTGTTGACGCCAATCTTCTAATCGTTGGGCGAGATCATGGTCATAAACGGCCATAACGGCTGCGGCTAAAAGTGCTGCATTAATTGCGCCTGCTTTGCCAATTGCTAATGTGCCAACGGGTATCCCTGCTGGCATTTGCACGATTGAAAGCAAAGAATCTTGACCAGAAAGAGAATGAGAATGCACTGGAACGCCAAAAACAGGAAGAGGAGTAAGGGCTGCTAACATACCTGGAAGATGCGCTGCACCCCCCGCTCCGGCAATTAAAACTTTAAACCCTGCTTCTTTTGCTTCTTTTGCAAATTGATAAAGGCGTTCAGGAGTTCGGTGTGCTGAGACAATATGCGAACTATGAGAAATATCAAGACTCGTCAAAATATCTGCACTATGGCACATCGTTTGCCAATCCGATTGGCTCCCCATTAAAATCGCGACATCACATGATTTTTTCATCATTCACTATCCTTTTCAAAGGTTCAATGCGATTCTTTATCATTATTTTTTTAAAGTTTTATATTCTCTTTGCAAAGCCAATTGATGACAGAGAAACAGTTATTTTTCAAATAAGGTGGAAAGCTAAAAATTTAAAGGGGGAGACCAAGAGATGAAAAACTAAAGTATTGAAGGCATGAAGCACTTCTTTTTTTTGGGGGAGATGAATTTTGAGGAGAGGTGTTAAGGGGTGGTGTTGGATCCATGAGGCTGTTAAGCTTGCGGCATTGTAAAAGGGAAAAATATATTGGGAAAAATACATTGATTATAAGTTTTTTAAAAAAATGTCTTACTTTTTATTTGCTAAAATAAACAAGATCACCATATGATATAAAATCTGTTGCAATTTGAAACATTGCTTATGAGAAAAAGAGATTTTTATGGCGAAAATGCGTTGCAAAGTGAGGATATTCTTTTGAGAAATAAAGATATTCTTTTGAGAAATAAAGAGATGTATATCTCTCGATTTCAAAGCCTATTTATTTTGTTGTTCAAGTGATTCTTTTGTGAGTGGGGGGATATAATCTTTATAATTGTCAATATATATTTAACAATGGCTGATATTAAGGGGAAGCGAATAATCAACGCTTTTGTGCTTTTAACGCTTTTGTTGAGATCTGTTTCTTAGCGATTATATCGTTTTTCCCTTAAATATAATGGCAATATCAATCGCGAATGACGAATTGTGAATAATAAATCTATGGTCTCTTTTTTGCCCAATTTTGTAATATGGTGAACGCTGAAATAAATAAGAGTTAAACAACGGATGTAAAGGAGATTTAAAAGCTATGTTTCTTCCATTTTTAATCGCTTTAGGTACTGCTGTAACGACTATGTGTGGTAAAAAAAATATAAGTTATGCTTTGTGGGCAATTTTATTCGTTGTCATTCTTCTCACTTTCAATCATCACGCAACTTCTACTTTAAATTTATCTTTTTGAGAGAATAGCCATGGAACATGTTGAACAAAAAAACCCTCACTTCGTCATCTTTATGAATACGCTAGGACTCTTTGGGTTATCCATTGTCTTGGTGGTGGCTTTTTATTATCAATTGGTAAAGTTTGAGTTACCTTGTCCCCTTTGTTTGCTGCAGCGCGTTGGATTGATACTGGCAGGTTGTGGGTTCTTGCTCAATATTCACCATAAGGTGAAAAATACCCATTATGGTATGGTTATTCTCGGTTGTATGGTAACCAGTGCTGTGGCAGCACGACAAGTGTTTTTGCATATCACACCCGATGATTTAGGATACGGTTCAACGTTTTTTGGATTGCATTTTTATACTTGGGCTTTCATTATTTCTGTCCTTTGTATCTTTGCTGTCTCATTTGTCATGATTTTAGGCGAATTGGCACACAAGTTCAAAGAATTTTCTCCTTTTCCAGTCTTGAGTAAAGCAGCAAGTTTCTTATTTGTATTTTTGATTGCGGCAAATTTGATTTCTACCATACTGGAATGTGGTGGTGGGCAATGTGCCGATGATCCTGTAAGGTATGAGTTGTTATCAAGTTGGTTCCCTTCATAGTTTCGAATTTGTTTAATAATCCCTCATCGTAATTTTTATTGTTAAAGAGGCGGAATATTTAAAAATCCGCTTCTTTTTTATTTATTGGGAAGACATTTTAGCAAGATTGTTCGATAATCTGATCTTTTATACTAACGCTGGCTTTTATGAGCGCTGGCGATTGATATTTTTTTTTAGCGAAGACTTGTACTGTGCACCTTTTATGCTGTCTTTTGAGAGAGATGAAGGGATTGATTGGCTTGGAGGCGTTTGTAGAGAAGCCCCGGACTGCTGAGCCACGTGGGTTAAGAAGCCTCGTTTTTTTAGAGCATTAACGATAAAAAATTTTTGTTCTTGATTTTTCGTAACATTGTGTTAAATAAGTTTTTGTATTCATTTTGGTGCTTCTAAAGTGTTTTTATTGCTTCTAGAGGGATTAATTTAAAATTTTGAAAGTTATGTGAATAATTTTCTGCAGAGGTTTGTTTATTAGAGGCAAACCTTTTTTTTTATCTAACTTTTAGATGTTTTCTTTCAGTGTGAAGCCTTTTTTGAGAAAAAGGTAAGCGTCTTGATGATGCCTCTTTTTTTATTAATATATTGATTTATAATGATAAATAACCATTTTTAACGTAAAGAACTTCGCTGAATATAATAAAATTCCTCATCACCAGTTCTCTCATATTAAATCAATTAAAATTACTTGCTTGTACATCATAAGCGGGGGGCATGTGGGGCAAAACTGTACAAGAAAGGCATGCCTTTAATGAAGAGTCTCTTGAACCGAAGGCTGTCTGCAACATTGGGAGCTAGTAGAGTTTTTGTGATGATGCCGGCCTCGTTCTTCCATAAGCGTAAACTTGTTTCTCCATAAGCGTAAAGATAAGGGGGCTGAATGGATTTTATACACTTCATGGGGGCTTACCATTCCTTTACGGGCGGCGTTTTGCAAAATGGGTGTGATGAGCGTTGAGAGATCTTTCTTTAAAATAAGCGTGTGAATATGCAACGCAAGTCTATTCCTTTTGGTGCGTTTTGTATTACGAAAAAATATTGACTTATAAGGATAAGTTATCGTTGCGAATGTTGAATGAGAAAAACGAAAAGCTTCTCTCATCTCAAACTTTCTTATAGTCAATTAATTAAATGTACTCTTCTACGTTACAAAAAGCACTGGATGTAAATAAAAATTCTTTTAAAAGTCGTAAAATGCTTCTTACAATCCCTTTTGATCGCTAGAATTTGTCAAAAAATTTTATGCTGGTCAATACAAATAATAGGGCAGTTTATATCTATGATTTAAGTGAAAATAGGGGGGATTTAGATGAAAAGGGAGGCGAGATTTTAATGACAGTTGTTGAATACGTTATTGTGTAATGCATTTTTTACAGATTTTCTTCTTTCTGTAAATACGTAAAAGCGTAAAAACGGGAATATGTAAAAAAGGAAGCTGGGACTTTATGCGTGGTGTGTGATTTTATCATGGCATGGAATGTGGAGAGAAGATTGGGGTGTGGGGATGAAGAGGTGGGGGTGTTGATGGGAGAGGAGAGAGGGGGTGGGGTGAAGAGTCTTATGAAGGGAGGGGGAGTTGGGATGAAGAGGTGGGGGTGTTGAGGAGAGAGGGTGTGGGGATGAAGAGTTTATGAAGGGAGGGGGAAAGTTGGGATGAAGAGGCGGGGGTGTTGACGAGAGAGGAGGGTGTGGGGGTGAAGAGGTGGGTTGTGTTGATGGGAGAGGAGAGAGGGTGTGGGGGTGAAGAGGTGGGTTGTGTTGACCAGAGAGGAGAGAGGGTGTGGGGAAAGTTGCTTTTGAAGTGAGATTGACCGGTGCTTTGTGTGATCTTACTTTAGGATAGCGAAGGGGCAAGAATATTTTAAAATAGGACGTATCTGTCGCGTTTGATGCAACATCATTCTTTGTGGTGTTGTGATCTGAAGTGCTTGGGGGAGATTGGCTAGGCAAGAAGCTGTATTGTTGACAAACCTATGTTTACAAAGTGGTGCGAGGGGAATTTGAAAGTTTCATTTGGCTGCTTTCTGTAAATGTGGAGAAGCATCAAAACGTTGATCCGTAAAATGTAAAATGATGCGGAGGATTTATGCTTTGTGTGCGCTTTTGCTTAATCAGAAATCAACCATAAGATTGCTTTTTGTTTTTTCGGCTGGAGCTCTCTAAAATTTTTCAAAAGTGAATGTTCTTTTTCGCTGTATGTTTCTTGA
>NZ_JBHINR010000032.1:348787-471810 GCF_042195105.1 Bartonella sp. CL436QHHD | reverse complement strand
CTTATTAACAGCGTCAGTGGCTTTTTCTATCACATCAGATGCTGCTTTATCAGCTGCTTCAGGCGCTTTCTTCACATCATCGACAGCCTTATTAACAGCGTCAGTGGCTTTTTCTATCACATCAGATGCTGCTTTATCAGCTTCTTCAGGTGCTTTCTTCACATCATCAGTTGCCTTATCAACAGCGTCAGTGGCTTTTTCCGCCGCATCAGATGCTGCTTTATCGGCTGCTTCAGGTGCTTTCTTCACGTCATCAGTTGCCTTATCAACTGCATCAACTTTATCCGTATCATGTGCAGGATATTCGGAAGCCTTTCGTGCCGCACTTTGAACAAGTGAAGTAGAACAAGCTATGAAAACCCCCATATAAAAGAGTGTTTTCCAATTGATTTTACGATACATTCTTTTTTCCCCTTAAGAGCTTATTAAATAGTTGAAACAAACAATCTTCTTTTTAATGACTATTCATGTCATTCAACGTTGTCACAGCACGTCGATTTTGATTCCAACAGGAAATATCATCACATACTGCTACAGGTCTTTCTTTTCCGTAAGAAATTGTTTGAATCCGTTGTGCAGACACACCTAGAGACACCAAATAGTTTCGCACAGCAACAGCACGGCGCTGTCCAAGTGCCAAGTTATATTCACGTGTTCCCCTCTCATCAGCATGACCTTCGATCATAATAGAATAATAAGGATAATGAAGCAACCATTCTGCTTGGCGCGTTAAAATACGTTCAGCATCAGCATCAAGTGAAGAAGAATCGAGACCAAAAAACACGCGATCACCCACATTAACCGTAAATTCTTGTCCTGAACCTGGTGACATCTGATTCAAACCAGCATCATTCATATAAGCGCCATTCATACCGTTAAGTGCACCAACATTTTTTTTGCCACACCCACCCAAGCATAGTGAGAAAAGAAAGAGGATAGCTAAGGAATGAGAGATGTTTTTTTTGGTAGAGCGCATAGTCCGTTTCTCCTTGAATTTGGTAAAGAAGGGTCAATTCTTAAAAATATTTTTAAGAATAACCGTTAATTCCTAATGAAGACGAAATTTTTTCTGTTTTTTTTTCGTCCTCATTTTTACTTTTAAGTCTCTGCCAATTTTTCTTCTCTTTGGCCATTCCTCTAACATTTCCATAAGAAATGTTTCCCTTATGCGTCATGGCTTTTTATGCATCATCTTGATCTTGATCTTGACGATTTTTTTGCAGCGCGTTCAGCTTTGCAAAAACTTTATCAGCGTCAAAAGTCTTATGCAGATTGTCTTCACTCTCATTTTCCTCTAGAGCAGCGTTTTCCGTCACAGAAGCGGGAAGCAACGACCTATCTTCTTCTGCAGCAACAGGGCGATTTTTCGCCGCACGCTGGAGCTCAAAATCTAAATCGATTTGCGAACACAAACCAAGCCCTACAGGATCAAGAGGAACCAAATTTGCACTATTCCAATGGGTTCTAAGGCGGATTTGTTCAATTGTCGCTTTTGTTGTCCCAATCAACCGTGCAATTTGTGCATCTTTCAACTCGGGATGGTTTGTAACCAACCATAGGATACCATTGGGACGATCTTGGCGTCGAGAAAGAGGGATATAGCGCGCCCCTTTACGTTTTTTTTCAGGAATATGCACCCTAGATTGAGAAATTTTCAATCGTGCGTTTTGATCAGCCTCCACCCGTGCAATTTCACTGCGCGTCAATTGCCCAGAACTAATCGGATCTAAACCTTTAATACCATAAGCCGCATCACCATCGGCAATAGCTTTTACTTCCAAGACATGCAATTTACAAAATTCTGCAATCTGATCAAAAGAAAGAGCTGTATTATCAACCAACCAAACAGCTGTTGCTTTGGGCATCAAAAGTTGCGTTGCCATTTTTATAAATCCTCTTCTGCGCCTCTTCTATGAGGCAGGTTACCGCCCACTCAAGAGCACTGGAACTTTTTTATATGTTTAGGTCTCTCCAACCACTCCTAAAACAAAGCGAGGCATGGAATAAACCATTTTGCTATGAGATTACATTCTGTTATAGCGTTATTTTTGCTCAACGACAAGAGATCTCTCTTGTAATGATCCTCAACTAAGGTGTCTTTACCTTTAAGATGAATTTTCTTATAAAGGGTTTATTCGATTATTTCACCTCATGCTGTGGCACATTTATTCTGGTGGGATGCGTGCTTTATCGCCTTAAATTCTAAAGAGTATCCAACTGGAAAGAAAGCCCTCAAATAGGAAGGAAAACTATGGCAGGCCATTCACAATTTAAAAATATTATGCACCGTAAAGGGCGTCAAGATGCAATGCGCTCGAAAATATTTTCTAAACTTGCACGCGAAATTACCGTAGCAGCAAAACAAGGTGCTCCTGATCCAGCCATGAATCCACGTTTAAGGCTGGCTGTTCAAAATGCCAAAGCACAATCGATGCCGAAAGATAATATTGAACGCGCGATTAAAAAAGCGTCAGGCGCCGATGTCGAAAATTATGATGAAGTACGCTATGAGGGCTATGGACCAGGTGGCGTTGCCGTCATTGTTGAAGCTTTAACTGATAACCGCAACCGCACCGCTTCAAATGTGCGCGCCGCCTTCACAAAATCAGGAGGAGCCTTAGGGGAAACAGGATCGGTCAGTTTCATGTTTAATCGGATTGGTGAAATAATCTATAAGCCAGAAGCAGGGACAGCCGATAACATCATGGATGCAGCAATTGAAGCCGGTGCCGAAGATGTGCAATCAGAAGAAACCGGACATCATATTACCTGCGCATTTGAAGATATTGGTGAAGTTTCCAAAACACTTGAAGCAAAACTTGGTGAAGCAGAATCGATTAAAACGATTTGGAAAGCCACCACCCTTGCACCAATAGATGAAGAAAAAGCTTTGTCCGTTTTACGGCTGATTTCAACATTAGAAGAAGATGATGATGTGCAAAATGTTTATGCCAATTTTGATGTCAGTGATGAGATTTTGGCAAAATTGTCTGTATAATTCCCATCATTTGCATAAGCCCTCTCTTCATTCATGAGGGCTTCAAAAGCATCTGTCACTTCTCCTCTTTATCCGCCACATATAAAAGCCCCGCGTCAATAGCGGGGAAAGGCTGTCAGTGCAACAAAAAAACCGCAATTAATTTCAGAAAACATAACCAAAAAAAGAAAGCATACAAAACTCTGTAGCCTCACGCCTTTCTTACATGCCCCAAAAATTATCCCTATATCCCCTCTCTCATTTGATCTTTTTGTTCTTTAAGATGAACCTCCTCTCCGCTCTCAAGTGATGAAAATGATCTAGCCTCTAAACAATTGGGATTTTCCTAACGTATTCCTATGACGAATCACCCATGGAATTCGCTTGAAACTTAAGGCTCAACAAACATGCACTCCCCTAAATATTCGCCACGCACTTAAAAACACTTAGAATATATCAAGGAGGTTTATACGTCCTATTTATACGCCCTATATCACCACACTTCAAAGGACAGTGTTTTTACAACATCACAGAATAAAAATAAGCAAATAGAAAGCCAGAGCTGATTGTTTAGCAAAGTATTGTACAAAAAGGCGGTACATCTCTCTAATCTGTTGCGGATAAATTTTTGACTTTATGGCATTAACTTTATGGCATCGTATATTTCTAAAATAACGTCATTTATCTTAAAAATCTGTCCTTTTGCTCTTACCAATCAATCAATATTCAGACCTAAAACAACCGCGTACTTGAATAAAACACATCAAAGAGCAACAGCCCCCCCTGACAAGAGGACTCTTCACAAACAAAATCGAAGAGGAAGCTTAAAAAAATATATATAGCGACACTTTGAATAAAAAATTGAAATCTAGAGATCTCAGAATTTTCGACTCTATTTTTTCAAGGTATTGTTTTGAATTTTTTTAAGCATTTTCCCCCAAGGAAATTCCATTATCGATCAACAACCGTAGATGATAGATGAAACCTACATAACTCCCCATGCCCACTATAATCAATTCCTTCTTTTAAATAATTAAAAAACTATTGAGATTGTTTAAACTTGAGACTGTATTCCTTCTATATTCTGTTTTTAAGCATTTTGTTTTACTGTATATTGAGCAAAGGCGACCATGCTGGATCTGAAGCATCATTGGGGGTGGGTAATTGACGTTCATTGCGACCCGTAATATCAATCGTATAAATTTTTGGTCCCATACCGGGATTTTTGCGAAAGAACATCAGCACACGACCATTAGGGGCCCAAGTTGGTCCTTCATTGTGAAACCCTGTGGTTAAAATTCGTTCTCCTTGTCCATCAGGGCGCATAACACCGATAGAAAATTGTCCGTTTAATTGTTTTGTAAAGGCGATATAGTCACCCCGTGGAGACCAAATAGGTGTTGAATAACTCCCATCGTTTGAAGAAATACGCTGAATATCACTCCCATCCGCATTCATTTTATAGATTTGCGGCTTTCCACTACGATCTGAAGAAAAGACGATTTGTTTTCCATCCGGTGAATAAGAAGCAGAAGTATCAATAGCAGAAGTTGTTGTAAGTCGCGTCATCGTACGGGTTCGTAAATCCATGGTGTAAAGATTGGCACTCCCATCATTTTGTAACAAACTCATGATAACTTTTTGTCCATCAGAAGAAAAACGTGGAGCAATTGTCATGTTATTAAACGTTCCGATCAACTCTCTTTGCCCCATTTCAATTTGTTGGAGATAAACATGAGGTACTTGATTGTCCTCATAAGCCATATAGGTCATTTCTTGTCTTTTTGGGGAAAAACGCGGCGTAAGCACCAATTCACTTCCATCAGACATATAAATCAAATTTGCGCCATCTTGATCCATCATTGCTAAGCGTTTAATGCGTGCATTTTGGGGTCCTGTTTCATCGATAAAAACAATTCGTGTATCAAAATAACCACTTTCTCCTGTCATCTCACTATAGATCTCATCTGCGATCATATGTGCCACACGCCGCCAACGTTCTGTCGCGGTATAAAAACGCCGTCCTTTCAATTGTCTTTGTCCAAAAACATCCCATAAACGAAAATCGACCCTCAAACGTCCATCGATTTCTCTCATGACTTGCCCAGTAACTAAACCTTGCGCTTTTATTTTCTGCCAAGAAGCAAAATGCGGTTGTTTATTAGGATTAGAAATGTTTTCAAAAAAATTTGCTTTATCAAGCGGTAAAAAAAGCCCCGACCGTTCAAGATCGGCTGTCACCACAGCAGATATTTTCAACCCAATCGAATCATTGGAAATAAAGTCTGTAATTGCAATGGGAATGGGATTAAAATCAGCGCTCGAAATAGTTCCTTTCAATTGCGCATAACCCGATGAAATACTTGAAAGCCACAACCCACAAGTGACAATAAACCAAGCAAAAACTTTATGTCTCGTTATAGTCATCATGGAATGTGTCCTTTCGTTAAGCGCTTTTTTCTCGTTTATCATCTTATTTCTTGGAGGGGATCAACATTAAAGTCAAAACCTTGCCCCCATAGATCATATTGATCACGTGGGAGATCTGCATAAGGTTGGCATGAAAAGACAGCAGCATACACCTGCCTTATCATAATAGCTTGTTGACTCTCAAGGCCGCTTACGGGATCAATGATAGGATCATCCACAACCATCCCTTCACGGTCTAAATAAAATCGCAACCGCACAACCGGACGGTTTTTTAAATCGCCGCCAAGCGCCACAAGTTTAAGCTTCTGTTGAATACATCCCCCCGCAATATTGACCAATGTTTGTGCCATTTTTGTGGTATCATTAATATTTTTTCTTGCACCCAAAGCTTCTGGTGTATGAGAACGTTTTGCCCCCCCTCCTTGTGACCGCGCACGATTAAGCAAATTATTTTCCTCCAGAGCTAAAATATCTTCAATGGTCTGTTTCTCTTGGTTTTTCTTGTTAAGCTTTGGCGTATTTTGATTCAATGCAGCCTCATTCTTCCTTGGAGATTTTTCGTCAAACTTTGGTTTAAACTGTGGAAGAAGAGATTTTTCTGGAAGTACAATTTTGGGCGCTTGATGAACAATCTGCTCTGCTGGTACTTTTGGGACCGTTGGAGCCAATTCTTTTGGCGATATCATCTCTTCATTTTTGTGCGCAGGCTTGAGCGCAACCTTAGAGGCATCTTCCGGCACTCTCAAAGGCATCTCAGGTGCAGCCTTGGGCGCATCCTCCGGTGCCTCCAAAGGCATCTCAAGTGCAACCTTGGGCGCATCCTCTGGTGCCTCCAAAGGCATCTCAGGCGCAACCTTGGGCGCATCCTCTGGTGCCTCCAAATGCATCTCAGGTGCAACCTTGGGCGCATCCTCCGGTGCCTCCAAAGGCATCTCAGGTGCAACCTTGGGCGCATCCTCTGGTGCCTCCAAAGGCATCTCAGGTGCAGCCTTGGGCGCATCCTCCGGTGGTGCCTCCAAAGGCATCTCAGGTGCAACCTTGGGCGCATCCTCTGTTTTTGCTTCTAATAATTCTGGTTTTGTAAGTTCTGGTGCAAATGTTTCTGATGTGTTCTCGCTTGATGGTGGCGATGCTGTTTCAACGGGACGCGGCTTTTCCTTTGGTTGAAATGGTGCAAGACTATCTATTTGTCCCTCTCCAATATGGCGTGCATCTTCTTTCTCTTGTGGCTGCATAGTTGGTTTGACGGCAGGGACAGCACGGATAGGAGCCTTCACGGCTCCTTGTTGAGAAGAAAACTCGTCCACTAAAGGAGCAAGAGTAATGGGAATTGCTTCCAATGGTTGTGGTAAAGAGACAGAGCTTGTAAACTGAATGGCTCCCCAACTGAGAAAAATGACATGGACCACAAGGGATAAAGCCAAGCCTCGTTTCATACTATGATAGGAGTCTTTGTTCATTCTTTATGCCTTATTTATGCCTTACATTTTTTCATTTTTAATCACTCTATGCTCTTTTTAAAAAAAATTAAAAACAACCGGTTATGCGCAATTTTATTACTTATTATTTATTGTGCTAGACTTGCTAACGCAACTTGAGAAAACCCCGCTTTTTGAATATCCGCCAGCAGTTTTAATACCTGCTGATATTCAACAGTTTTAGCAACCCGCACAAAAACCCGTTGATCTTTTTGTGTAGCATCTGCTTCCAGAAGAGTTTTAAGGTGTGCAATCAGGGCCTGTGACGTTTCATAATAATCTTGATTAATGGCAAAGCGCCCTTGCGCGTCAAGTGAAACCGTAAGGGGTGTTTTTTGAGCTCGTACGGGACCCGCTTGACTACGAGGCAAATCTAGAGGAACACCGTTCACTAAAAGGGGAGCAGAGACCATAAAAATAATCAACAAGACCAGCATGACATCCACAAAAGGAGTGACATTGATCTCACTCATCAGTTGGCTTCGTGAATGATGCCGCCTACGTGTATTTTTGCGAGAAGAAGAAGCAACAGAAACGCCCATGGATAAGCTCCTTTTTATAAAGAGGAAGGTGCTGTGCGTGTTTCATCAATACGCCGCGATACAATTGTTGAAAATTCATCGGCAAAATTTTCTATTTGTGCAATGATGCGCGCACTTTCATGAGTCAACTTGTTATAAGCAATAACGGCTGGAATTGCTGCAAACAAACCAATAGCGGTTGCCAAAAGCGCTTCTGCAATCCCCGGCGCGACAATGGCAAGTGATGTATTTTGAGAAGCTGAAATAGAAAGAAAAGACTCCATAATACCAATAACTGTTCCAAAAAGTCCGATAAAGGGTCCCGCGGATCCCAGTGTCGCAAGAAAACTTAATTTTGATTCTATTTTTTCACTTTCACGTCCCAGCGTCAAATCCATAGCCTTATCAATTCTGCTCTGCAAACTTTTCGATGTATGGGTCCCTTTTTCAAGAGATTTTTTCCATTCAACCATTGCTGCTATAAAAACTGCGGATATACTATTTGTACGTTGACTTTTGCATGATGCATAAAGATCTTCTAGCGCTTTGCCGGACCAAAATGTACGTTCAAACTGCTTTATTTCACGCCGTATTCTCCGATACGTAAAAATTTTATCAAAAATAATTGCCCAACTCCAGATGGAAGCGAGCAGCAACCCAATCATAACACCTTTCACGATCCAACTCGCTTGCATAAACAAATGCAACATTCCAATTGTTTCCGGATTTGTTAGTTCACCATGCGGCATAATTTTTGTCCCTCTAAATGAAAGGTGTATTTTTAAAAGTTTTATAAAACAGATTATTTTATAGTTTCTAAATTTAAGTAAAAACTCTAGTCTCACATAAATCCATGCGCTAAAACAAGACTTGTTTCTTAAATTTCCTTAAAAAGTGATGACGAGAGACATCCCTCAATGCAGGCCCCTCCTCATTTCACAACAGCATTTATGAAAAATATAACGATAAGAACTTCTCCATAAATACTATAAAAATAAAAGATATAAAAATGCATAATATAAAATCTATTATGCACCACCATCTTTACGCTTATGATAAAGAACGCTAAACCATCATACGCGTTTTAAGCTTAAAATGCTGCAATAAGTCTTAGCACTTGAAAAGATTCATAAGAAGCATTTTATTCCTTTCTTAAGTGTTTTTGTACCCACTCATCAACCCCGCTTGTGATATGTAAGAAAATGTTTTTAATTAATTCGCAGCAATAGAGCTTGAAAAGAAAAAATCTTACAAGTTTCAGAATTATCTAAAAATTGCAACGCAGTGAATGATCATTATAAATAAATATGTTATCATCATGAAAAATTATGCTTTGCCTCAGGCTATTGTTTCTCTCATTCTTTAATAAGATCACACCATCGGGCAAAAAAACGACACTAAACCACCCTACCACACCTCACAACAATGCGCCTCCCCCACGCACCCCTACAAGTCCTATATAATCTAGTGTAAGTCTCATGTAATCTCATTGTGTTGTGAATTTGCCTCTTTCAATGCCTATCATCTCTCTGGCACTATGGTATAACGTAAAAGCTTCTGTGATATGAAAAAAGCCTTTTCACGTCTTTACTTCATGAAAACCAGCTTCTTCGCTCTCTTTGCTCACTTGCGATATTTGATCGTTATTGCATTGAGAATGATACATAAGGAACATTTTTACAATTTTTTCAATGATTTATATTGCTCTCTTATGATGTGTAAGCAAATGATTTTAATTGTTTCAACATGAACAGATTTGAAATGCAAAGTATTTTATTCCTCTATTGGAATTTGTGCCCGTGAGAAGTGATAATTTATCTTTCTAAGTCAATATATTATATAGAATAATATGCTTTTGAAACTTTAAATCAAGAATGCATTTCTGCTTTGTATACATTGATCTCTCACTCATTTACTACGCTTAGAAGCGCACATAAAGTGATGCATTATAGATAGAAATGGATGAAACACGCGCTCTTGTGATGCCAAATGACAATCCAGTAAAAAAACAAATCAAATTGCTTAAAAACACCCTTTGGGCGTTTTTAGACAATTTTCAACCTAATGGCTTATTATCACTTTATTGCAATATTGCGCTGGGTATGTGCATTTTTATAAAAACAAATCTTAATCCATTTTTTATTTATTTTTTTTTGTACTTTTCTGTTGTTTTCTGATGCCAACAAACCTTTCTTCAAAAGAAAGAAAAATATCTTGAGTTTATAACAGAAAATGGATGATGAAACATTGATTTTGAATCATAACATGGATGAGGCGTGTTTAATTTTGTGAAATATCATCTTCAATTTATTGTAGTGTTGTAGCTGAGCTGTTTTCTTTTGCTGTATCGTGTAACCTTGTTGGAAAACATTTAGGCTATGATAAATGTATAGTTTTAGATTGTAGATTACTTTATATCTGCCGATCTCTCCTAAAGCTGCTGGTTCAATGAATAATACTTTTAACCAAGTATTTTTGCAAAAAGTTCTTTGGGTAAACGTCGCGGTTTTGCCTCCTCATTAATCAGAGCAATTTCAACTTTGGCTGTTACCAACGTGGTCATCTCATGCAAAATAGATTGCTCCATAAAAAAGCGTGCCCCTTGGATATGAGTAACACGTGTTTTAACGACTAAAAGATTATCAATTTTAGCTGGTCTTGAAAAATTAATTTCCATATGACGAACAACAAAAAACAGTTTTTCTCCCTCAACCCCTGCTGCTAACATCTTATTATTAAAACCGGCATCTCGTAAAAACTCTGAACGTCCTCGTTCAAAAAACTCAAGATAACGCGCATGATAAACCACACCGGAAAAATCTGTATCAGCAACATAAACGCGGACCTGAAAATTATGAAAAGCGTTTGTATGATTGCTCTTAAAAGGTGTTATTTCTGTCATCGACTTCATGCCCCATAAAATCATCTAATATAGCTAATATAGCAAATTGTTTATCAATCAAAAGATTGAACACATTTTTGTGTTGAAGTTGTGGAAAGCAAAAGCAAAAAACCCTCAATAGTGCCAAACTTTTTCGACCAGAATATGTTAAAGGAAGCACGTCTCTTGTATTTTATGACCTTGCTATAAAATGTTCAAATAGTTTCTTTTAATGAAGAAATGCCTTAGTCATCTTCCCCATCCCATAAAGACGTCTGAAGTAATGAATTGTCTTGAGCATCAGAAAGTTGAGAACGCCTTTGTATAGACGTTGTAGAGGCTGGAGCAGAAAGCCCTAAATGGCTCCAAGCCTTTTCAGTTAGAATGCGTCCACGAGCAGTTCTTTGAATAAAACCTTGTTGGAGCAAATACGGTTCAACAATATCTTCAATGGCATCGCGTGGTTCTGATAAAGCAGCAGCAATCGTTTCAATCCCCACCGGTCCCCCTAAAAAAGTTTCCGCAATCAGAAGCAAGTAGCGACGGTCAAGCGGATCAAGACCAAGATGATCGACCTCAAGGCGCGAAAGCGCTTCATCGGCGATTTTTTGGTCAATTTGTTTTGCTTGTTTAACCAAAGCAAAATCACAAACGCGCCGTAAAAGCCGTCCGGCAATACGAGGGGTCCCCCGTGCTCGGCGTGCAATTTCATGGGCACCATCATCACTAATCTTGACGGCAAAAAGCCGCGCATTACGCTGCACAATATATTCCAATTCTTCTATCGTATAAAAATTGAGACGAATTGGGATGCCAAAACGGTCTCTCAGCGGTGTGGTCAAAAGCCCCAAACGTGTGGTTGCCGCTACCAAAGTAAATTTAGCCAGATCAATTTTCACCGAGCGTGCGGCCGGCCCCTCCCCAATGATCAAATCAAGTTGATAATCTTCCATGGCTGGATAAAGAATTTCCTCAATCGCCGGATTTAAGCGATGAATTTCATCAATAAACAAGACATCACGTTCTTCAAGATTGGTCAAGAGAGCGGCTAAATCTCCTGCTTTAGCGATGACCGGCCCTGAAGTAGAGCGAAAATTAACGCCTAATTCTTTTGCCATAATCTGTGAAAGCGTTGTTTTTCCCAACCCCGGTGGCCCTACAAACAAAACGTGATCCAGCGCTTCTTGCCGCGTTTTTGCTGCTTCAATAAATATTTTTAAATTAGCCCGTGCCGCTTCTTGACCAATAAAGTCATCGAGAACTTGTGGTCTTAAGGAACGATCTGGATCGTTAGGAAGGGAGGCGGAACCCAGAAGGCGTTTATCTTCATCTTTATGCATTGTTACCTTGATTTTAAGTAGGAGAAGAAAGCAATTTGAGACTATGGCGGATCAGCAGGGCAGAAGAAACAGTTTCCCCCTCAAGAGCATTCATCGCAAGAGCAAGAGCACGGGATGCATGCTCCCGTTCAAACCCTAGCTTCATCAACGCGGAAAGCGCATCATGCGCAGGTTGATTGGTCATCTCACGCTGAGGAACCGAAACAGTCTTGAGCGCTTGTTCAAAGGGGAGTGTTTTACTTTTCAACTCACCCACAATTCTTTCACTGACTTTTTTACCAACGCCCGGCGCTCGACTAATCATCGCAACATCGTTTAAAGCAATAGCCTGTGCAAGTTCATCTGGCGATAAAGTACCCAAGATTGCCAAAGCAACCTTTGCCCCTACTCCAGGAACATTTTGTAGAAGACAAAACCACTCCTGTTCAGCTCTTGTAGCAAAACCAAAAAGGCGGATTGCGTCTTCCCGAACATGCGTTTCAATAAAAAGGCTTAACGCCTCCCCAACAGAGGGTAAAGAAGGACGCAGCCGATTTGACACAAAAACAACATAACCCACACCGTGCACATCAAGAAGGATATGATCATCAAAGATATGTTCAAGAGTGCCCTTTAATTTGCCAATCATGTTGCCACCCCACTCATATCGCCTTCCTTGCCTGATAAGATAGGTCAATACTGTTACGGTGCATACTATGACAAAGAGCAAGAGCAAGAGCATCAGCCGCATCACTGCTATCAAATTCAGCCCGTGGGAGGAGAACTTTGACCATCATATGGATTTGTTCTTTAGCCCCATGTCCAACACCAATAACCGATTTTTTCACTTTGTTGGGCGCATATTCAAAAACAGGAAGATTTGCTTGCGCAGGAACCAGCAGTGCAATTGCACGTGCTTGCCCAAGTTTTAAAGTTGCTGTAGCATCTTTATTGACAAACACATGTTCTACAGCGGCTTCATGGGGCATAAATTGATGCACAACCTCTGAAAGACCTTTGTGGATCTGACATAGTCTGGAAGCCAGCTCACACTTTACATCAGAAGAAACCGTCCCTGCTGCAATAAACTGAAGACGATTACCCGCAACATCGATAACGCCCCACCCTGTACGCCGTAATCCGGGATCAATGCCTATAATACGAATCGTCTCTGCCATAAACTACAGTCTATACACTTTTCCCCCCTGTGAATAAAGATGTGAATAAAGACAAGACCACAAAGAAAACAGCAACCCAAGACAAAACCAGTAAAAAGATAATCATCCCCCCAAATTTATACAATTATAACACGCAACGAACAGCATCTTTATGAAGCATAACTGAAATCAATCAAAACCATTCACACATCACAAGCAAGCACCCTATCAAGCACCCTCTAAAGCATAAAAATTCCCTTTCTATATCATATCCAATGCCATAACGGTTAAACATCGCAAGCGAGAAAATAGAGCAGTGCTGGATTGTACATTCATAAGTGTAAAGAGGCTATGAAACGGATGGTACACACTTTGCGAAAACTTTTTACATTATAGCATGGCGCTACCATAACAAGACAACACGTTGATTTATAAAGATAATTAATTATTTTGTATGTTGCATAAGAATCCCGAATATCCTAAGATTTTCTCATTACAAATCTGTTTATATTGAAGCAATCAAAACCATTCTCTTACATATGAAACGTGGGATTGCCGTATAGAGTGAAACTGTACAAGAAAGGACTAAAAATAATGCTTCTAATGAATTGTCTCAAGTTCCAAAGGCTGCCGCAACATTGGGGACTGGCAAAGATGATGATAGTGCCGGCTTTCTCCTTTGCAAGCATAAAGATGAGAGAGGCTCAACGGATATGAATAAGAACTGAGAAATATTTTTGAATATACTCATCACACCACAATGACATTGCGTAGAGAGGGACATTTCATAGAGAGGGACATTGCATAGGGGCACAAGGAACCCATGGGACATTCATTATATGGCACTATATGGCATTTTATTTTGGATATTTTATTTTACGCGAAGGAAAATACCTTCCATTCAAAACAAAAGAAGCCCAAAAACTGTAACAATGTGTATCATCCTCATTAACACACACTTTACAGCAGCTTTATAGGCATAAATTATAGAGCATAAATAAATTGATGTACAAGCCCCTACTCTATCTTAGAGCCAGATCATTATCATAACCAAAACAAAATCACACGATAGATCAACAGAAAGTGTTCCAACTGCAATCAACCAAAGCCGATTTCCCACAAAACCAACCATACTCCATCCCATGCCATAATTTACAATCAATACTTATACACCCCCTCTAAGCTATAAGCTCAAGATATTTCCTACGCTCAAATAGAAATTAGGCAGAAAAAAGCACTCTAGATTAGTTTTAGTTGTGAAATTTCGGTTGTAAAAAAAATGGGTATACTGCTCTAAATATCGCAAGAAAGAAGCAAGGAGCTATTATTCTCAGCACGCCCACAAGTCGTTTCAGTAATTCGATTTGTTTTCCCACTGGATTATCATCGTTCAAGATAAAGCCGCCGCTTATTGACCAAAGTGCTTAAACTACAGCAGCATCTCTAAATGAAAAAAATGCACGCTTCTAAACGCAATGAATGAGAAACAAATTGGCGAAAAACTTCTGGCAATTCATGCCAATGAGGGGTTTCAAGTTCCAATGCTCAGTGTATGAAGTGACACTTTTACAATGTCTTTTTTATTTGTTCTGATGACATTTCCCCTTCGCACAAAGCAAGAAAATACCACTAAGAACGCCCAAAAGCTGTTTTAAGCAATTCGATTTGTTTTCCTACTGGATTATCATCTTCTAGAGCACAGGTGGCTGCAGTTTCCCACCCAGCACGCATATACGCTATACGCGCTTCTAAACGCAATGAATGAGAAACAAATTGGCGAAAAACTTCTGGCAATTCATGCCAATGAGGGGTTTCAAGTTCCAATGCTCAGTGTATGAAGTGACACTTTTACAATGTCTTTTTTATTTGTTCTGATGACATTTCCCCTTCGCACAAAGCAAGGGAGTACCTCTAAGAACGCCCAAAGGCTGTTTTGAGCAATTCGATTTGTTTTCCCACTGGATTATCATCTTCTAGAGCACAGGAGGCCGCAGTTTCCCACCCAGCACGCATATAGGTTATCCGCGCTTCTAAACGCAATGAATGAGAAACAAATTGGCGAAAAATTTCTGGCAATTCATGCCAATGCGGGGTTTCAAGTTCCAATGTCGGTGTATGAAGTGACACTTTTACAATTTCTTTTTTTATTTGTTCTGATGACATTTCCCCTTCACGCTCTGCGCGAAGAAGAAGGAGTTGAGAAGCGATTTGCATAAGTCGTGTACTTAAATACATAGCCTCTTTTGCATAGATTGCAGAAACCTCTGCCGAAAGAGAGCGTGCTACTAATTTCCCTTCTGAGTCAATATACGCTGCGGTTTTTTCAATCAGCGCCATTGTTTCTTCATAGAGACGATTAAAAGCATTTTCAAAAGCATTATGCTCAATCATGATAATAGGTTCATCATATGGACGTTTATGTACACTCACGCTTTTATACTCCAAGTATCAGCACAAAATTATACCACTCAACGAACAGAGTATTAAAAAGTTTCTTTTGTTGCTGTATAGAACGCTTTTTTTAAAACTGCTACCTCTTTTAATTTTTTTGCGCAACGCACTTTTTATACTAAGGTTAACGTGCCCAACAAACACTATAGGAATGTTTTTTATAAACGGATCATTTTCCTTGAAAATGACCACTGCCAAGATTGCCGTTTTTCACAATAATAAGCGACTCCAAATTGCAAAGCAATACCCGTTATTATTAAGAGGGTATCGGAAAAAAACGTTTCTGTCATCACTGTTTTTATAATTTGTCCAAACATCGCAAAAATGGTTCCCGTTACAAAGACCGGTAAACTATGTTTTCCTAAAATTGCTAAAGGATGTTTCTGAGAGACATAAAACCATTTATTGATGCACGGCAAAGAAAGAATGAGAAAGGCTAATGCAAGAACATGGAGTAAACGTGGCAAGCTTAAAAAGGTTTTATTAAAGTTCAACAATGGGGAAGACCAGCCAAGCCACCCCAAAATGCCCCACCAGTTTAAGCGAACCCATAACAGCGCCAACAAGAGATACGCTGCCGCACAAACAATCCAAAAAGACTGAAAAGCGATTTTTTTTCCTTGTTTAAGCGCTAAAGTACTGGTCAATCCTATGACAAATAAGAATTGCCAAGACAAAGGATTTAAAAACCACTTTCCCTTTAAAGGATAAGAAGGAGGAGCAATTTTATAAAATCCGCAGATAAGATACAGTGTAAAGGAGCCCAAAAGCAGCCATTTTGTCTGCTTACAACTCAAATAAAGGATAAAAGGCGCAAAAAACATCAAAACGATATAAAGAGGAAGAATATTATTATATCCCAATTGATGCCCAAAGCTTAAGGTACTCAAAAATGCGATACCAGGCTCTTTAAAAAAGAGTCCCACATTGTTCATCGATAAAAGTTTTTCTGTTTTCCATAATAAAAAGGCAGCAAAAAAAAGACTTAACGTGACAAAAGTAGTAAAAAGATATGCACCATAGAGCTGCAGAGCTCTGTACCAAAGTTTTCGGATAATAAAAGCAAAGGATTTTTGCTGTAACCGTCCATGAAAGCTTAACCCAAGAGCAATCCCTGAAAGCAAAACAAACACTTCTGCACAATCAGAAAAACCGAAATTTCTATAAGTAAAAGACTCATAGATCGTTCTGGGAATATGGTTGATGAAAATCGTCAATAAGGCTAAAGAACGAAAAACATCAATACGTGTATCACGGCGAAAAGGTTGAGTATTATGCTCAAGAATACCTTGGTATTTCATCAGTGGACTCCCACACGTCACACCCCCCTTGAAGTCCCATAAAAATGGTGCTTACCCTTATTGCCAACAAGCATGAACAGGATGAAATTTTAATTTTTAAGTGTCAAGTTTCATTTTAAGCGTTTATTTTTTAAAAGGCAAAAGTTTTTTAAAGGCAAAAGAACGAAAAACGTCCATACGTGTATCACAACAAAAAGGCAACATATTATGCTTTAAAACACTTTCATTTCTCATAAGCAGGCTCCCACACACCCACAAATCCTTTAAACTACGTGAAAATGGTGGTCACTTTTATCACAAATAAGCATAATAGAATGAAACTTTAATTTTTAAGCGTTATTTTTTCTAAGAAACAGGGATTTGACATGACACAACAAAAAAATAAACCAATTGATCCACCTCTTTTCCCTCAGTTGATTTTAACACTTGATGTTCGGCGCAACACCCCACACACATTTTTGCAGCAAATTTTGCAAACAAAGTCTTTTGCATGCGTCATCCTCCATGATTCTGAAAGGTTGAAAGATGATGGCTCTTTTTTACAACAACAAGCGCAAACTTACGCAGAAGATATTCAACATCATGACGCAGCCCTTCTCATCGCTGATGACAGCCGCATTGCTGGACGCATAAAGGCTGATGGATTGCACATAGAAGATGATCTTAACGCTCTTGAAAGCTTCAAAAATCAGCAAAAGGAACAAAAAATCATAGGCTTTGGCAATTTACGCAATCGCCATAGTGCTATGCTTGCAGCGGAAACAGGTGTTGATTACCTGTTCTTTGGAAAACTCGGGGCTGATAAAAAACCCCAAGCGCACCCCCGCAATCTCCAGTTAGCAACATGGTGGGCAGAAATTATGCAAACCCCCGCCATTATCCAAGCAGGAAGCGATTTTTCAACCTTTGATGAAGTCTTAAAGACTGGATGTGAATTCATTGCTGTAGAAGAAGTCATTTTGGGGAACGACAACCCCTTAATACTGCTTAAAACAATGCAAGAAAAATGTGAGAACACCCCCTTGTAATATAGGAGGAGAATTTATAAATAAAGCGTTAACTTTCGTGTTTCTTATATAGAGCACATAACGGCATATACAAATAGGAGAAAAATTCGTTTCGTTCATTCACAATTCAATCAGATCGCTTCATCACGCAGTAAAATTTCCCATCATTTAGTCAAGTTTTCCCACGTTTCAATCAATTGAATGGAAGGTGACCGTCTCTTTTTGTGCATTGTATAAGAAAATGAAATCATAAAGCTATTTAAATTCAAATAGTTATAAAAATAAATCAACATTTTATATTAATAACCAGCGATATTGAAAGAATATAAACAGTGAAATATAGCGGCACCTTCGAAGACCTTAAAGATATAGTTAAAACAGCTGGATATAAAATCATAGAAACTAAGTCTCTATCACTTAATTCTTCTAAAGGATATCAGATCAAAACCTCCGAAGGAGGCGTTATTAATTGGTATGAAAGTACAGGAACAATCAACGTTCAAGGCAAAGAAAACATAAAACAAAAGTTAATAGAAGATTTAGCAAAGCATATAGAAGAAACATCAACGATTCCTTCCTCAAAAACTGCCTCCAATCCTTCAAATAAAAAAATTTTTATCGTTCATGGTCATGATTGTTATGCCTTAACGGAGCTTGAAAATGTTCTTCTCAAGCTTGGTCTCGAACCATACATCTTACAAAACACGAGTGGTAATGGTTTACCCATCATTCAAACTTTGAAAAAAGAAATTTGTGACAGTTCTATAAGTTTTGGTATTGTACTCCTCACGCATGATGACATGGGTTATGCTATATCTCAAGGTGCAGAAAAAATTCAACCCCGTGCACGACAAAACGTTATTTTCGAAATGGGCATGTTAGCTGCCACACTTCCTCTTGAGAGGATTGCTATTCTACAAAAAGAAGGCATTGAAATGCTTTCAGATGTTGGTGGAGTTTACTACCTTTCTTTTAAAGAACACGTAAACGAAACATTTCCCAAACTTATTAAGCGCTTACAAAAAGCTGATTTCTCTTTTAATACAGATACAATTCATGCATTAAAGTAAATTTGAATAATGCTTATGTTTATTTTTTAAAGCGCACGCCCAAAACCACATGCCACCCCACCACATTCCACAGACACACATCCTATAGCACAGAGAAACGATCACCCCCCCCTTCTTCAAACAGCAAGCGATTGTGCAAATTTTAATGAAGAGACCGCGCGTGAATTCATTACCGTGGAAGAAATCATTTTAGTCTCTTTGATAAACGCGGGGCTGATGTCATGATTTTGGTAATTGTTCCAGAAAGGTTTAAGAGGCAGTCTCTCATTAGATTAAAGAAAAATAGGAAATTCACGTCGGGCATGTACTACAGCTACAATTTCGATTTTATGTGCAGCTACTCGATACAATATAAGGTAATTTGGATGCGCTACAATTTCTCGTAATCCTAATACCTTCTCACTCTGTCTGTATAAATATGGATGTTCAGCCAATGGCAGTACGGATGCTTCCAAAAACCTTTTCATTCGGCGGCGCGCAGCAGATGGATTTTCGCGAGCAATATAGGTAACATCTGACGCAAATCGTCACGCGCCGAAGACAACCAAACAACCGGAAGCATCACTTGTCCTGTTCAGCTTCAAGCTGACTGATTATAACTTCCATTTCAGCCATAACCTCATCATGCGGAATAGGAGGATATGGATTTGCAAGACTGCTCGCTACCTTATCGCGCAGCCATGCAGTGTAGCTGCTTTCCTGTTCAACGGTTTCGAACTCTGAAATTAGCGGAGAAAGGGTGGGCTTCATAATATATGTCCTTTCTATTCCTGAATATTGGAGATAATTACTCTTGTCTATGTTGTCAATATTAGCGAATTGAAAATGTTTAACTTTTAAGCGTCCAAAGTTCTTTTGATCTTAAAACTTAAGGCTTTTTAACCCTCTCAAAAAACACGGGGGCTGATGTCATGATTTTGACAATCATTCCAGAGAGATTTAAGAAGCGGATAGCCTCTCATAAAAAACAAATTTTTTAAGTAAAAAACTATTTTTATTGTAAATTTCCTGAAATTACTTTATGAATTAAAAGATGTTTTGGTCGCATACGCAACGACCAAAAGGGGCCTTGAAAACCCTAAGTTCTAGCGTAAAGATGAGCCCACTTTGTGGGTATCCCGGAATTCCGGGAGTTTTTGCTATGTCCAGGTGCTTTAAGCACTAAAAGCAAAAAGGCTGACTAGAACTCAGTATTTTCAAGCTCCCGGAATACTCATGCGAGGGCGCTCGCGACCGGCGGGGGCTTTAAAATGCGAACCAAAGATCTTGATAATGATATTTTCATTGGCAAAAAAATTCGTTTGAGACGAAAAATGCTAAAAATGTCTCAAACAACTTTAGGGCACGCTTTAGGCGTAAGCTTCCAACAAATTCAAAAATATGAAAAAGGCTTAAATCGTGTCAGCGCAGGGCGATTAAAGAAAATTTCCGATATCTTGAATGTTCCACTTTCCTTTTTTTATGCCGATATCTTAACAAAACAGCAGTCCCCATACCACCATGATGAAATCGCATCAAGCACAGAGGAATACCTGCTGCTCAAAAGATTTAGAATTCTAACAACGGTAAAAAAGAAAGCCTTTTTACAGCTGATCTCTGATGAGAATGCAAGCTAACATCACACGGATAGCGTGCGCTATTCAAAGTCCCCTTTGTGAACACTTTATTGCTTGAATGCAAAACATGCCACCCCTCCATTTTAAGAAACGACACGTTAAGAGACACTATTTTAATTTTTATTGTAAATTTCCTAAAATTACTTTATGAATTAAAAGATGTTTTGGTCGCATACGCAACGACCAAGAGGGTCTTGAAAGCCCGAAAATCTAAACATGAATTTACCCCACTTTGTGGGTATCCCGGAATTCCGGGAGTTTTTGCTATGTCCAGGTGCTTTAAGCACTAAAAGCAAAAAAAGCTGATTAGATTTCAGTACTTTCAAGCTCCCGGAATACTCATGCGAGGGCGCTCGCAACCGGCGGGGAAAAATGCAATCTCAAAATCTTAATATTGATCTTTTTATTGGCAAAAAAATTCGTTTGAGTTATTGGCAAAAAAATTCGTTTGAGACGAAAAATGCTAAAAATGTCTCAAACAACTTTAGGACACGCTTTAGGTGTCACTTTCCAACAAATTCAAAAATATGAAAAAGGCTTAAATCGTGTCAGCGCAGGGCGTTTAATGGAAATTTCTGATATTTTGAATGTTCCCATTGCCTTTTTTTATGCCGATATCATTACAAAACAACAGCCCCCATATCATCATGATGAAATCGCATCAAGCACAGAGGAATACCTGCTGCTCAAAAGATTTAGAGTTCTAACAACGGTAAAAAAGAAAGCCTTTTTACAGCTGATCTCTGATGAGAATGCAAACTAACATAACGCGATAGTGTGTGCTATTCATAAGCATTCATACGTATTTTTAAAAGCAACCTCCATTGTAAGCATTTTTTCATTTTATGGGGATAAGCCATTGATATAATAGAAGATAAGCATCTTTACATACGATAACCCCTCATCATTATTATTTTTAACAGGACTGTATTATTTTTAACAGAACTGTTTTAAACAGTCTGTCTCTCGTCGACATTTATGCTACTTTTTTAACTTACCCAACCCTACCTTGAACCAAGACGAAAAACTGAGAGATAAAAAGTAATATAGAAATGAAATTCTTATACGGCTTGTAATGATGAAAAAAAAATGTGAAAATTCTGATCGGTAATGAGGAGAAAACACCATGATCAAGAGAAGCGTGAAGCTGCTTATCTTAGGCGTGATTGGGCTTGCAAGTTCTGCTGTAATTTCAGCGGGAAACACTGAAGAAATCTCAAATTCTGAAAGCTCTTTCAATACGATTCAAGAAGCTTCAAACACTCAAGAACCCTTTCAGCCCTTAAAAGCTGGAGACTATGACCAAGCCTATGACTATTACATCCAAGGTTATTATTTAAAAGCTTTTCGTGAAGCACTCCGACGTGCTGAAAAAAATGATCCTTTTGCACAAACTCTTCTTGCCCGAATTTATATGGAAGGATGTGCTGTTCCTATTGACGGTGCGCGTGCTGCTTTATGGTTTGAACGCGCTGCAAAACAGGGGGAACCCCAAGCACAACTACGCTATGGACTTATGTTGTTTGATGGTAACTTTATAAAACAAAATCAAGGACTTGGTGAGCAATTCATTCAAAAAGCTGTCAAAGCAGGCGTCAAGGAAGCCTATTTTTATTATGGACAACTGCTTCTTTATAAAGCCTCACAGGAAAAACAAGCTCTCCCTGGTGTTTCTTCCCAAAGTCGTGAAAATGAAGCAATAGAGCAAGCCTTAAAATGGTACTTAAAAGGTGCTGCTCTTGGGGATGCTGATGCTGCTTTTTCTGCTGCAAAAATTCTTTCCTTAGGCACGTTAAAGCGACCAAAAGATGATCGCAATGCCCGCAAGCTCATGGAGGTAGCGGCTCAAAACAACCACTTAAAAGCTCAACTTCATTTAGCACAATGGCTTGTACAGGGGCGTGGAGGAGAAACAGATTTTCAGCGTGCTTTTCATTTACTTCAAAGAAATGCGATCAACATGGTAGCACCAGCACAGATTTCCCTTGCAAGGCTTTATCGAGATGGCACAGGAACAAAAGGCGATATAATAATGGCAGCGGCATGGTATATGCTCGCAAAGGAGGCAAAAATGCAAGCTCCTGATCTTGAAATAATGCTCCAAGGCATGGATAAGGCACAACTAGAAAAAGCGCACAAAGAAGCAATAAAGCTCCTTCCTGTTTTTTAAAATACTCCTCTCTGCATCAAAAAGATAAAATTTATAGAAATTCCGGGAGATTTTGCTCTGTCCAAGTGCTTTAAGCACTAAAAGCAAAAAGGCTGATTCGGATTCAGTATTTTCAAGCTCCCGGAATACCAACGCGAGGACGCTCGCACTCGGAGGGGGCTTTAAAATGCGAGCCAAAAATCTTGATAACGACATTTTCATTGGTAAAGAAAACGCACTGGTATCATTTGCTTAAGCAAACAATACCCAATAAGCAAAAGAGCTAGGCTATCCTGAAAATTCCGAAAGCTCTATTTTTTCATTCTTTTTTCTTGGACGAAAAACACGCCGCCTCTCAGTAAAAAGCTATTTTTTATTGTAAATTTCCTAAAATTACTTTATGAATTAAAAGATGTTTTGGTCGCATACGCAACGACCAATAGGGCCTTGAAAACCCGAAAACTCAAACATGAATTGACCCCACTTTGTGGGTATCCCGGAATTCCGGGAGTTTTTGCTATGTCCAGGTGCTCTCAGCACTAAAAGCAAAAAGGCTGATTTGAGTTCAGTATTTTCAAGCTCCCGGAATACCAACGCGAGGGCGCTCGCAACCGGCGGGGACTTTAAAATGCGAGCCAGAAATCTTGATAACGACATTTTCATTGGCAAAAAAATTCGTTTGAGACGAAAAATGCTAAAAATGTCTCAAAAAACATTAGGTCAACATTTAGGTGTTACTTTCCAACAAATCCAGAAATATGAAAACGGCTTAAATCGTGTCAGCGCAGGGCGTTTAAAAGAAATTGCCGATATCTTAAATGTTCCACTTGTTTTTTTCTATGCGGACACCTCAGCAAAACAACAGCCCCCATACCTTCATGATGAAATCGCATCAAGTACAGAAGAATACCTGCTGCTCAAAAGATTTAGAGTTCTAACCTCGATAAAACAAAGAGCCATTTTACAATTACTCTCTGATCAAAATGAAAGCTTTTAACATCATAATATAGGGCGCTACACTCTCTATTCTTGACTTGCCTCCCACCCCTCAAAGGACAGAAGCCCCTTCCCTATCCAGTTGGGAAACAATCCGTCTTCTCAGAACAGAACTCTTTTAGCTTCCCATTTTATGTGGTTCATTTCACAAGATTATCCGGACAAGCTCCCTCAAATATTCACCACACACTCTCATAAAAACATCACATGTGCAAAATTTGATACCTTATAGCACCACACCTCAAACGATAGTATTTTACAGCAAACAGGATAAGCATTCATACGTATTTAAAAAAAGATATCCCTCAAAAAGCAATGCTTGAAAATTTTTTTGATCAATCTGGAATAACACTTAACACATCATTTTATAATAGAGATGGAGGACATGATCTTAACATGCAAACGCAAAAAATTGCTTTTTTATCATAATCACTAAAAGCAGCAGTTTATTAAAATATACGCCACCAGAAGCACTTCAAGCAGCCTTTACAGCTGAAACCATTATTCATTGATTAATTAACCGATTGATTAGATACCGATATGTTGTTAATGTGCTATAAGTAAAGTTGCTCTTATTTCTGGAAGAGGAGCTTCGCAAATAAAGAGCAACAATAAGTAAGGGGAATTAAAGATGTTAAAATATTTATTGCTGTCACCGGTTGTGTTGGTGGCTGGTTGCGCATCTGTAGGCAATTATTCATCAAATTATGTTGATCAAAGTCTTACAAAGCGTCAGGCACAATTAGTCGCTAACAAATTTATTAGCGATATCAAGAGACCTCTACCACCAGCTACAACCACATTTCTTATAAAGAAAAATAATACAGCAGACAACTTTACTCCTTTATTTATCAATCTGTTGCGACGGAATGGATATAATGTGATCTATACAGATCAACCTCAAAAGCAACAAAACATGGGTGTGAATTTGAGGTATAGAATAAAATTAAATAGTAGCACTATAGTGTCTCTTTTTCAGTATAGTGTGAACGGAGAACTACGTGCTCATATAAGTACTCAGCCCAGATGAACCCGCTATTTAATGTAAACATTCTCTATATTTTACACGTAAAGACTTAAAAGCTCTTGCGAAAGGCAAAGAGATTTGCACCTCAATAAAAAACCTCATTTTTAGCCAGAGTGGATAAATTTTATTATAGATTGTGACAATACAAAATAGTGTAAATTATAGCTTTAAGATTTAAGAAAAGAAGAATACTAAAAATAATGAAAATGCCCCACACCCTAGTGAATTGTTACGCGAAGATGTAAATGCAAAACTTGGACTATCTGTGATTGAAGCAGCTGAAGAGTTTTCTATATCCCGTGTAGCATTTTCTAGGGTCTTGGTAAAATCCTTATAACGACATTTTCAGTGGCAAATTCATTGGCAAAAAATTCGTTTGAGACGAAAAATGCTAAAAATGTCTCAAAAAACATTAGGTTAACATTTAGGTGCCACTTTCCAACAAATCCAGAAATATGAAAACGGCTTAAATCGTGTCAGCGCAGGGCGTTTAAAAGAAATGGCCGATATCTCAAATGTTCTACTTTCCTTTTTCTATGCTGATATCTTAACAAAACAACAGCCCCCGTACTCTCATGATGAAATCGCATCAAGTACAGAAAAATACCTGCTTTTAAAAAAATTTAGAGTCCTAACCTCGATAAAACAGAAAGCCTTTTTACAGCTGATCTCTGATAAGAATACAAACGAACACCCCGCGATAACACACACCACGCTCTATCCCATGAGACACTCATAATAAACTCCGTATTCACATATTCTTAATTAAAAACACCTCATGGTTTTAGGGAACTTATATCATTACCATCAATTATATCATTGCCATCAATGATGATATTTTACGACACAACGGGATAAATTTCCCCAAAAATTCTAAAAAATTTTTGTGCAAATTTTTAAAAAGCTTGCGTCTGAGCGCTTTTTATGGTCTTGCAAAGAACTGAAAAGCAAAAATACATAAAGGTCCTTTTTTACTTAAGCTTTTCTCTTTGCAAAAAGCAGGAGAAAGCCCATAAAGAGCACACAGGACCATGAGAGAGCCGCAAGGTTAATCAAAGGGATTTTAGCCCGAAAATAACAAAAGAGCTTGACTGTTAAAGGCAGCAAAGAAAAGCGCCATAAAGACAACAAGAGAGTTCTTTTTGCAAGAATAGAATTGGATAGAAACGATGAAAATTAATGGCAATGAAATTCGCCCTGGTAATGTGATCGAACATCAAGGAAGTTTATGGGTTGCAGTTAAATGCAACGCTGTAAAACCAGGAAAAGGTGGTGCATTTAACCAAGTTGAAATGAAAAATTTGATTGATGGTACAAAACTTAATGAACGATTTCGCGCTGCTGAGACCGTTGAACGCGTGCGCCTTGAACAAAAGGATTTCACATTTCTTTATCAACAAGGGGATGCTTTGGTCTTTATGGATTCAGAATCTTATGAACAACTTGAACTTCAAAAGGATTTTGTTGGTGAACGTGCTGCGTTTCTCCAAGATGGGATGACTGTCACAGTTGAACTTTATCAAGAAAAGCCTATTGGCATCTCACTTCCTGATCAAGTTGCTGTCACGATTGCGGAAGCCGATCCTGCCATCAAAGGACAAACGGTTACCTCCTCTTATAAACCCGCCATTCTTGAAAACGGGATTCGTATTCTTGTTCCCCCCTTTATGAATGCTGGTGAACGTATCATTGTAGACACCAATGAGTTGATTTATTTGCGTCGTGCAAATGAAAAAGATAAATAAAGGAATAAAAAATGGCCCATTCTGCAGTCATGAATGTCATGGTGCAAGCTGCAATGAAAGCAGGACGCTCGTTGGTACGTGATTACGGTGAAGTGCAAAATTTGCAAGTGTCTTTGAAAGGACCAGCAGATTATGTCAGCCAAGCAGATCGCAAAGCGGAAAAAATTATTTTCAATGAATTAAGCAAAGCGCGCCCCAAATTTGGTTTTCTGATGGAAGAGTCAGAAGAAATCATTGGCGAAGATTCACAACACCGTTTTATTGTTGACCCTTTAGATGGCACCACAAATTTTCTCCATGGCATTCCTTTTTTTGCTGTTTCCATTGCCTTAGAAAGCCAAGGGAAAATCGTTGGTGGTGTCATTTACAATCCCGTGAATGATGAACTCTTCACCGCAGAACGCGGGTGTGGTGCTTTTTTCAATGACCGCCGCTGTCGCGTTTCTGCACGGCGCAGACTAGAAGATTGTGTCATTGCCACAGGCATGCCTCATTTTGGTCGCCCAAATCATGGAGCCTATCTTATTGAATTACGTAATGTGATGGCAGAAGTTGCCGGACTTCGCCGTTTTGGTGCTGCTGCTCTTGATTTAGCTTATGTTGCTGCTGGAAGAACCGATGGCTTTTGGGAAGATAACCTGCACATTTGGGATATGGCTGCTGGAATACTGATGGTTCGTGAAGCAGGTGGTTTTGTCACCGATAAAGAAGGCGGTAGCGATATATTCCGCAAAAAAAATATCATTGCCGGCAATGAACACATTCGCCTAAAATTAGAAAAAACCCTCAAAAAAGGCATTTAAACCTCAGAAAAGATCTAGCAGATTACGTCAGCCAAGCAGATCGCAAAGCGGAAAAAATTATTTTCAATGAATTAAGCAAAGCGCGCTTCAAATTTGGTTTTCTGATGGAAGAGTCAGAAGAAATCATTGGAGAAGATTCACAACACCGTTTTATTATTGACCCTTTGAGATGGCACCACAAATTTTCTCCATGGCATTCCCTTTTTTGCTGTTTCCATTGCCTTAGAAAGCCAAGGAAAAATCGTTGCTGGTGTCATTTACAATCCCGTGAGTGATGAACTCTTCACCGCAGAACGCGGGTGTGGTGCTTTTTTCAATAACCGACGCTGTCGCGTTTCTGCACGGCGTAGACTAGAAGATTGTGTCATTGCCACGGGAAATGCCTCATTTTGGTCGTCCAAATCATGGAACCTATCTTATTGAATTACGCAATATAATGATGGAAGTTGCCAAACTTCGCCGTTTTGGTGCTGCTGCTCTCGAATTTAGCTTATGTCGCCGCAGAAAAAACCGATGGTTTTTGGGGAGATAACCTGCACATTTGGGATATGGCTGCTGGAATACTGATGGTTCGTGAAGCAGGTGGTTTTGTCACCGATAAAGAAGGCGGTAGCGATATATTCCGCAAAAACACATCATTGCTTGCAATAAACACATTCGCATCAAACTATAAAAAAAACTTCAAAAAAGCATTTAATTCTTACAGTTTTTTTACAAAACCCTTAGAACTTTAAAAAAACACGTGAAGAGAAAGTTTTAAATTTTCTTTCAAATAACGATAGGAAATAACTGATTAGATAGTGACAAAAACATCATCACGAATAAAAAATATACCCGCTATACCCACCACAAAAGCAATCCCCAATAGCTTACCTTATTGACGTTTCTGTTATTCAAATCCCCCTCCAAACAAACTGAAAAAGGCAATAAACAAAAAAACATCACAACCAAACGCCACAAGAAACAATTATCGCACCTGAGGCAAAAACCTCTCCTACTTCTCTTGAGAGATCACTCTTACACTGCGCGCAAAAACTTGACTCTAGAAGAGCCCACTCTCTCCTTTTTGGTAAGAGCTGCTGTACATTACTCTCACTGCTTATCAATATGTTTCACCACCGCGTGTGATAACAGAGGTTTCAGTAAATTCACAGATTCATACAATTGTTATCAGCTTCTCCTTCTTTTCAGCATTATTCTAAAGTATGTATCAAATAGGCATGGGATTTATAAAAATGCACATTTTTGTTCTCGAGAATTGCTTCTTGAAATTCGCTCACGAACTGTTCTTGATCTTTTTTGATAGCCTCTTCCAGTGCATTTACCTTTTCATCACCAAAAATGATTTTTAATTTTTCTTTTGAATTTCCTATTTTGACAAGCATTTTCCAAAAGATCCATTGATTATCACATTTCTTACTTGACCACTTCATCCATTCTATGACTCCTAATTTATAGGCTTTTTCATATGTTGGAGTCTCTTTAGCAATACGCAACCCCTTTTTCTTTTCTTTATCTTTCTCTCTACAAACATCAATGTCATTTCTAACCGTGGAGTAACGACAATCCTTATCAAAGGCCATATATCCTTCTTTTACCGTATCAATAAGCTGCTTATAGTAAATAAAAGTTTTTCTTGCCGCTTTATAAGCACTGGAAATATCATACAATAATGCTAGAAGCTCTCTTTTACAAATGCATAGTAATTCAGCATCTCTAGGCAGACTAAGATACCAACAAGACAGTATCTCTTCTAGCGTTTCATATTCTGTATATTTAGGTATATCTTCATAATAAATTTCCAAAGACTTTAACTCTTCATAGTATCCTGAAGCCTTGTCTTGTAGTTGCTGTTCATATTCAGCCGTAATCATATCATCAATCATATATAACCACCAATGAAACAACAGCATTGTAGGCTTATAGCGCTTTTTTTTCGTCAAAGGGTCCACAAACTTTCGTAATGTGACACCATTCTGTCTCATGAATCGCACAACTTTAGGATAAGTTTCTTTAAAAATTGGACGCATCATTAATTCATTTATTTTTTTGATATGTTCATCAGTCAGTTCTTTTGTCAGCGCCTTTTCATACAAAAACCACGCTTCTCCATATCCTTGCATACAAATATCTTTTACCATCAAAGGCCATTGTCCGCTCGATTCAGAAGATAGCCAATGTTCAGGATTTTTTATCTCCAGTAAATCTCTTTCCCAATGCTTTGCTTCTTCATCCCATTGTTTAATCCATTTTGGCGATATTTTTTGAGTTTTTTTAACAAGCCTTTGTTCCCATTGTGCAATAATATTTTGGTATATCGCGCACTCTCGATCTTTTAGCTGCAGTAATTTCTCAAACTGTTCAAGTTGTTCAATTAATTGCTTTTTCTGATAATTTGCTAACCAAAGACTATAGATTATGCTCCCTATTATAACTATTCCTACTATAACTATGAAAGTATCGTGATCACTCATTCTTGCTTTCTTCTATCCTCACCAATATTTAACGCAGCTCTTTTATCGATCCCTCGATATTGTATCAATATGTATATAATTGATTCAGGATTTGCTATATATTCTATTTTTATGAAAAAAATAAACAAAATATAGATATTTTTATTGGTAAAATAAAACAATTTGTATTTAATTGTACTGCTCTAATGATTTATGCACTTTTAAGAAGAGCTTTATAATTCTTAAAATGCACTCCCACAATATTGGTTCAAAGTACTCAAAAGCCTAACACAGCAAAACATGGCTGCGTGCTCACCTTGTTTTATAAAATTGATAAAAAGCATCTTTCTACTCATTTATCGGCTCTTTTTTAGTAAAGCGACATCATCATACACTTTCCTAATCCCCTCAATATTACTACAGCCCCTAAAACTTGAGACGCTTCATGAAGAAGACTTATTCTTTCTTTAAGTATTTTTACTTCACGCGAGCTCTCTCTGCTTGGTATATGCAAGAGACATGGTTTTGACTAATGCAACATAATCAAATTTGAAACGAGAAATTCCATGTAAGATCTTTCATGAAAAACAATGAGTTATCATTATAAATCAACGTGACAGTGCTGTTATGAAGAGAACTCCTCGCTCATCTTAATAGTCCATAGCGATTTAACTGGATATCGTTTTATATTCTATACACAGAAGTGTCTTTATAAAAATACTTCATCTCAGGCAAAAAAAAAGAACAGCCTATTAAAAAAGAAAAACATCTCAATGCTTGCCTTTCTTTTTTCCATGAGAGTTTCAAATTGATAAGCCTGTCTGAAAAGAGTGCTGTTTATGCCCTTAAAGATACTGCTCTTGTATCAAGATCACTTACTCAGATGAGAATTGCAGTTTAGCCAAATGCGCATAAACATTATTTTTTATAATGAGTTGTGTGTTCCTTCTTCCACAAAAGCGCCTTTATCCATCACGAGAATACGATCTGCTTTTAAAACTGTTGCCAAACGATGTGCAATGACCAAGGTTGTATGATTTGCATCAATCCTTCTAAGGCATTTTGCACCAACTTTTCACTGTTTGCATCTAAAGCAAATCTTGCTTCATCAAGTGGCAAAATTTTGATTTATAATAATAATTCATTGTCTTGTATGTTGAATGAGAATCCCGAATACCGTAAGATTCTCTCATTTCAAACCTGTTCCATGGTGAACCAATCAAAACCATGTCTTTTGCACGTTACAAGCGGAGAGAGCCCGCGTGAATAAAAAAAAACTATTAAGAAAGGACTTAAAATGCCTATAATAAATTATCTCAAGTGCCAAGGGCTGTAGCAACATCCACGAGTTGGCAAATACAATGATGGTGCCGGCTTGCAACAAGAGGGCTGCATTTCTTAAAATCGCCCGTGCAATATCAATGCGTTGTTTTTGCCCCCAGAAAGCATAGTACCACGTTCTTCTACTTGCGTATCAAAGACGTTTGGTAAAGCTTGAATAAATTCAAATACATTGGCAGCTTTAGAAGCGGAAAATACTTCCTCTCCGTGGGTATGTTCAGTTCCAAAAAAGAAGAAAAGTTTGCAATTATTTTATTTCAAGTCTTTATACTCTAGGGAAGAAAGGATTTTTGCGTGTATTTCAAAATGATTTTTGAATTTAAAAAACGCAACCACAATGATTTATAGACCCATCTGTTTATGTCGGATGCGTTTTTGAATTAATATTTAAAGTGCACTCTTTGATAGGATCAAAAACTCATCGTTTGCAATCGTTTTGTTTAAAACCCTTGTACCCCATAAAGAGGAGGCTTTTACATGCCAATATTACCAAAACGATTTTTGAATTTAGAAAGACGACCACCACGATCTACGAGCGTTTGGGAGCCACCTGTCCATGCCGGATGCGTTCTTGGATCAATATCTAGATTAAGAGTATCGCCTTCTTTTCCCCAAGTAGAGCGCGTCGTATATTGGGTTCCATCCGTCATAACAACGGTAATTTTGTGATAGTTGGGGTGAATATTCGCTTTCATGCGTCAAACCTTTTGCGTTTATAGAATGAAATAGCACTTGCTTGTTTTTTTAAGTGCACTTCCTTTGTCTTTTTGATACATTGATTAAAGTATTTATTCCTATAACTGAGCACGCATCAAAAAACAAGTGTTCAAGATACATCATTGTATCAAGTGTTACAAATCCAATACAGTGAGCAAAATTTTATGACATTACGTTCTCGTTCAGAAAAATCGACAAAGTCTTCCCCTAAGAAATCTTCATTCTCTTCGCTTGCAATTTTTGTTCCTTATCTTTTGCGCTATCGTTGGTTGTTTATCTTTGCTTTTCTAGCGTTATCTGTTGCTGCTCTTGTCACATTAGCTTTGCCTGTGGCTATCCGCCAAATGTTTGATCATGGGTTTTCTACTTCAAGCCATGGACATATCAATTTTTACTTTGGAATTTTGTTTATCTTAGCCTTGTTTCTCGCATTTGCTTCAGCAGCCCGTTATTACTGTGTTATCACCTTGGGAGAACGGATTGTTGCCGATTTACGGCGTGATGTGTTTGTCCATATTATGAAACTTTCTCCTGCTTTTTTTGATCGGTCACATTCAGGAGAGATTGTTTCAAGGCTTCTAACAGATACCACACAAATAAAATTAGCTGTGGGCTCTACCGCCTCTACCGCTTTACGTCAGCTGATTATCGTGATCGGAGCCGTCGTGATGATGGTGATCACCAATGCTAAATTGTCTTTGTTGGTTTTAGCGGCTATTCCTGTTGTGGCCATTCCCTTGGTAGTCTTTGGACGTAAAGTTCGCTCTCGTACCCGCGCGGCGCAAGATCGTCTCGCAGATGCCAATGCTGTTGCTACAGAGCAGGTAAGCGCTATTCGCACTGTGCAAGCTTTTACCGCTGAAAAACTCGTTACAATACGTTTTTCACAATTGATAGAACGTGCTTTTCAAACAGCACGTGCTTCTGTAATCTTGCGCTCCTTTTTTACGGGGTTTGCAATTTTTTTGGTTTTTAGCAGTGTGGTTGCTGTTTTATGGATTGGATCGCGTGATGTTTTGAATGGAACGATGACAGGAGGAACATTAGGGCAATTTGTCCTTTATGCGGTTTTTGGAGCTTCTACTTTTGCGCAATTATCGGAACTGGGAGCAGAATTAATCCAAGCAGCAGGCGCTGCTGAACGGCTTGCCGAATTGTTACAAGAGCAACCTACTATTGTAGCACCTAAAAATGCTTTATCATTAGAGCAACCTATTCGAGGTGAACTTGTTTTTGATCAGGTTGATTTTACTTATCCTTCTAGACCACAAGAGAAGGTTTTACGCTCGCTTTCATTTTCTGTAAAAGCAGGCGAAACGGTTGCTTTTGTTGGGGCTTCTGGAGCAGGAAAAAGCAGCATTTTTTCTTTGATCCTTCGTTTTTATGATCCGACAAATGGAACAATTCGGTTGGATGGCATGGAAATTAATCGCCTTTCTTTACAAGATTTACGCAGTGCAATTTCCTATGTTCCACAAGATGTCGCCATTTTTGATGGAACATTGCGTGATAATATTATTTTTGGAACTGAAACTACCCATGAAGAGGAAATCCTTGCTGCCGCTAAAGCGGCTAATGCACTTGAATTTATTCAAGCTTTACCAGATGGCTTGGATACGCAAGTAGGAGAACGTGGTACCATGCTTTCTGGGGGGCAAAAACAACGCATTGGTATTGCACGGGCAATTTTAAGAAATGCGCCCCTGTTACTACTTGACGAAGCAACATCTGCTTTAGATGCAAACAGTGAAAAGTTGGTGCAAGACGCTTTAGAAGGATTGATGCAAAATCGTACAACCTTGGTCATTGCACATCGTTTGGCAACAATTTTAAAAGCTGATCGTATTCTTGTGATGGATAAAGGCGCCCTTGTGGAAGAAGGAACCCATGCCGAACTTGTGGCAAAAAATGGCGTTTATGCTTACCTCGCAAAACTCCAATTTTCGCCTGAGTAAGTGATCTTGATACAAGAGCAGTATCTTTAAGGGCATAAACAGCACTCTTTTCAGACAGGCTTATCAATTTAAATCTCTCATGGAAAAAAGAAAAGCAAGCATTGAGATGTTTTTCTTTTTTAACGGGCTGTTCTTTTTTCTGCGCAAGATGGAGTATTTTTATAAAGACACTTCTGTGTACAGAATATAAAATAATACCCAGTTAATCTCTATGGGCTATTAAGATGTGCAAGGAGTTCTCTTCATAACAGCACTGTCACGTTGATTTATAAGGATAATTCATTGTTTTTCATGAAAGATCATGAATACCATAGGATTTTCTCATGTCAAACCCTCATAGTGAGTCAAACAAAATCTCTTGGCTTGCTCATCACAAGCAGAGTTGGTGTGTGGAGTAAAACGGTACAAGAAAGAGGTAAAATACCTCCCTTGCCCCTTTACGTTCTAAGGGCTGTCAAAAGAGTATACGCTGGCAAAAAGTATAATAGGTGCTCGCTTTCTTGAAGCCTTTATGCGGGCTCACTTGATAGGCTCTAGGGACACAAGCTCTATCCTAAAGACTGACCACACTCTTTAAAAAACTGAATATTAAAATTTTTTCATGCCCTCTCTCACCGCTCTAAACAATAGTGTTTACCGAAAATCATGACAAATTGTAACTCACAAATACGCTTCTCTCTATTGCAAGAGTATCCTTTTATGCTCTTTCAAAAACACGAACACTTTTTGAATATTGTTTGCAGATCCGTCTTATTGAAAAAGAGCAAAGACTTTTTTAGCACTTTTGGGCTTCTTATAACTTTTGTATGAGCGCGTATAAGCAACAGCTTTTATAATAAACTGGCTTTTGGCAAAATTGTAAAATTTTATCAAATTTATTGTTTTTAAATATCACCACGACCACTGTTCTGCTCTTGCAGACACGCAACCTCAAAACACTTTCTCTTTGCTCACAAATCGTCTCTCCAGCTCTCTCTTTCAGGCATAGCCCATAAAAATAAGGATAGAGTACTTCGATTGAACACCATCTTCTCACCCCCTGCCCCATATATTTTACAGCTCTCAATTTTATAGCCACCCCCTGTCGTGCTTTAAGAAGGCATTTTAACGATGATAAGAACATGTACAAAGAGGATATATCTTTAAGGTGTTTATGTTTTAAAGCTTGCACGAAATCGTAATTTTTTTGTATAGCGAGTCAAGCATATGCAGAACTGACACCCTAACCATTTCAAACCATTCAGCTGTTTCAGGAACAGATAAGCCAAGTTCTACGATTATATCTTCAACCACGAATTCACCGAAGTACGGAGGATTTTCATCATTTTTTAGCGCTCCCTCTTCAGTGATCCTCTCGATAATTAACTCATTCAGCATCTATACCAGCAAAGCGAAATATTACGTGCTAATTTTCCTTTACATTCATTAGCCAAGCCCCCTCAAAATGACCTTTTAATAAATAGAGCTAAAAGGATAAGTCTTCAAAACCATTTGGTGAGATAGCTATATCAAGAGCACCTAAAATACGCCTTAGTTTCTAAGATAGGCAACTTCCCCCCTTTTATTGTATCAGTCTTGTAGAAGGCTTTAAACCCTTTATGTTTAAATCAATAAATCATAATTGGATTATATTGCATAAAGATGCTTTTTCTCATTTTTCCATTTAACACACGATAAGTTACCATTTAGGCACGATGAGAAGCTTGCCCTTTATATCATGATTTCAGAACCGCATGAGAAGAATAAAAGATGATGTGGCTTAATAAGAGAGTTTGTTCATAAACCGTTTTGCTGTCTTAAGGTCAAGGATGCCGTTAGGCGCAACTTGTAAAGGGTTGCCTTGAGCTTAAAGACCAAAGCTTGTTAGCCCCTTCATTAAAAGCGGGTCTGATGTCATTATTTTGGAGAGCAATTATTAAGAATTTGAGAGGCAGACAGCCTCTCATTTTGATTTGTATGCAAACGAAGTGCACTCTATTTATTCAGGGAGAATAAGAACATACCCAGGAGGTGCTAAACAGAATAAGAGAGCGTCGTAACCCCAAATAGCAAACAGGGAGCAAATAGAAGAAACGCCTTCACCAATTGTTAACATCAATGCGGACGATATAGCGGGGCTTCATCTGTGGCTTCGCGGCGTTCTATGAGGTATCCGAAAAAAAACAAAAAGCACGCTAATCCACTCGCACCTGCAAAGAAGCTTAGTACGGCATGAACCGGCCCACGTATGTTGAGCAAGATAATAAAAATTATGAAAGTAAATACTGTAAAGACCCCTTCGAATACCCCACGCACCATATTGCACAATTTTCGCATCATAATTGCAGAAAAGCTCTGTTCTGCGTATCGATTTTTTCTTTTGATGCTTGTATTCTTAGAAGATATACTGTTATTTTTAGAAGAGATACCGTCCACAACTCCCCCCGTTTTAAGCCAAGATGCTATGAAGTTAGTTATCTTTAATTATATCATCAAAAAATAGGTGTTTTATTGAGGTACAAATCTATTTTCTTTCGCAAGAGTTATTCAATTCGTTCGCCAATAGAAAAACTACCCCCATTGAAGAGGAAGCTATCCTGACGCAGAAAAGCTTCATAAGCTGTATTCCAATCCGCTCAGAAATCGCAACTCTCTAATCTACCCGCTTAATCCACCTTTAAAACTGCAATCAAATAAATTCTGCTGATGACAAGTAATGATAACATGAAAAAGAAAAAATATCACAATATCAAACTCTTCAATACAGTATGAGCTTTATGATTTTCACTCAAAAAGCAAGTGCCCACCCATGAACGACACCATACTAAAGTGCTGTGCATTCACAAATTTCCTAGCATTATCTCCCCTTCTCGAAATTGCACCTCTCCCGCAATCTTATCTCTCGATAGCACCCATTAAAGACTTTTAAAAGGTCCAAGGAAAAAACTCTCTGAGAAAGCTTTCAAGTCTAAAACGCCCCCGCCATTTTTATCATGATGAGGGCACAAAAAATCACGCAGAAACATGCAAAATCTCTCCGCATTTAAAAACAGGGCTTGTGCTTCAATCGCACGCTTTTTCTTGTTCTTTTGTCCATTGTCCCAAAGCCGCAAGATGGTTCATCCGAGCCCGATGACGAAATGCCTTCTGTGCAACAGCAATATTTTCATCTTTTCCCGCCCATGCTTTTAAGGCAGCTGCTTGCAGTGCTCGTCCATAGGAAAAGGTCAATTTCCAAGGCAATACGCCCAAAGAATTTATAGCAGATAAATGCGCCGTTGCTTCCTGATCAGACTGCCCTCCAGAAAGAAAAGCAATTCCGGGAACAGCAGCAGGAACCGTTTGTTTAAGCACTTGGACAGTCTTTTCAGCAACTTCTTCAACAGAAGCCTTGCGAGCATCCTTTCCATCAATCACCATATTGGGCTTTAAAATCATCCCCTCCAAAAGAACACGAGCTTCAAACAATTCTTTAAAGACAGCCTGCAAAACAGTGCGTGTCACCTCAAAGCAGCGTGTAATTGAATGCCCACACGATGATCCATCCATCAACACTTCCGGCTCAACAATGGGCACAATATTGAACTCCTGACATAAGGCAGCATAGCGTGCAAGAGCTTGTGCATTTTGTCTTATGGCGCCTCTTGTTGGCAAAGTGTGTTCATCAATAGCAATTACCGCACGCCATTTAGCAAAACGTGCTCCCAAAGCATAATAATTTTTTAGCCGCTCACGAAGACCATCCAACCCTTCGGTAATTGTTTCTTGGGGAAAAGCAGCCAAGGGTTTTGCACCGGTATCAACTTTAATCCCTGGCAAAGCGCCTGAATCCCGAATAAGATCCGTCAACATTTTCCCAGTTGATGCTTTTTGCCGAATGGTTTCATCAAATAAAATAACCCCAGAGATGGCGTTTTCCATCGCTTCTTTTGTACTAAAAAGCATTTCACGATAAGCACGGCGCTTATCTTCATTGGATTCAACACCAATGCTTTCAAAACGCTTTCCAATGGTCGCCGTACTTTCATCTGCCGCCAAAATACCTTTACCTGCATGCACCAAAGCAAGTGCAATATCTTCAAGCCGTTCATTCATAAAAAATTCCTCTTTATTTTGTCTTAATTTCTAAAAATGCGCAACACTATCAAAAAACACTCTACACGACTGTATAGTTTTTCTTTAACCTTCCCTTCAAAGAAGCCCTTTAAGCCTGCATGAGAGCAAGAATACCAGGAAGAGTCTTTCCTTCCATCCATTCCAAAAAAGCTCCTCCAGCAGTCGAAAGATAAGTAAAATCATTGGCAACACCGGCATGATTAAGGGCAAAAACCGTATCGCCCCCTCCCGCAATTGAAACCAACTTTCCCGTCAAACTACGTTCTGCTGCATGGCGTGCAACGGCAATGGTTCCCCTATCAAAGGGAGACATCTCAAAAACACCAAGGGGTCCATTCCACACAAGAGTAGCAGCTTCATCTATCGCAGCATTGATATGCGCAATAGAGCGCGTCCCAATATCCAATATCATGCCATCTTGTGGAATATCTTCAATGTCATAAAGACGATGCGGTGCATCTTTTTCAAAACGAAATCCAACGACAGCATCCTGAGGGAGCAGAAGCGTACAGTGACACTCTTGCGCTTTTTTAATGATTTTTTTTATCGTTTCCATCAATGCATGTTCACACAGTGATTTTCCTACATGGATACCTTGCGCAGCTAAAAAACTGTTAGCCATCCCCCCACCAATAATTAAGGAGTCAACTTTTTCCACCAAATGATTGAGCACAAAAAGCTTACTAGAAACCTTCGCTCCTCCCACAAGGGCAACCACAGGACGTGCTGGATTGCCAAGTCCTTTTTCTAATGCCTGCAATTCACCTTGCAAAGAGCGTCCTGCATAAGAAGGCAACAAATGCGTTATTCCCTCCACCGAAGCATGGGCACGATGAGAAACTGAAAAAGCATCATTAACATAGAGATCTCCATTATGAGCCAAAGCTTCTGCAAAAGAACAATCATTCTTTTCTTCACCAGCATAAAAACGAACATTTTCAAGCAGTAAAACACCACCATTTTGTAATGACTCAACTGCAACCTGCACCGCCGAACCGATACAGTCCGGAGCAAAAGCAACCGGCTGATTAATGATCTTTTCCAGCACTTGCACAACAGGACGGAGTGAAAACTCTTGCTCTACCTTTCCTTTGGGGCGACCACAATGAGAAAGCAGAATAAGTTTAGCACCACATTTTTGTAGCTCAATGAGTGTCTCTTTATGCCGTACAAGACGCGTCTCGTCACAAACTTTGCCCTGTGCCATAGGAACATTAAAATCTACGCGCACCAGAACACGTTTGCCCAAAACATCAACATCATCAAGTGTGCGAAACCCCATCACTGCTTCCTCTTCACTTTCCATTGTTTCAAATAAAAACGCATCCAACAACCCTGCCCACTTTTCTTTCCACTTATCCCCCTCTTTGCTTTTACAAGAGATCCACGACAGCCTATCTCTCACCCTTTGCTTAATAAAAATCCAAAGCTTTTATCGTCAAATGTACAAAAGCCCACCATTGCTCTTAATCTTCATATTCCATTGTGGCAAACAAATGCATTGGCTCAACTTGATCTCCATTAAAGCTTCCTTTTACTTCTAGGAAAAAGAGTTTACATCTCCTGTTTTCTAACGTTTTCTCAAAAGGTATCTCGTTCAGATCTTACTTTTTAAAAGTTTACTCTTTCATGCATCTTTTAAAAGCACGTATTGACACAGTATTAAAACAAAACACATCATCAATTTTTCAATAGCCTCTTCTCTCTAGCGCATGAGAACAACAGCCTCTATCTGTTTTTCTCAAAATTGCACAAAAATGAGACTTTTCCCTATAAAAAGAGGACCCTGAGGTCCTCTTATATTGTCTTAGCAAAAGCCACTGCCGTATCACTCATACGGTTAGAAAAGCCCCATTCATTATCATACCAAACCAGAACGCGACAGAGCTTACCATCAATCACTTTGGTTTGATCATTGTGGAAAATAGCTGAATGAGGATTATGATTAAAATCACAACTCACGAGTTTCTCTTCTGTAGTGTCCAAAACGCCCTTCAAAGAACCCTGTGCAGCAGTAGCAATAGCTGTATTAATTTCTTCGATTGTTGTGGAACGCTTAGCGATAAATGTCAAATCAACCACAGAAACATTAGGGGTCGGAACACGAATCGATACACCATCAAGCAATCCCTTTAATTCTGGCAAGACCAATCCCACAGCTTTTGCCGCTCCTGTTGAGGTAGGAATCATAGAAAGAGCTGCCGCACGTGCACGATAAAGGTCCCGATGCATTGTATCCAATACAGGTTGATCACCCGTATAAGAATGGATTGTTGTCATAAAGCCCTTTTCAATGCCGACCGTATTGTGTAAAACTTGTGCAACAGGCGCCAAACAATTGGTTGTACAAGAAGCATTTGAAACAACGCGATGCTCGCTGCTTAAAGATTGATGATTAACCCCATAGACGACCGTAAGATCTGCTCCTTCAGAAGGCGCAGAAATAAGAACACGCTTTGCCCCCGCATCTAAATGAGCACTTGCTTTATCACGCGCAGTAAAAATACCCGTACATTCCAAAGCAATATCGATATCCAAATCTTTCCAAGGCAATTGAGCAGGATCACGCTCTGCGCATACCTTTATTAAACCACCTCCCACATCAATAGCATCCCCTACCACCTTAACGATCCCAGGAAAACGCCCATGAACTGAATCATAGCGTAATAAATGGGCATTTGTTTCCACCGATCCCAAATCATTAATTGCAACCACTTCAACATCTTGTCGTCCACTTTCCACAAGTGCACGTAAAATATTGCGACCAATACGACCAAACCCATTAATTGCAACACGAACTGTCATTTCACATGTTTCCTCATCAATTTTTAAAAGCACAACATTTAAAACACAATAAATGGGTATTTCACCAATCCAAAATCATTAATTCCCACAATGTCAATATCTTGATCACTCACTCACTTATCCACAATAATGCACAAGATCATCCACAATACTGCACAAAATATGATGCCCTACAATCACCCCATTCATGACAACACAAGCTGTCACTTTGTCTTTTCCTCTTTGATCTTTTCCAGCTCTTTTTCAACGGTGGCAACAACATTTTCCCAAGTAATACCAAAATGCGCATAAAGGGCATCAATTGTTCCACTTGCCCCAAAGCCCTCCATACCAATAAACACACCACCACAGCCAATAAAACGGTCCCATCCTTGGGCGACAGCAGCTTCAATGGCAATTTTAATCGGTGCATCTCCAATGAGAGCACGCTGATAGGAGAGAGATTGTTGAGAAAAAAGTTCAAAACAAGGCACAGAAACCACACGCGTTGGGATGCCTTTTTCTTCTAACACCGCATGTGCCTCCACTGCAATTTGCAATTCTGAACCAGAAGCAAACAGCGTCACTTGTGCATCATCGCTAGCTGTTAGGAATTCATAAGCACCAAGCATACAGAGATTTTCTTCTTCATACTCTTGACGCAAAAGCGGTAGATTTTGTCGACTTAAAGCCAAGGTAGAAGGCGTCCCGCGTGCTTTCAAAGCCAATTGCCAACACTCGACTGTCTCCATAGCATCGGCAGGACGGAACACAAAATGATTAGGCATTGCACGCAGGCAAGCCAAATGCTCCACGGGTTGATGGGTCGGACCATCCTCACCAAGACCAATAGAATCATGAGTCATGACATAAATCACCCGCAACCCCATGAGAGAAGACAAACGCATAGCAGGACGCATATAGTCAGAAAAGCATAAAAAGGTTCCCCCATAAGGAATAAAGCCGCCATAAAGGGCAAGACCATTCATCACAGCTCCCATTGCATGTTCGCGAATTCCATAATGCAGATAGCGCCCTGAAAAATCTTCAGCAGAGATACTTTTCATCTGGCTACTTTTTGTATTATTAGATCCGGTTAGATCAGCCGAACCACCAATAGTCTCACTAACGACCTCATTGATCACTTCAAGAGCCATTTCCGAAGCTTTACGCGTAGCAACAACGGGGCGCTCTTCAACCAATTTCTGTTTATAAGTATCAATAGCGCCATCAAATCCGCCCACGAGATCGCCCCGCATCAATCTTTCAAACTCCACACGCTCTGAGATAGGAAGATCAGCAAATTTTTCTTCCCATTTTTGGCGTTTTTTAGCAGCATTGAGACTAGCCAAGCGCCAATTATCGAGAATATCGGCTGGAATAACGAAAGGCTCAGCATCCCACCCTAAAGCGATACGGGTTTCAGCGATTTCTCGTGCGCCCAAAGGGGCTCCATGAACTTTATTGGTACCCGCTTTATTGGGTGCTCCAAAACCAATTGTTGTTTTACAAGCGATCAAAGTTGGTTTATCGGAATTTTGTGCCGCCTCAATAGCCCGCGCAATTGCTGCTTGATCATGCCCATTGACTTTATGTGTCTCCCAACCAGAAGCTTTAAAACGCGCAATCTGATCTGTACTGTCAGCAAGGGAAATCTCTCCATCGATAGAAATATTATTATCGTCCCACAACACAATAAGCTTATTGAGTTTCAAATGACCGGCAAGGGAAAGTGCTTCTTGAGATATCCCTTCCATAAGGCATCCATCGCCCACCAACGCATAGGTGTAATGGTTGATAAGATCACCAAAACGGGCATTTTGCAAACGCTCTCCAAGAGCCATCCCCACGGCATTCGCCAACCCTTGTCCGAGAGGACCAGTCGTTGTTTCGATTCCCGCCACATGCCCATATTCTGGATGCCCAGCAAGCTTTGCTCCTAATTGGCGAAAATTTTTGAGATCTTCAATGCCAATATCTTCATAACCAGAAAGATACAAGAGAGCATAAAGCAACATAGACCCATGTCCTGCTGATAACACAAAACGATCACGGTTAGGCCAGCGAGGTTTTTTGGGGTCATGAGCAAGGAATCTTGTATAAAGAACCGTAGCAATATCGGCGGCTCCCATTGGCAAGCCTGGATGACCAGAATTTGCTTTTTCAATCGCATCAATAGCAAGAAAACGGATAGCATTGGCCATCTGATTCTGTTGGTGGGTGTTTGTCATGAATAATCGACCATTTCGTTAAATACGTTATTCTGTTGCTTTTTCCGTATTCTCTTAAAATTCTCAAGAAATACTATTTTCTAACCATTAGCGTGAGACTTTTTGCCACCACTTCAATAACATTAATAACATTCCCCTCACGCGTCCTGTATATCCATGTCATTTATGCCAATACGCGCAAAAAATCCAGCTTTTAATTTATATCTATCCCCTGCTTTGCTTGCTAAAATATCTTACATACTTAAAAATAAAATGCACACAACACAAGAGTGAAAGTGATTCGTTTTTGCATAACACATTGATAAAGGATACAATTACCCAAAGGATAAAAGCAATGAACCAAGAGACTACAGTTCTACAAGATGCTTTAGAGCACCTAGAAAAGGCACTTAGAACTTTAGAGATCACCATAATAAACCGTAATGCCGTTATTGATAAAAATAACGAATGGGAAGAAGAAATCCAACGAATGAATGCTGACCGCAGCCATCTTGCCCAAGCGCTTGACAAAGCTGAAGCCCAAATTGAACGCTTAGAGTCCGTAAACAAAGAAGTTTCCAAACGTCTTATTAAAGCAATGGAAACAATTCGTGTTGTCATTGATAGATAAAGGTTTGAATGTATGGAAACTGTTTCCGTTACCATTGATGGTAAAATTTATCGCATGGCTTGTGACAAAGGACAAGAACGTCGTCTTATTGCGCTTGCTGCTCAATTAGATCAATATATCACACATTTAAAGAACAATTTTGGTGAAATTGGCGACCATCGTTTATCGGTTATGGCTGGCATAATGATTATCGATGAAATGGAAGAAATAAAACGAGAAAATAAAAAATTACAAGAAGACTACAATGCTCTTTTACGACTCCACAACGAAAGAGACCGCACCATGGGGAAAATTATGCGTGACACCACACAACGCATTGAAAATCTCACCAACCAATTGCTCAAAGATGATCAAAACCACACAAACATTCAAGAACAAGAACAGGAAGATTTCTAAAAAGTACATCAGCGCATAATAAACCAGAGACTTGACTTGTCCGCCACATCTCACAGGATAAAAATTCTTAAACCCACGCCAGTCTGTAAACAGTCTGGTTTCTTATAGGAAGGATTCCAGCTACTCACAACTTATGGGATTAACTTAAACCTCAACAAGAAAGCCCTACCCTGAATATTTCACCTCCGCACAAACGCTTCCTATATCAAGGAGGCTGCCTTATATCACCACACTTCAAATGAGATGTCTTTTCACAGCGCAATAAGATAACAAAACCAACATCATTGTAAAAAAGTCATATAAATGACAACAGCAACAAACAAATAAAGCACCCTTCGAAAAAAAGAGCTATATTCATGTTCCCTATGAATGCATGTCCAAAATCCTTGCCCCTAGATAATATCAAGCAGATTCAATATATTAAAAAAATAACCTTATCTATTATACCGTAAAACACCGCTATTTGATAATATAAGCACCATAGAGTCTTTGCACCTAGAATGTCCATCCGATGAAACCCACCGAAAAGAACCGTATCATTTATAAACCAGCGTGAATTAAGTATTTTCATCCTTTAGAGCAGGAAAAAAGTCAAAACCGAAGAGTATGTTAATCTCATACAACCTCAAACATCATAAACAACAATAATAGCTCTTGAAAACATCCTCTACCGCTATTTTTATCCTTATAACAAATAATCCATATTCCTCTCCCCACCCCCCAAAATCTCCAAGCTTAATAAAAGAGCAAGTCGGCACCATCATTATAACCAGCCCTCAATATTGCGACAGCCCCCTTGGCTCTTAAAACGGTTCATAAGAATTATGCCTTTCTTGTACAATTTTTACCCACATGTCCCACCCGCTTGTGACGTACAAGCAAAGAGTTATAATTAACAAAACATAAATAAATTGAAGAGAATTTCACAGAATTCGGGGTTCTAATTCAAGTTTAATAACGATAAATTATCATTATAAATCAATATGTTGCAAATGATCAGACAAAGCATATTTTAAAAACACATTCACCCATCACTTTTTCTCATAACATACCAGTACGATTTTTTAGGCACATAATTTTAATTTTATTCAATTCTGTCTGCAAAAGTTTAAAATGAGAACAATTTCAAGGCTCTCATTCAAAAAGAAAAAGAATAAATTCTCATTATCAATGAACATCTGGCTCGTATAAACATCAATAAAGCAATCCCCAATATGCCTTAATGAAATAAAAGGGGGGGCTCCCATTAAATGCCCTACCGTAAAAGCAGCTTCCTCAGAACTAAAACAAAATCAACAGACAACATCACCGCATCTGCTCCCATCCCCAAACTGGACAACCTAACGCAATACCTTTCTATCTTACGATAAGAGATAAAAGAATAATGGGTTCTATGGAGGCATTCACAAGAGGCGCGCACCCGTTGTTTTTAAAGCCTGTTCAAAGGCGCATGAAAAAACACCATGCGTAAACGGCTCAAATCCCTTTCGTTCCATCTTGAGAGACAGAAGCAATACGCAAGAGATTTGTCGCACCGGGCGTTCCAAGGGGAACCCCAGCTGTCACAAGGAAGCGATCTCCTCCTTTGCAAAAGCCTTCCTGAAATGCAATAGCTGCTGCACGATCAACCATATCCTCTAAACTCCGTGCATCTTGCGTGACCACACAATGAAGCCCCCAAACTAAAGCCAAACGCCGTGCTGTTTCCACAATGGGCGATAAAGCAATAATCGGTCTATTAGGGCGTTCACGAGAGGCGCGCACCCCCGTTGTTCCTGAAGCCGTATAGGCAACGATAGCGGATAGAGCAAGTGTTTCAGCAATCTGACGCGCAGCAAGAGAAATCGCATCCGTTCCTGTTGATTCTGGTGCTGGATGTTGTGCCCCAACCTGAGCGGCATAAGTGTGATCCTGTTCGATTTGCCGCGCGATTCGGTCCATCATAAGCACAGCTTCTTCAGGATAGCGACCAGAAGCAGATTCAGCAGACAACATCACCGCATCTGTTCCTGCATAAACTGCTGTAGCAACATCCGACACTTCTGCACGTGTCGGAACAGGAGATGTAATCATTGATTCGAGCATTTGTGTTGCCACCACAACAGGCTTTCCTGCTAAACGACAAGCTTTTATGAGCTCCATCTGAAGTGCAGGGACCTTTTCCAAGGGCATTTCCACTCCAAGATCACCCCGTGCAATCATAATACCATCGGATACCTCAATAATTTTCTCTATATGCTCCAAGGCTTGAGGCTTTTCGATTTTAGCCATCAAAGACACCTTGCTTTTCGTCAACTGACGCACCGCTATAATATCTTCTGGACGTTGAATAAAAGAAAGAGCAACCCAATCAACAGGCTGCTGTAAAAGAGCCTGAAGATCCTCCTTATCTTTTGACGTCATCGAATCAAAAGGCAAAATTGTATCGGGAAAACTGACACCCTTTCGATCAGAAATACGGGTTCCAGAAACCACGCGACACTGTACAGAATGACCATCACAAACTTGCGCACGCAGTTCCACCCTTCCATCATCAATCAACAACCGATCCCCTGGTTTAACAGCCGAAAATACATCCTCATGAGGGAAAAAAACACGCTGTGCATCACCAAGAACATCGCGATTATCTAATGTAAAGCTTTGCCCAACACGCAAATCTTCTTGCCCCTTAGCAAAACGCCCCACACGCAGTTTTGGCCCCTGAAGATCCACTAAAATACCAATGGGGCGTCGAACTGTTTTTTCAACTTCTCGTATAGACTTGACCAAATCACCCAGCATATCACGATCAGTATGGCTCATATTAAGACGAAAAACGTCTGCCCCTGCCCTAAAAAGCTTCTCAATCATCAAACGAGAAAAAGAAGAAGGACCAAGAGTCGCAATAATTTTTACTTTACGTGCACGTTTCACGGTGGAGAATTTCCTGAAAGAGAAGGTATAACTGAATTGTTTAACAAAGACTCATCCGTCAACTGTACCATCCAACTGGTTTGATTTCCGGTATCGATCTCTTTAAATTCAGCCTTTTGATATCCTCGAGGGAAACAATCATGAACCCCTTGAATGGTAAATTGGCTATCTTGTACACACATGGTCACAGAGCCTGCCCAGTTCCCTTTTTTTTGTGCTCCTTCCGCATAAAAATAATAAAACCGTGAAGCAAGAGGCCCCTCAATTAAAGTTTTACATTCCGTCACTGGTACCGTCCACCAGCCTTCGCTCACCCACCCTGAAAATGTACGATATCCAAGAGCAACCCCTACAGACTGTTGGGTTGTATTACAAACTCTAAAGTCAGCTTTTGCAAAAACAACGAGGGGAAACAAGAGCAAAATACTCAAGAGAAAAACTTTTAATCCTTTCTGAAACACCCAATATCGTTTTTTTAAAATCACAAAACTTCCTCTATAATGTCAAATTCTCAAAACAAATTACACATTTCTTTTTTAAAAGCTTTTCAAGTCTAAAACGTATATTTTCATATTTTTCTTTTTATAGCCCTTTTATCAATGCATATATCTTAAAAATTTTACAAAATATTTAAAGTCAATTTGTAAAAAAGCTGTGTAGCTTGATTTACTTTTTATTTTCAAGCTTTTTTAACATAAATTCGTCGTCGAAAAACAACTTAAAATATATAACTTGGAGAAAAATACAATGAACGATACAGTAACCGATCAAACACACGCTATATCCGTAAACCAATTACGCTCTTTTATCGAACGTATTGAACGACTAGAAGAAGAGAAAAAAACCATTTCTGATGATATTAAAGACGTTTACACTGAACTTAAAGGCTCTGGCTTTGATAGTAAAGCTGTTCGAAGCATTATACGGCTGCGTAAAAAAGAAGAGCATGAAAGAATGGAAGAAGAAGCAATCATTGAACTTTATAAAAATGCGCTTGGTATGAATTAAAACCATTGATAACATTGGAAATTTTCTTAAGAAAAGAAAATACAAAAAACAAATGGCAAAAAATAAATGAATGTATAAAAATTTCACCCAAACAATAAGCCGTTTGTGTAACTTGTAACGAGACTATCGGTCACAGAATACACAATATTGCAACAGCCCTCACATTTAAAAGGATTTATACAGAGAATTTTTATTCTTATTCTTCAATCATTGTTTATCCACATAAACCCTCACTTGTATGCCAACCCAGTTTGTGATGTGCAAGAGAGGTGTTTTTTATGATTAAACATCAATAAATTTGAAGTGAGAAAGTCTTCCGATATTGAGGACTCTCTTCAAATTGAAAAAAAATGAATTATGATGATAAATCAATTTATTATCTACGAAAAGAAACATATGAAAATAGTCAGCAGTTGAAATCCGCTAAACGAGATTCTAAACTATTTATAAAAGAAGAGGTGGTTAAAGATCTTAATCTTTGAGGATAGGGAGAAATTCAGCATATTTACACATTTGATAAAAAGACCCTTAACAAAACTTTATTGGAATCTATTAACGGACTCATAAAGATCATTGATTCGAGAGGTTAGAATGTGATCTCTCCATTTTCCAGAAATCATCAAATAGTCTTTGGCATAGCCCTCTTTTTCAAAATGAAGGCGTTTTAATAAACGTTCGCTTTTTATGTTTTCAGGTCTATAATTTGCCATCACTCTATGTAGATGATAAACATGAAAGATATGGCGTATTAGAGCCGATAAACTCTCAAACATGAGACCTTTGCCTTGTTGTTTTTCATCAAGAGAAAAACCAAGATGACAGGCTTGAAAAACACCCCGAACCACATTTGTAAAATTCACAACACCGATGACTGTGTTTTCATTTTTTAATCGTACAGCATATCGATATGCTTGTCCCTGTGCACTTTCACAAGCAAATGCATTGGCTCGTGTTTCCCAAGCTGTTAGGGTATGGTAATCATCAGATCTAACAGGTTCAAAAGGATGCAGATGATTCGCATTACGGAGGTAATAAGAAGACAGTTCAGCTGCATCTTCTAAACCGATCAATGTAGAAATTGTTTGCTTTGTTTTAATTGCCATCATTTTCTCCTCCTAAACAATATTACAATAACACGTTGATTTATCTTAACAAATCATCATTTTTAAACTCAAATCATAATGTCGAATACAGTAAGCTTTCCTCATCACAACACTTCTTACGTTAGAATCAATGAGGATCATTTGCTTTTCCATCATAAGCGGAGGTGGTATGTTTAAAGCATAAGGTAAAGACAAGGGAATATTTCTTATGAATGCTCTCAAGTTCCAAGGGGCGCTGTAGCAACATTGGGGACTGGCAAAGTATGCAAGGGAACTGGCATATTTCCATATACGAAATTTTGAAAAAACTCACGGCAAAGATAGTTTTGTTTCTTTGCCTTGTAAGCTCAGAGCATGCTTGTTTTGCGCTACCATATCACTGCCCCCGTATACAAATCCCAATGACCATCGCCTTGAGGTGCTATATGTTACAGTGCAATCTAAAAAGTCTCTGCCATAACTCGTCAACAACACTGTTCGCGCAAAATCAGCCATAAGATCTTGTAACAAATCAAAGAAAAGCGATGATGCAATACGAATTAAAATGCTTAGATATTAATATCTAAAACATTACCGTGAACACGCTTCCATTTCTTCGCGTAAAATTTCAAGCTCTAACCATTCTTCTTCTTTTTGTGTGCAAGTATTTTTCTTTTTTTCCAACGTTGTTGATAAACGCTCAAAACGCTCTTTATCACTGCGATAGAGAGCTGGATCAGAGAGTTCTTGCTCAATTTTTTTGATTTCGTCCTGCAAAACAGCAATTTCTTCAGGCAATTTTTCCAATGCATAAACCTGCTTATAAGACAATTTACTTCGTGTTTTTTTCTCCCGCCCTATCAAGCCATGATCTGTTGATGTGTCCTGCTTTGAAAGCTCTCCCGCATGAGATTTTGAAGGTGCTTTACGCTGCGATAATTCTGTTTTTTTGCGTTGTAAACGAAGAGCATGCTGGTTTTGCGCCATCATATCACTGTAGCCGCCCGCATACAAAACCCAATGACCATCACCTTGAGGTGCCAACATATGCGTTACAGTACGATCTAAAAAGTCTCTGTCATGGCTGACCAACAATACAGTTCCCGCAAAATCAGCAATAAATTCTTGCAACAAATCCAAAGTTTCCATATCCAAATCATTGGTCGGTTCATCAAGAATCAAAAAATTTGCAGGACGAGAAAGAAGTCGTGCAAGCATGAGGCGTGCTCTTTCTCCCCCGGAAAATTCTTTAAGGGGAGTGCGTGCTTGTTCCGGTGAAAATAAAAAGTCTTTCATATAAGAAACCACATGCCGCTCCAGCCCATTGATCACAAGAGTATCACCTCTTCCTCCCGTTAAATAATGCGCTAAAGTTTCTTCTTCATTTAAAATACGTTGCTGATCAAGCAATGCCATAGAGAGGTTATAGCCATGCCTCACCGTTCCACTATCCACGGCTTCTTGCCCAATTAATGCAGAAAGGAGCGTTGTCTTTCCGATTCCATTGGGTCCCACCAACCCGATTCGATCACCCCGCTGAATGCGCAAAGAGAAATCTTTCACAATAATGCGATCACCATAGGATTTTGAAATTTTCTTTGCTTCAAGCACCAATTGCCCAGAATCATGACTTTTTGCTGCTGTCAAAAGTGCATTTCCCGGCTGCCCTTTATAGGTTTGATGACGCTGTCTTAAGTCTTTTAATTCGCCTAAGCGCCGTACATTACGCTTACGCCGTGCGCTCACGCCATAACGCAACCATTGCTCTTCACGAGCAATTTGGCGCCCCAATTTATGCTGTTCGATGGCTTCTTCTTCCAGTGCTTTATCACGCCAATTTTCAAACTCAGAAAAACGCTTTTCCAGTCTTTTGGTTGTGCCACGATCAAGCCATACCGTTGACCGCGTAACATTTTCTAAAAATCGCCGATCATGGGAAATCACCACAATCGCTGAACGCAAAGAAGCCAAAACAGCTTCCAGCCATTCAATGGTTGGTAAATCAAGATGATTGGTTGGTTCATCTAAGAACAAAATATCGGGTTTTGCAGCAATGGCCCGTAACAGTGAAACACGCCGCTTTTCGCCTCCCGAAAGCGTTTCCAATTTTTCCGCCCCAGAAAACCCTAAATTTGTGCGAAGCGTATTGATCCACTGGACATCAGATGTATCGTCCAGCCCCGCTTCCATATAAGCATTAATATCTTCAAATCCTGAACAATCCGGATTTTGTGAGACATAACGGAGCGTTACTCGCGGGTGGCGAAAAATTTCGCCACCATGAGGTTCTAATATTCCTGCGGCAATTTTTAATAGGGTCGATTTTCCACAACCATTACGGCCGACCAGCGCAATACGCGCCCCCTGCTCAACCGATAAACAAGCTTGATTGAGCAAAGGCGTTTTTCCAAAATTTAAGAAAATGCGGTCAAGCCGCAGAAGCGGCACCGCCATTAACGAACGCGGCGCGGACAAGGTGCTTTATACATCACCCCTCTTGCATCACGGAAAGCACATAATTGTCGTACAGGAACTCTCTGTCCACAAGGTGCTTGGTAAACATGCCCTCTACGACCACGATACGTGCACAATTGTGATACCTGTCTTTGTTGTTTTCTTTGATTTGCAGCTGCACCTGTTACTGTTCCAGCCAAAGCACCAAATGCTGCACCGGTCAGTGCTGCTCCAGGCGTACTTCCAGCAATAGCAGTTCCAGCCAAAGCACCGATTGCTGCTCCTCCTACGCCGTAACGTGCAACGCGTTCATCGTTTGTAGTACAAGCGACTGAACTGAAACCAATGGCTGAAACAACGGCCACTTTAAAAATTGATTTTAACATATCAAAACCTTTCCTTCTCAAGATCAATACATATATCGTTTATGTCGGCACTTCATCACTAGGCCCCCCCCTGCCTTATTCAAAATATATTGGAAGAGCTTTATGGAATAGGTACAGACACTAACAATATAGCTTTTCCAGAACCTAAATGGCAAGAAAAGGTTCCACAAATACGGTTAGAAAGTGTTAAAGAAGAGCCAAATGACACATTTTTGTCACAAATTGGCCATTTTACCCCTTTAAGAGTTAAACCTTTTAAATCAGAAAAACCGATAATACTAAACAAACATCCCTTAGGCAAATCATACGAACAAGGTTTTGACAAAACCGGCCAACCTTCTTCCAAACCGCTTGTCAACAACACTGAAATACCCCTTTCAGCCATCATCAACGCTTGCGTTATATGAGAAAGGCTGTGATCACTTCGCTCCCCTCCCAAAGCACCGCACAAAATAAGCTTTTTAGCGCCATTTTGCAGCGCTCTTTCACATGCCAGAGCACTATCTGTCATATCTTTATCAGAGGGAAAAACTTCACGCGGAACATGACTATATTGACGTATTAAATTCTCATCTGATGAATCAAAATCCCCTAACCACAACTCAGGCGTCGCATTAAGCGCTGCCGCATGACGCATACCACCATCAGCAGCAATTACCCGACTGTTTTGAATTTGATTAAGCAAACGATCAGTGATATGAACATCCCCATTTAATAATATCGTAAATGTTGTCATGCCATACTTTGCCTTTCACAAAATTTTCTTTACAGTGCATCTTTTTATAAGTGAGAGTCATTTTTTATAAACAAAAAGCATGATATAGCCAAACGAATCCTTATCTCTAATGCCTTTCTTAAAGAAACATACGATACAAAGATACAAATGCAATTTGCCAAATTACTCCGCAGAAATAATGTGCACCATGGTCCAACGCACCCCATTTTTCTTTTTCGCTCGTGCCTGTATAAAGCCACTCTCATAAGTTTAACGTTTCTCCTTTCGGCTTGTCATACACCACTTTCTCAAAATGATAGGCTTTCTTCCACTTCTTCTAAAACGATCAAACGTACCAACAACCACAATATCTATGTCACATTAAGCGCTCTGCAACACCCACGTATTCTGCAAATGTATGGTGGCGCTTATCATGATGCAAAACTTGAACACCTTTTAGCAAAGATTGTCCGTAAACTGGCAGTTGCATCACATAGTTCTCATCAAAGCTATTCTGTAACAATTTTAAACTCAGAAACTGTCAATGCCTTTGCGCTCCCCAATGGCTCGATCTACATCACTCGTGGTATGCTGGCATTAGCCAATGATTCTTCAGAAGTTGCAGCCATTTTAGCCCATGAGATAGCACATATCAGAGCCAATCATGGCATTTTACGCCTGCAAAAAGAAGCCCAATTAAAGATGACCAATCACATGTCTTCACGTCTTCTTTCTTCTATTGGCAAAAAACTTCATAACCCTATGCAAAACAAGCAACAACTCGCGCAATTTTCCCGCAATCAAGAGCTGGAAGCTGATTCCCTTGCACTCGAAATGCTCCAACAATCAGGATATGATCCATTTGCTTCACCGCGCTTTCTTCAAACAATGGAAGCCTATAGTGCTTTTCGTAATATCTCCGGCACCCAAAATGCCTCTCTAGATTTTCTAGCTTCTCACCCAACCACCCCTCAACGCATTCGGCTTGCGATAGAAAAAGCGCGTAAAATCAGTAAAGGGAATAGTACAATATCCGATCATGATTCTTTTCTCAAAAGCATTGATGGCATGATTTTTGGAGGAGGCTTTTATACAGGTTTTGTACGAGGCAACCAATTTATTCACCCACAATTGCGCATAGCTTTTTCTGTTCCAAATAATTTTACAATAGAACATTCAGCACACACTGTTTGGGCCAGTGGACCAGATAAAATTGCGATTCGTTTTGACGCTATTCCACATCCTGCTGAAATATCTGCGAGTGATTATTTGAAAAGCGGCTGGATTCTCGGGCTAGACCAATCATCTATCCGCCCCATCACAATTCAAGGGCTCCCCAATCAAGAATTTACGCGTCAAGGATTCCAAAGCCAAAGTTTACTTGGAGCACAGGCCTATGCTACCAATGATCAATGGCAATTTGATGTGGTTGCCATTCCATTCAACAACCACATCTTTCGTTTTTTGACGGCCGCTCCACATAATTCTCGAAATTTTGCAGAGGTTGCCCAAAAAACGCTACAAAGCTTTCATTCTCTTTCATCTTCACAGTTAAAAAAATTGCAGCCCTTAAAAATCCGTGTTGTTCGTGTTAAACAAGGAGAAACCGTTGCAAATCTTGCAGATAAAATGCAATACACACCATATAAAGAAAAACTCTTTCGCATCCTCAACGCCCTCTCACCAACGCAAACTTTACCCGCAGGTACCAAAGTAAAAATTATTACAGAATAAGCCTTTTTTCTCATCTGCTACAGTTTTAATTCTTTTCTATCTGTATCACGCCCTCCCCCTTAAAGCATATTCGAAAATAAGGAGGAACACTTTAAAATCCAATTTCATCATGCCTCTATAGGCCTCCGTGTGATACATATTTTCTCCAACTAACTCTGCCCCCTGTCTTCCTCTGTTTATCAGTAGCGCCCCCAAGGAGGCATATTCCTAAACAAATATGAACACCCCCTAAAACTGACTTCATCATATTCTCATATGCCCCCACTTAATATATTCTCTTTCCTCCTCCCCCCCAAAGCATTTCACTGCTTATATATCGTAAGCGTCTTCTGAATGAACCGTAAGGAGAGCAGAACGCAATTTTTGCAAAGCCCTAGCTTCAATTTGACGCACGCGCTCTTTCGAGATTCCTAACTTTTCACCCAAAACTTCGAGAGTCGCCCCCTCTTCATTTAAGCGACGAAAGCGAATAATTTCCAACTCCCGTTCGTTGAGAATTTGCAACGCATCGTAAAGCCACTGTGTACGCCGTTGACCATCGATGACTTGCTCAATTAAAGCATCAGGAAGAGGACTATCATCTACCAAAACATCCATCTTAGCAATGGGATTATCACTATTCTCAGAAACAGAAACACTCAAGGAATTATCAGAACTGGAAAAACGAAAATCCATCGTTTCAACATCGCGCACGGAAACGCCAAGCTTTTCAGCGATTGTGCGAAAAATATCCTGTTTTGACAAAGCACTATCATCTTGTATCAGTTTTGCACGCAAACGCCGAAGATTAAAGAAAAGTGCTTTTTGCGAAGAACTTGTTCCCCCTCGAACGATTGACCAGTTTCGCAAAATATAATCTTGAATAGAAGCGCGTATCCACCACGTTGCATACGTTGAAAAACGCACTTCCCGATCAGGTTCAAAACGTGCAGCTGCTTCCAATAGTCCCACATACCCTTCTTGGACCAAATCTCCCAATGGCATTTTGAAACGTTTAAAGCGATTAGCAATAGCAATCACTAAACGCATATGAGCCGCTGCAATTTGATGCATGGCATCATCATCACGTTTGTCTTTCCACCGCAGAGCCAAATCATGCTCTTTTTGTCGTTCAAGATAAGGTGCTTGCATAGCAGAACGCATCATATTACGTCCTAAGCTTTTGTCTGCATCGCTATAATTTTTGCTGCTTTTATAAACAGCATTTGAAAGATTACCCATAATAACCCCTTGCGATTAAAATTATCAAAATTGATTTGGCAACGACATCATTGTTCTTTGCTTAAAAAGAACGCAAAAGTTGTTAACTTCTGTACCTACTACTTTAACGTGTAATTTTATAATCGCAATTGTTTTTTTTACTGTCATGGCAAAACTTCTTGTCATAAGACACAATTTCACCTGCAAAATGCCTTTACAATATGCCTTTTAGCCTATGAAATATTTGAAAAAACTTTCTCTCCACTTTTCATGACAAAACAGCAAAAAAAAATAAAGTGATCACGCAAAACAAATGCTGTTTTTTGATAACCAATTCCGTTTCCTTTTAAATTGAAGAATTTATTTATGCTTTCAGCTTTACAATACAACTAATAAGTGTAATTTGCAAATATAAAGCATCTAAACTGAATGAAAACTGAATAAAAAAAGAATCATTCAAGTTTTAAAGGCGCAAAGAAACAGCAAAAAATGACAAGAGTGATTGAAGCAAACGCAACAAACGTGTTAAAGAAAGAGCACCATTATGAAATTGTCGCAAAAAGCTTTTGACCAGTGTCACACTGAGAAAGAAAATGATCATGGATAGCAAGATTGTTCAACAGAATGAGATTCTTCAAGATGATATTCTCATTGAAAAACACGGAAGGGGTAAATTTGAAGGTTTTCGTTTTTATGCCAACAAAAACAGTACCGATCAAATAGCTGAGAAGCAAATTTCAACAGAGAATGAGAATTTGATTCTTGCTTTTTCCAAACGCGCGACACGTTTTTGTGCTTGTGCAAATGGAGATTTTACCCTCAGTTCTGATGGAATTGTGCGCTGGATTGGTCAACCCGTAGGACAACTTGTAGCAACAGAAGATTTTTTCAAACCAAAACTGATTGTTTTAGCAGATGAACAACTCACGGGAGAATCCCGCAATAACGTTGTGAAGCGATTAGAACGCTTTGTCACCTTTCATTTTGAAACGACTTTAAAACCCCTGTTTGATTTGCGCAATGCTGATAATTTAACGGATTCAACAAACAGTCTTGCTTTACAACTTTTTAACTCTTTAGGGATTTTACCACGCCGCGAAGTTTTAGACATTGTCAAAAAACTTGCGCAAGAATCACGTGCCGTGCTTCGGCGTCTAGGCGTGCGTTTTGGCGCTTTTCACATCTATGTTGCCGGAATGCTTAAACCTGCTCCGGTTCAAGCCATTACTCTCCTGTGGAATCTTCAAAATGCGGGACAAGATCAAACTGGTTTGGGTGAAATTTTTTCAGCATTATCTGCTGGTCGAACCTCTTTGATTGTTGACCCTACCTATAACCGCCAATTTTATCAATTAGCCGGCTACCGAATCTTAGGACAACGTGCTGTACGGATTGATATTTTAGAACGTCTTGCCAATCTCATCCGCCCCGCACTTCATTGGAAACAAGGAAGTGATCCCAGACCCGATGGAGCCTATGATGGCAAAAGTTTTTTTGTTACACCAGCCATGATGTCCATTCTTGGGGCCAATGGAAATGATATGGAAGAAATCCTCAAAGGACTTGGTTATCAATCGTACAGCATAAGCAATACTGTTTTTGAACAAAATCTCTTTGCACACCAAGCCTCTTCCCCTGTCAATAGGACAATGCAAGATGTTCCTGCAGCAGAATGCGTTGGAAGTCAATGGCAAACAATAAGCGATTTAGAAACAACACGAGAAGAAAAAAATACCTCATACCCAAACACTTTATCCTCTGGTATTGAAAAACATCTCCATAAAACCAATCGCTTACCAGCAGCTGAACCTGTTGGGAATTTTGCCAAATCCCCTCGCTCTACAGAAGAAGGTAAAGTTATTTTATTATGGCATTATAAGCATCAATTTCACCACCACGCACAAAAAAAACATGATAAATTAGGAAATAAGTGGCAAAATAAATCGAAGAACGCTGTAAAAAAAGCGGAACACACAAATGAAAATTCCCCTCAAGAAGCACTATCACAAGCAAAACGCTCTCATAAGTTCCACAAATCCCAAGGAAAACATGCAAATCATAAGCCTTTTCACAAAGAAAAGCGCCTTAATCCTGATTCACCTTTTGCGAAACTAGCTGTACTACGCGATCAACTCACCAATCATAAAAACACGCACCCACTTTCCTCTAAAGAGAATTAAAGTAACAAATGGAGTTTGATCTTGACCCACGTAGTAACCGACAACTGCATTCACTGCAAATATACGGATTGCGTTGAAGTCTGCCCTGTTGATTGTTTTTATGAAGGGGAAAATATGCTTGTTATTCACCCCGATGAATGCATCGATTGTGGTGTTTGTGTGCCAGAATGCCCAGCAGAAGCGATTTTACCTGATACAGAACCAGGATTAGAAAAGTGGTTAGAACTTAATCTTCATTATGCAAACAAATGGCCTAATCTAACCACCCGAAAAGATCCCCTTTCTCAAGCAAAAGAAATGGATGGCGTTCCAAATAAATTAGAAAAGTATTTTTCAGAAAATCCAGGAAGTGGCGAAGAGTAATGATACAGTGTACACCCTCCTCCTTCAACGACTGAAAGACTTCTCTTGTAAAAATAAAAAAATCCTTAAGCGAAATGATTGATTCTTTTAAAGTTTGATGTTAGTGTTATTTTAACATGATCATCTTTCTAAGTATTTTTCTTTGCTTTTTACAGTAAAGCAATGTATTTTTTTTGGATTTAAAAGTACTCGGCTTTTATGCTCACTTAATTGGTACAATATACTTGGTTAAAGAAAACTCAACCCTCAGGTTTATAACCTGTTTTCCGATACATTTGTTGATCATAAGGGAGTAAACTAAAATATGGCATCCCAACATGGAACGTCTTCCAAGACCAAAGAATTTGCAACCTCTGAATATATCGTCTACCCTACACATGGAGTAGGACAAATTATAGCGATTGAAGATCAAGAAGTTGCAGGACATAAATTGAAACTTTTTGTCATTCATTTCGCGAAAGATAAGATGGATGTCAAAGTCCCCATTGCAAAAGCCCTTTCCGTTGGAATGCGTAAATTATCTGCTAGTGACTCTGTCGAACGTGCCTTAAAAGTTTTACGTGGAAAAGCACGTGTTAAACGGACCATGTGGTCACGTCGTGCACAAGAATATGATGCCAAAATCAACTCAGGAGATCTTATTTGTATCGCCGAAGTGGTCCGTGATCTTTTCCGCTCTAATCTACAACCTGAACAATCTTACTCTGAGCGCCAACTTTATACAGCTGCTCTTGAAAGAATGGCCCGCGAAATTGCGGTTATTAATAGTCTTTCTGAAACAGAAGCTATCAATCTCATAGAGATGCATCTCTCCAACAAGCCGGAACGCGAGTTTAAAACTGAGAGAGAAGAAACAGATGAAAACAGTAAAGCTGTCTACGCTGCATAATACACTCTCTCATCATAATGATGATATTTCGATAAAACCAGCGAAAGCTGGTTTTATTTTTTAACATCCTCTCTGCCCTTAAGGACAAAGTTTCTTAACCAGCGCCAATCTATAAACAATCTAACTTTTCGACAAATTCCTCCTTATTTTCTTTCTTCATAGATAACAAACTGATTAATCATCATAATCTAGCATTATTCATATTAAATTAGAATCTTGAATATGGTAAGATTACTCATTTCAAATTGCTCTCATGTTGAATTAATCAAATCACTTGCTTGTCAATCACAAGCGAGGCTGATCTGTGGGTAAAAACTGTACAAAAAGAGCAAGACACTGTCTCAAGCACCAAAGGATATACCGACATTGGAATCTGGCAAGATGTGTAAGGGGGCGGGACTTGATTTTTTATTAAGCGTAAAGATCATAGTGCCGTTTATACACTACACCGAGATTTTACCATTTACCCTTCTACAAAACCATTATAACATTCAAAAACGCCGTCATAAAATGGATAGCACAAATATTGAAAAATATTCCTTTTAAAAAACGCGTGACGGTACAACATAAGCATATTTTGTCGTGGGCGCTCTATTTTGTATGAGAAGCATTCCTCCTCATTAAAGAACGCGATAAAAAAAACATGAACTAAAACCATCATCTCCATTCTGTAAAAGGCATTCCAAATACTTTTGAAAGCAGTAACGCTCACTTAAAAAATAACAATAAAAATGAACGTTAGCATTGCCCTTTCAATTTTATATTTTTCCCAAATGAGGTTATATTCTCATTTCAGAGATTACGAGATATACGCAATATTCTTACTCCAATCGGACACATAAAATCTAGAATGATTCATAGAACTCTTAAAAGTCTCAATCTCTGTTTCAAACAAACCGCTAAAGATTGGATATTCTCAGCAGGAATTGTCCATATATCATCTTCAATCTGATCTTCACGAATATGACGCAAAGGATTAGTATGAACGCCTGTCAGGATAAGCAAACGCAAAGCCAGTTGTGTTATGTTTTGTGTTTTACAGAGTAACTGATAAAAAACCGGCACATCTCTCCAATCCATAGCTGGTCTATTTTACGTTTTATGACGTTGTTTCCCTAAAAGCGCGCATGCTTTTATCGTTGCTTGTAAATCAACATCAAAACCCAAGGCAACCGTATGTTTAAGACAAAGATTAAGACGCTTCAGTGCTGTCTGAGCTGTTCCAGCTTTTGCATGCCAAATGGGAGAAAGCGTATTGCGTATCTCAGTTTGCGTAATCTCTGAAACGGGCAGACAGCCTAATTTAGGGAGAATATAAAGGCGTAAGTGTAAAGACCAATCACAAGCCTCACCATCATTTTTTAATTCAGCTTTACGGCTTTCAAAAGCATCTAAAGCAATATTTTTTAAATAATGGAGATTGCGCATTGCCTCACGCTTTTGTTTCTCACGTTCTTTAATGGGATCACGCCCCTCACGTAAAACAGCCCGCCACCCAGTTGCCAATTCACGGGCTTGTTTTAAAGAAACATCTCTCAAGGCACCCAAGCCCATTTCGCAGCCCCCGGAAAGGTATAACGGTAAATCCATTGACACCACCCCCATCTCTTACGTTTGTGAAGAAGCAAGCCGGCACCATCGTTATATTTGTCAGCTCGTGGGTGTTGTGCTACAGCCCTTGGCTCTTAAGACAATTCATAAGAGTCCTTTCTTATACAAATTTTATCCACACACTCATCCCGCTTGTGACGTGCAAACGAGTGGTTTTGATTGATTCTAGATAGAGAGATTTGAAATGAGTGAATCTTACGTTATTCGGGGTTCTAATTCAATATGAAAACAGTGAATTATATATATAAATCAATATATTGTCTAGTAATGAACAGATAACAAAAAAAATCATAAACTTAGGTAAGCACCACCATAAAATCACTCATAAACCAGCTATGAACTGGAGAGTCGTACCGGCTTTGATAAAATACTTTGCTCATCCCCATACACAACACATTTGGTTTTAAGTTTACTTATTTTTACAAGCTGTTCGCAACAAATCCCTTATATTCACAAAAATAAGAAAAATATATGGACAATTCTTAGTTCAAAAATATGAAAAGACAGCGTGATATTCATAGAAAAGTCTCATGTACCTTTATCAATCAAAAGCACTAAAGATCATTGAATGTGTACACCTTCTGTCTTGTAACGGTTGTCTCTTTTCTGCTCATAAGAAAGCACGCTGGCATCAGCATACACTTAATCCCAATGTTACAACAATTCTTACATTTGAAAGTATTCATTATAGACATTTTTTCCTTTTTTATAGAGTTTTTACTCACATACCATCCCCACTTGTGACCGAAAAGCAAGTGATTGTCATTGATTCAACATGAGAGAAATTTGAAATGAGAAAATCCTACGATAGACCTTCCATTCAAGGCGCAAAACAACAAATGATCTTTATAAATCAATGTGATGTCGATCTCTATTTTTTTAAGGAGAATCACATGTCACAATATAAGCCTATAGACAACCATTGCCTTAAATATTCTCATAAAAAACACCGATATGCTTAAAGCCTTACATAGATCAACTGCCTTAAACGATGATATTTTACGGTCTAATAGGATTCTCTCTATAATCAATAAAGATTAAGTGCGATACAAAATGATTCTATTACTGAGCTAACTTATATCAATACCCAAGCTCTTAACGAAGTCATCATAAAAGACACTGATACAAGTAGCCCTTTATAGCCTCTCAAGAAAACAAGAAAATCATCTCCCACAATAGAATCATTTCTCTACGGCAAAACTTTATCCCACATATGTTCCCAAGAAAAAGCGAAAAACGCATCTTACCCAATGCATTCACTAATGAATCAAGAGAAACTTACCACTGAAAGAGATAAAACGCTAAAGTTTTAACCACTAAAACAGAACGTCCACGATACATCCCCTGTTCCACATCGATAGAAGACGATGCAAGAGAACCTCAACATTCACCTTAAAGCGAAAATGCACGCCCCAAGCGTGCATTGATCGATGAAATAAAAGAAGTTCACAACTCGAAAAGAAAGAAAACGCTAAAGTTTTAACCACTAAAACAGAACGTCCACGATACATCCCCTGTTCCACATCGATAGAAGACGATGCAAGAGAACCTCAACATTCACCTTAAAGCGAAAATGCACGCCCCAAGCGTGCATTGATCGATGAAATAAAAGAAGTTTACCACTGGAAAAGAAAGAAAACGCTAAAGTTTTAACCACTAAAACAGAACGTCCACGATACATCCCCTGTTCCACATCGATAGAAGACGATGCAAGAGAACCTCAACATTCATCTTAACGCGAAAATGCACGCCCCAAGCATGCATTGATCGATGAAATAAAAGAAGTTCACAACTCGAAAAGAAAGAAAACGCTAAAGTTTTAACCACTAAAACAGAACGTCCACGATACATCCCCTGTTCCACATCGATAGAAGACGATACAAGGGAACCTCAACATTCACCTTAAAGCGAAAATGCACGCCCCAAGCATGCATTGATCGATGAAATAAAAGAAGTTCACCACTGGAAAAGAAAGAAAACGCTCAGTCTTTAACCACTAAAACGGAACGCCCACGATACATTCCCGTTTTCAAATCAATGTGATGAGGACGACGTAATTCACCAGAATTTTTATCTTCGATATAAGTCGGCGCCTTCAGAGCATCAGCCGAACGGCGCATGCCCCTCTTCGCTGGAGAGGTTTTTCGTTTAGGTACAGCCATAAAAAGACACTCCAAATCCATTAAAACAGAAAAAGCAATGTCAAAAATGACAATGCTTCATTTAAAAACACCATAAAATTTTAAGATATTATACACTGATAAAAAAGAAGAGGCAATGTCAAAATGATCCTCCTCTTACTAAAAATGACCTTCTTGTTATCAAAAATGGTGTCACAATAATCAAAGGAATATCAAAAACACTGCAAAATTTGAGAATTTTATACACCAATGAAAGCTTTTTTATAAGACCTTCATTCAATTTTTATTTGGTTTAAAAAGGGATTTGCGCATACAGTAGAGATACGGATAAAAAGAGAAGTTGATTTTTAATAAAAAACGACGCCAATTTATGAAAACAAGAAAAAGCGACAACCTTTCTCTTTAAACTTCATAATTTCATTTTTGTAAAAACAAAGGAAGCAAGAATGCACGAATTTACCACCCTTCTTGCAAAACATAGAGACACCGTTGAAAAGCGGCTTGATACCCTGTTAAGTGATCAAATCCAAAATGGTGAAATTTCACGCCCTAAAAACTTAATCAAAGCCATGCGTTATGGTGTGCTGAACGGTGGAAAACGCTTGCGTCCTTTTCTTGTAATTCAAAGTGCTGCACTTTTTGATGTCCCTGTAGAACATTCTCTTGATGTTGCATGTGCCTTAGAATGTATCCATTGTTATTCGCTCATTCATGATGATCTTCCCGCTATGGATAACGATATACTCCGGCGTGGAAAACCCACTGTCCATGTAGCATTTGATGAAGCAACAGCAATTCTAGCAGGCAATGCCCTCTTAACATTTGCCTTTGAAATTATTGCTCATAAAGCTAGTATTTTATCTACAGATATTAGAATCAAGCTGATCACGTCTCTTGCACAATCGGCAGGGCTTGGCGGTATGTTAGGTGGACAAATGCTGGACCTTGAAGCTGAAAAAAGACCGCAAGAAAGTACTGACATTATCACTCTACAACACATGAAAACAGCAGCCCTGATAAGCTTTGCTTGCCAAGCAGGTGCCATCATTGGCAATGCATCTAAAGAATTAACTGAAAAGCTTACTGATTTTGGTACCTATCTTGGTTTAGCCTTTCAATTAACCGATGACCTTCTTGATGTCACCGCCAACACGCAAACCCTAGGAAAAACGGCTGGGAAAGATGAAACGGCACAAAAAGCCACTTTTGTTCATCTTTACGGCATTAAAGAAACCCAAAAAAAGCGAGATACACTCATCAGTAAAGCAGAAGCATTCTTACATCCTTTTGGCGCTAAAGCACTCCCCCTCCAACAAGCAGCACACTTTAGTGCAATACGCCAAAATTAAACTTCATCCGCCATATTGTACATAGTGTACACCATCATATTTATTGAATGCATAATAGACTTTTCAAAGAAACGTTACCATTAATCTCCATTATAGTCCTTATCATGAAATGGGTGCGACAAATCTTAAGAAGAATTTCATTAAAACAAGCCGCGTGAATTTATAACACAAATGCATTCTGGGTATCCTATTTTGCATGAAAAATGCCTTCCATTAAAGAATGAAAGAAAATGTGAAACAATGCGCAATCACTATGCTTTAAAAGATATTACAGTGGGTGGTGGTGCTTTAAAGCTGAATAAAAAACAACCGGAAAGAGGAAAACTCGCTTTCTCCTTTATGTCTTTAATCTTCTAACGATAAGGCAAAAGATAAACAGAATAAGTATAAAACCAGGCATTTTATAAACCCGCAAAAAACAATAAAAGAAGTACAATGCCCTCAGTAGAGAATCGTAATTTTTATGCCTTTCCACGCTATCTTGTTGTAGAAGATCAAATATGCTTACATTCTGTAAGTTCACTCGTGTATTGCTTGCTCTCTAAAAACACTTTTACAAAAGTGCTCGTTGTTTAGTTTAAGCATCATTTTTTTGAAGCTCGTATTTAAAATATCAGAAAAAAATGAACATAATGGCTATTTTGATTTTTATGCCACCCTCAAAGAACAAAGTCTTTTAACCTAATCTGCTCTGTAAACAGTCTAGTTTCCTACCGAGTAGGTTTCTCTCGCTTTCCACGCATGCGATTCACTTAAACTAAAGACGCAATAAACAAGACTTAAGAATATTCACCATGCACTTAATACTTAATGTATCAAACAGGCTACCTTCACCACCCCTCAAATGACAGTATGTTACGGCATAACAGGATAAATAAAACCACTAATTTCAATAGAACGAAAAACCAAAGCAGTATTATTACCGATCTCTCTTTTCTTAGCAAGAAAGATATAACACATTGATTTATAATGATAATTCGTGGTTGTTCAACTTGAATAAGAACCCTGAATATCATAAGATTCTCTCATTTCAAATCTGTGTATGTTAAATCAATCAAAATCACTTGCTTGCACGTCACAAGCGGGAAAAGCCGTGTGGGGCAAAACATCAAAGAAAAGACTAAAAAAATGCCTCTTATGAACCGTCTTAAAAGCCAAGGGCTGTCCGCAACATTAGGGGCTAGCAAAGTGAATGATTGTGTCGGCATGCTCCTTCAAAAGCAGAAACATTTTTATTTACAAAAGTGTGTAATAACTTCAATTGAATAATAATCATGATCACTGTACAACTTTAATTCGTCACACTCTTTATCTCGTTTATTCAATTCATCGCATAAAAAGAGAATTGATAAGATTAAACAGAGAATGATCATTGCAACAGAAAGATAAAGAAAATCCTTATTATTATATATAATAGCGCAATCTAATTTGTGATAAGTAGTTTTTTCAATCCAAGTGCAAATTTCCTCCTTCAAGTGAAATTTTCTTATTAAAATGAAGAGCATCATTGTAAGTGAGCCTATACCTGTTGTAAAAGCTGGAAAATATGTCCACCTTTTGAAGCCATAATAAAAAAACATGCAACATGGCCAAGAAAATGCCGCGATTATCAAGAGTATTATAGCCATTTAATATCCTTCGAGAGAATTTTTCTCACTACCCATTAAATGTCATTTGTAAATTCTTCTTGGTTTCATCATGTCATATATCGTGTTTAGCTCTATGCAAAAACGCGCTATTTGTTTAGTATTGTCATCATGACCAGCTCTCATACTAGACACAAGGTCAATAATTTGTGTTGTTGGGCTAATACCATTTCCACTTGAAGAATTAAGAAATTTTTTCGCATAATCAATCATGGGGTCGGTAGAATTCATAGACATATTATAAGCCCAAATAAAATCGCTTTCTCTCCAATTATAGTCATTCCGCAAACTGCTTATGACATTGGGTAGCATTGCCCATGACATCTCCTCATTATAATCACCGCGCAATAAATTAACAAAACGTCCACATAAAACAATCAGTATGTGACGATGCCATATAATATCAAATTTGGGCGCTATATTCTGATAGCCACGGCTATAGACGAAATTTCTTGCTTGTTCCTGCTTTTGAAAATGTTCAAAAGCCTCGTATTTTTCACTTATATATTCTTCGTAAAGGTTATTGTACTGCTCTAGACTATCTACGCGCGTACATCCCAACAACACGGATACAAAAAAAAAGAGTTATAAATGTTACAATATGCGTTATGGATAACGATTTCACCGCTTTATCTTTTAATAACTACAATTTGTACAGCCTAACAGATTCCTATCAAATATATCAATATGTGCTGGTTTCTTGTAGCTTATTTATAGCAAATTGTACTCAACAATATTTCTGTACTTGATTTTATTCCCTCTCAAAGAGGGGGCTGTCATTCAAAGTTTCCATAGATAAGTTTATTATCTAGATTAAGAGTATTTTCTAACATCAGAAAATACAAAGCTAACGCCACAACCAAAGAGAAAATACTCAAAAATGAGCTATAATGAGAATGAAAAATGTAAGAAAATATCTCAACAAGATGATTGATATTTTAAAGGAGGCAATGGTAAAATCCGCTAAATATACCAACAATAAAATAGATCATCAAAATATCAAAATCGATCATAAGGGAATTCTTATGAGGACAGGCTATAAATTGTCCGACTGTTTAAATTAGCTCTAATGAGATAAAGTGTTACCAGCAAGGAACCAATGAAAATGGGGAAAACTGCTCCATCACCATTCCTTAATAAGCATATAATCCAGCACAATCATTTTCTTTATCAGCGTCCAATCTTATCAGCAACTCTTGGCGCAATATTCATGAGCAGCATTTTTATTTCCTTTTTAACGATTATTATGCCACGCCCACTTATAACGACAAGCGGATGACTTTGATTACTTCAACATACATAGATTTTAAATAAGAGTAACTGACACTATTCAGCTTTCTCATTCAACATGCAAAAACAACGATGTGCCTTAATAAATAAAAGCATTGCCCCACTATGAAACCATATAAAACACGTATCGTAATAAGTTAATATTTTCACTGAACTTTTTTGAGAGTTCCTTCTAAAAAAAATACCGCCAACAAGTAAATCAATAAATAAATAGCAAAAATATAAACGAGTGAGAAAAAGCCAAATATATTGACCATATACGCACTCATGTAAAAAAATACCAATAAGCTAAATCTCCCAACGGTTGACAAGAAAGATTCATATGTAGCCCTGAAATGATCACTAATACTATCATGCAAAACAACTTCTACACGAAGATATGTATACTTAATGAGATAAAAAATCATACAGACTAAAATGACAGCAATTTCTTTTCTTGGTTCAAAGAAAGCAATGGTAAAAATCAGTGAAGCCGAAAGAAACAACAGTAAAATAAAATTCACTCTTTCACTTAGTTTTGTAAAGAGAAAACTAGCCAAGAGCTGAGAGAACAATATCAATGAAAATGTCACACCAAGATCAAAATAAGTGACATTAATATTATGATCTTTAAATATCCACTGCCAATATTGCGAGAATATATTGAAAAAGATCAATGAAAAATAAAAGCATAAAGAGATATAAGGAACTTTAATAAAAATAGATAACATCTCCTTAGCTTCACAAATGAGAGAATTCGCTTTATTTGGTTTTTTCTCCCCCTTCAAGTCATCAAGAAAAAACAAACCAAATAGTGTTGTCATCAACATTAAAAACGCCGCGATATACCATATATATTGGCTAGAATAATCAGCAAAATATGCCCCGATTAAACTGAATATAAACATGCCGATGTAATTATATTGAGAGCTGGAACCAAGCACTTTTTTAGTGGATGTCACTTTTGCTTTTGCATATTGAACAAGTAAAGCATTATAAGCCCCAGCAATTAATGTTAGCGATAAGGCATTAAAAGTTTCTGCCAAAAGAAAACCATAAAAGCTTGTAGAAAATCCCATGAGAAAGAGCCATGTAGCAGCAAAAGCAGCTGCCAAAACGATCGATATTTTATAACTTTTTCGATCAGCAAAATATCCCAGAGGAATATCGGTAACCATCATAATAAAAGCCTGAAACGACTTAATGACACCTATATCAATAAGCGTTAAGCCTTTTTCAAGCATATAAAAGACAATAAAGGCGCCAGTTAAAATCCTTATACCATTAAATAAAAAGCCAAACGCTAATATACTTGTCATGCATTCCCCCAATAACGCCCAAAAAGGCACCCGTATACATCATTTTATATCAATATAAAAGTTTACATTTTACGACAAATAGGACTATAATCGCTATAAGGATTTCCAATCCTATCAATTTGATACCCCAAAAAATGCTGGGAAAATGCCTGAAAAATCAATAAACAATGTTCTTTCTATAATTTGATATTTGAAGAATCCGTTAAATATTTTACTGTCTCAAGAGCAGCCCAAAAACCAGCAACAACATTTACGGATCTATCAAAGTATTCATATCGTTTTGCTTAATAGTCTTAACACACTCAAACTCATTAATATCCTTCATAAGCTTCTGATTCTAAAACAGGCATATCATCTGGTTTTACCTAAAATAATAAGCAACCAACGACAGTATTGACCATAGCTAAAGCAGCATACAACAGCACCCTCTTCACATTGAAGACAGCTTGTTTTTAAAAAATGACACACCATTTTTACTTCAGCCTTATGCGATTTTTACCTCAACCTTGCCCAAAGCGTGTATGAATATAATCACTCAAAAGTGCTTCAAATTCTTCAGCAATGTGATCACCCCGCAAAGTTTTTACCTTTTGTCCCTCAATGAAAACAGGTGCCGCAGGACTTTCCCCCACTCCAGGCAAAGAGATTCCAATATCCGCATGCTTTGACTCCCCCGGTCCATTGACGATACATCCCATCACAGCAACCTTCAAGCTTTCAACGCCAGGGTATTTTTCACGCCAAATAGGCATATTTTTGTATAAATCTGCTTCAATTTTTTGCGCCAATTGTTGAAAGACCGTTGAGGTTGTGCGCCCACAACCAGGACAAGCCGCAACAACAGGCAAAAATTGCCGAAACCCCATCACTTGCAAAAGTTCTTGCCCCACCTTTACTTCTCGTGTCCGATCACCACCAGGTTTTGGCGTTAAGGAAATTCGTATCGTATCGCCAATCCCTTGCTGTAATAAAATACCCAAAGCCACCGAAGAAGCAACAACGCCCTTTGTTCCCATCCCAGCTTCCGTTAATCCCAAATGAAGAGCATAATCACAACGCGCCGCTAAGGTGGTATAAACAGCAATAAGATCTTGGACGTCACTCACTTTAGCAGAAAGAATAATTTTATCACGTCCCAACCCCATCTCTTCAGCGCAAAGAGCCGATTGCAGAGCAGACTGCACAACAGTTTCCCGCATCACTTCAGCAACCGATAAAGGATTTTCTTGCTGTGCATTTTCATCCATAAGCCGTGTTAACAATGCATTATCAAGAGAGCCCCAATTCACGCCAATGCGAATAGGTTTATGATACCGACAAGCAATCTCAATAATTTCTGCAAATTGACGATCTTTTTTTGCGCCAAAACCAACATTTCCAGGATTGATGCGATATTTTGCAAGCGCCTCAGCACACGCAGGATGCTCAGATAAAAGCTTATGACCAATATAATGAAAATCCCCAACCAATGGTACAAAAAATCCTAACCTCTCCAATCGCTCCCGTATTTTTGGTACAGCAGCCGCCGCTTCATCGCGATCAACAGTAATTCGAACCAATTGTGAACCAGCTTGCCAAAGAGCAGCCACTTGAGCAACAGTTGCATCAACATCAGCGGTATCTGTATTGGTCATTGACTGTACAACTATCGGGCTCTGCCCCCCAATGATCACATCACCAACAGCAACACCAACAGATCGACGACGCTCAAGTGGTTTAGATAAAAAATAGGTCGTATTCATCAAGTCCTCAAATTTTTAAAACCTGCGCTATCAATCATTACTTACATTGACTTCCTCCGCGCTTCAAAGGACGAAAATTACACCGCCCACCAATCTTAACAGATTGCTCTCAAAAGGTTCTACCTACTAACACTGATGCAATTCAACTCATAGGTGGATTCATTCTATAGACGCACCGGATAAGTTCTACTACTTCTGTTCAAGTTTATACTTCTACACTTGGTTGATTCAAAAAGAAACTGAAACCAAACAGAGACAATACTGTATTTTTAGTTGCATGCCGATACCTTACATCAACGTCATCACAAAACAGTGTTTTACAACACAACAGATAACGCCTAACAAAACACCATTTTTAAAATGCATGAAAGACATCGCCAAATTAATCCAACATATTGATTTATAATAATCTATTTTTTACAAATTTGAATGCTAAACCCAAATATCGTAAGATTTCCTCATTTTAAATCTTCTTAATTGAATCAATCAATACCACTCCCTACAGCCACAAGAGAATATGTAGATAAAAACTCCTTATAAACTATTTCAAGTGCCAAAAGATATCCCAACACTTTAAACAAACAAAAAAATGAAGACATCGCCCACCATCTTTATGATGAATCTTACACCATCTTGTAAAAATTTTTACCTTACATCCTTAACAAAAACCATCATGAAAAGAACTCGGACACATTAAAAAATGCCTCATTAAACTCAAACTCTTAATTTTCATCTCACCCACGCGCGGCATTATCAATGCAACTTTTCAATTTTCAAGCCGTTATAGCAAAACCCCAAACACAATTCCAACTGTCACGCAACAATTTAACACATGAAGGAGTCAATAAATGTGTCTATTTTCACCCCATAGAAAAAATGCTAAAATTAAAAAACGTATAGCACAATTAAAAAGAGAGCTGGTCCCCGTAAATCATTGGAGTTTTCAAAATGATAGCTTTGAAAACATTTCTGAGCTGTTTAACACATGGAAACAAAAAGGCCGTCACGCACTTTATCACCTCAACGAACATGCTACAGAATTAAAGAAAAAAGCGAAAGAAAATCCTAAAAAAACCCTCGCATTAGCAGCAGGAATTGTTTTAGTAAGCTTCTTGCTAATCCGTAAACATTAATAACGCAATCAATAACCTTCCCTTTTAATGCCCGATTCAAAGCGGGCATTTTTATGGTTTACAAAATATAAACTTTACGTCTTTCTCCTAACTTTACGCCCTCTCCCAAAAGGATAAGTTTTCCAGCCATCCAGCCAGTCTATAATCCAGCTTTTGTCTATCGGAAACCTATCAACGCATGCGATTCACATCACCACCCCTCAAAGGAAAACATTTCTAAAGGCAACAAACAAGCCCTACAACGAATGTGCTCCCCACACAAACACTTAACGCATCAAAAAGATGCCTGATACCACACCTAAAATGAGGATATTCACGGGACAATAAGATAACAACTCAAATATTCAATCCAAAACTTCCCCCAATTTCCCAGCCTTCCCAAAACTTCATTGTGTATATAGACTAAAAATAAAGAATTAATACTGGAAAAGCTTACACTTTTACTCTATACGCCCCCGATTGTCATTTTAATTGGGGAAAGGGGAGGATATTTTGATATTGAAAACCCACACTCCTCTCACTACCAGGTATTTTTTATAAAAAATACCTTTAGACAAAAGAAATGTTTCTCAACAACAATCATTGCATTTTCCTTTGAATTTCACACGAGCGTATTTGCAATAATTCTTCTATTTTTTTCCAACTCATTTTGCCAAAATATAGAACAGATTAAACAAGAAAAACAACAGCTTGCACATTTTAAAAATCCACTCGATGAAATAAAAAAACGACATGGTTTCTTAAATAAAACATCCGCTGCTCTTCAAAGAACATTCAAAAAGCAAAAGAGTCATGGCCTCCATCGCTCTAATTTTAGTCACTTTCAAAAATTGACAGGTATCAGCAGCAGCAAAAATACTGAAAAGAGGAAAGAAAAATTCTTATACTAAAGAGCCATTAAAAAACGCAAAATCAAAAGCCGCAGTTGATATTTTTGATGAACAAAAAGCCAAAACACAACATAGAACAAGCTATTTACGAAAAAGCGCGTGAAAAACAAAAAAACCATAAAACAGCTTATTGATCAACTTAAAAGTCCTAAAGATACTGATCAAATTCAGCCCATTCAAACACTCTACGCAGCCCTACAGATTCACGAATACGAGTTCTACAAATGAAAGCCTCGGCAATAACCCAACAAGGAAAAGAAGAATGTGAAGCGAAAGAATTTAGAAAACGACACAAAGATTATACCCAACCACTCTATAGTCATTAAACTAAAAAAATTGTGAAAACGTACGAGTAGCTGATCATGAACTTGCCATAGAACGTCAGAAAAAAGCTGAAGAGGAAGCTAAACGAAAAGCCGAATATGAAAATGGGAAGCTGAAGCTGAAAAACGGAGAGCTGAAAGTGAAGTTAGAGGACGAGCTAAACTTTAAGAATTACAGTGAACATAACAAGAGAATATTCGTAAAATGTTTGGAACTGAAAAACAAAAAGAAAACGAAGGCATATTGACCTAGATAGATAACGATTTAGTCCCTTACAAAGACAAATAGACAACACCATTACACATCTTTCATCGGCTATATCTGCTCCGGTAACTACATTTTATACGCTCTATAGTGTGTCCCCATAAAGTACAATATTATGTATAAGCGTTTTTTAGCTAGATTATTGCGACAGTTTTCAAACTTAGCATCATTGTTATACACACAATACACATTGATAATAACAACACATCTATCAGAGATAGATTTTTCAATGATCTGCCTCACATCATTGCAAATATCACATAAAGAGTACACTCAGATAAAAAGAAGAGCCTCCTTTCCACACCTCAAAAGATGATGTTGCTAGAAACGACAGGCAAAGCTTCCAATACTCCATCCCCCCCTACTGAGTTATTTCAAAAGAAATGGAAGTGAGTAAAGATGCATGCGCTTTAATATTCTAAGGCACATTATTTTACATCATGAAATAGAATAATAAGAAGCTTAAGAGCTTTAAAAGATGTAGTATAGCAAACCAAACGAAATCTTCTAACGTGAATATCCATTTGCTATAAGTAAATGACGCAAAAATTAAACTGAAAAAACCCAAAATTTTATCCTCCAGAATCGACTCGCTGCGAAGTATCTACATAGGTAACCACGGACATGCCAGGAATGAGTTTTTCAATCCCTTCCTGTCCAGGATCTAAAGCAATCCGTACTGAAATACGTTGCGCAATTTTGATAAAATTACCAATTGTCGTATCCGTTTTTAACAATGAAAACTCTGAGCCTGTAGCAGGTGCAAAACGAACCACACGCCCTGTTAACTTTTTGTTGTTCAATGCATCAACAGAAAAAACAACCGGTTGTCCCACACGCATCTGAGAAAGTTGCGTTTCCTTATAATTAGCAATAATCCAAATATCATCAGAAATAACAGAGACCAATTGTGTCCCCGGCATAACATATTGCCCTACCCGCGCTCCAACTAATCCAATATAGCCTGTTCGAGGAGATAAAATCTTTGTATGATCGAGATTAAGTTTTGCCAACTCAACACTCACCTTCGCTCCAGAAATTTCTGACTGTAAACTTTGCCGTTCAAGATCCAATTGTTTTTGCAATTGGCGTTTTGTTTCGAGAGCTGTCAAGAGTTGTGAAAGAGGACGAGAAACAGAACTTGCCGCATCACCAAAACCTAACTTTTTACTATCTGGAACAACATTTGAAAATGCTCGTGAACGCGCCAACTCCACCTCTGCTGTATTAATCTCGCCCTGCAAAAGCTGTGCTTGTAATTCAATACTTGCCAGTTTTGCATTTTTTGAATCGAGAACAGCCTGTGCCCGTGCAAGCTGCTGGCGAAAAAGAGAATCATCGAGCTCAAAGAGCAGCATTCCCTTTTCAACGCGTTGATAATCTTGCACATAAATCCGTGCAATCACCCCAGAGATCTGTGAACTAACCAGAGTAACATTGCCCTTAATGGAAGCATTATCGGTTATTTGAATGTTACTCACAAAAGGAGGAAGTCTCCAAGCCCACAAAATCAGCAAAACACCCGTAATACCCGATAGGAATGCAACAATCGTAGCTTTTGACCGTAATGTTTTTATCATTTTTTTGCACCCCTCTTTCTATGACATTACTCTACTTTTCTAATGCGCGCAAAGAGCATGACTTAACAATCATTGTGACAAGAAAAATAACGAATACAACCATTGAAATATAAAAATAAAGCCGAAAAACGTCATCATAAGCAAAAATATTTGCTGTTAACTTAAATTTCTCTATCAACATAGAAGTACCTTGCTCACTTCTCAAGCCATTGGGAACAGAAACACCATAAGAAGGCGAAAATAAAGTATTCATCTCACCAGAAATAAGAGGATCAGTAATAATAATATTTTGTGTTAAGGACTCAAAGTTTTTATGGGCAAAATAAAACTGTAGGCTGCCAAAAAAAGCCGACCCCATCAATCCCCCTGTCACTTGCGTTAACAAAAAAACAGCAATAAAACTTAAAACGTAACGCGGTCCTCGCTCACCAGCGATCACAAACCCTTTGAAAAGAGCAGGAGGCAAAAAAAGTGCATAACTAAAACTCACCAACCCTTGGCTCAACATCATATCTTTCGGACGCGTTAAATAGTTTACATGACTGTCTAAATAAGCTCCCAACGCCAAACAACCTAAAGATAACAAATAAAAATAATCCTCACGCCCCGCCCGTAAAAAAAAGACACAAACAGCCCCCCCTAACAGAATCCCTAATGTCACCGCAAGATACATGGGCGCCATCTCACGATTGAGTAAACCAAAAAGATTAAAAAACCCTACGGGCAAATTTGACCGCTCCAATAAAAAAACATGAAAGATCAATAAAATAAAAACAGATTGGATCATTTCTTTACTGAAAATCCAACGTAAATCAATCAACGGTTTTTCTCTATTAAGCTCAATAATAATAGCAATAGCCAACGAGAAAATAGCAAGTGCGAGCCCCCAACCAATCCATGGTGCTTCATACCACCAATACAATATGCCAACAGACATGATCACAGCATTTAATCCAAGACCAAGAGCAATCAAACCATAGCTTATCCAATCTAATTTTTGAATAACCTTACTACGCACAACAGGAGTAAGAGGCAAAGTATAGATACAGACCAAGCTGATAAGAACCAACCCCATTTCCAGAGCGGAAAGACTGGAAAAACCACCATTTTCCAGCAAATCAGGAGAAATCAAACGTGATAAAGGTGCCGCTAAAGCCGCATTCATATAATTCAAACTAAGACCAATAGTAAACTTCTTTGCTGGAGCAAAAGCCTCCATCATATAAAGCAGCGCAAGCGAAGCCAAAGGAGCAGCAGCAATCCCAGCAAAAAAGCGAATAATCAATGCAGAACGCAAATCCGTAACAAAGAGCTGCAACACGCAAACCAAAACAAAGCCAAGAATTGATAATTCAGCAAAAGCGCGTAGCCCAAATTGATAGCGGATTTTGATCAACATAATCGCTACACTCACATTTGGCGCCATATAGGCCGCTACCAGCCATGTCGTCTCGGCCAAAGTTGCATGAAAATCACCCGTAAGATGGACAATATTAGACTGAACAATATTAGCCCCTAAACCATAAGCCCATTGCAAAATAAGAGAAGCCAAAATATAAACAAAGCACTTTGGCAAAGGTCCCGCAAAGACACGACCAGGACGAGGAAAGGGTTTTGCGCTCCTTTTAGCAGACACAACCGTACTCTTTTTTCCGCTCATGTCACCTTTTCCTGTATACTCTGCTACGCTTCTATCAATACAGCACCATCAGCTGACAACTGCTGGAAAAAAGACTCTATTTTATGATTGTCCTCATCACTTGTCCCTCCTTCTAACGTCGCTTGAATCTGCAAAATCTGCTGTTCTAATGCATCAAAAGAAAGATTCTCTACAGCCACAACGTGCTCTACCAATAAAGAGCAGCCCGAAAAGGTAATATTTGCAACGCCCCCGCATACAGCAAATAATTTTTCACCCAAAGAGGTGCGAACACGAACACTACCCAACACAATACTTGCCACCAATGGCGCATGATGCGCCATAACTGTCAAATAACCTGAGGCTGAAGGAAGAACAACAGACACTACCTGCTCTGAAAACACAATTTTTTCAGGCGATACAAGCTCAAATAAAAAATGCTCTTCTCTATTGTTTTCCACAAAAATCTCCACAATACCCGATATAAGGACTCTCTGTTTTCTTCAACGATGCGTCCTTTTTAACGAAAAATACCCATGACAGTTTTTTCTTGAATAAGAAGCTTCTTACTAAGAAGCCTCTGCCATGAGACGCTTTCCTTTTTCAAGTGCTTCATCAATCGAACCAACCATATAAAAAGCAGCTTCTGGCAAATCATCATAATCGCCAGCACAAAGACCTTTAAAGCCTTTGATTGTCTCTTCTAAAGGAACGAGTTTCCCCGGCGAACCAGTAAAGGCTTCCGCAACATGGAAAGGTTGTGAAAGGAAACGTTCAATTTTACGCGCCCGCCCCACCAGCAACTTGTCATCTTCAGAAAGTTCATCCATTCCAAGAATAGCAATAATATCCTGAAGCGCTCTATAACGTTGTAAAATGGTTTGTACTTGACAAGCAACTGTGTAATGCTCTTCCCCCACAATCAATGGATCCAACATACGTGAAAAAGAGTCAAGCGGATCAACCGCCGGATAAATTCCCTTTTCCGCAATAGAGCGCGAAAGCACAGTTGTTGCATCCAAATGAGCAAAAGACGCTGCAGGCGCCGGATCCGTCAAGTCATCTGCCGGAACATAAATTGCCTGAACGGAAGTAATAGAGCCTGTTTTTGTACTGGTAATACGTTCTTGCAACGCCCCCATATCCGTTGCCAAGGTAGGCTGATACCCAACAGCAGAAGGAATACGCCCTAAAAGAGCAGATACCTCAGCTCCTGCTTGCGTGAAACGGAAAATATTATCCACAAAGAAGAGAACATCTTGTCCTTCATCACGGAAACTTTCTGCAATTGTCAATCCTGAAAGAGCCACACGCGCACGTGCTCCTGGTGGTTCATTCATTTGCCCGTAAACAAGGGCACACTTTGACCCTTCCGTTGAACCATTATTCTCTTTTGGATTCACATTCACGCGGCTTTCGATCATTTCATAATAAAGATCATTTCCTTCACGTGTACGTTCTCCCACACCAGCAAATACAGAATAGCCACCATGTGCCTTTGCAATATTGTTTATAAGCTCCATAATGAGAACGGTTTTTCCAACACCAGCACCACCAAACAAGCCAATTTTACCCCCTTTAGAATAAGGGGCTAACAAATCCACGACTTTAATACCGGTGACGAGAATTTCCGAAACAGTCGATTGCTCAACATATTCAGGTGCCTCTTGGTGAATAGAACGTGTTTTGGTTGAAGCGATTGGTCCCACATTATCCACCGGCTCCCCAATCACATTCATAATACGTCCCAACGTTGCTTCTCCTACAGGAACGCTAATTTGTGTGCCTGTATCCACAACCTTTTGGCCCCGCATCAAACCATCAGTCGTATCCATAGCAATCGTACGCACGGTATTTTCACCCAAATGCTGCGCAACTTCTAATACCAAGCGATTACCTAAATTCTCTGTTTCCAAAGCGTTGAGAATATTTGGCAATTCACCTTCAAATTGCACATCAACGACAGCACCAATAATCTGCTTGATTTCACCAACAGCGCCTTTTGCACGCTCTTCTTTTTTTGCGGATGTATCTTTTTTTACAGGTGTATCTTTAGCTGCATCACGCGCAGGTACAGAGGAAGCCTTTACATCCACTTGAGATTTCGAAGCGGCTTTTTTCACGCTAGAACGAGCAGCTGGTTTCTTTTTTTCACCTTTTTCTGTTCCTTTGCTTGAGGTTACTGCTTTTACCATCAATCCTTACCTTCTCCATTTAAAGCGCTTCAGCGCCCGCAATAATTTCGATCAATTCTGTCGTAATCTGTGCTTGACGTTGACGATTATAAGCCACCGTCAATTTACTAATCATTTCACCCGCATTGCGCGATGCATTATCCATAGCTGTCATCTTGGCGCCCATCTCACCAGCAACATTTTCCAGCAAAGCCCGAAAGATTTGCACCGAAAGATTACGTGGTACAAGGGCCTCTAAAAGAGACGCAGCATCAGGTTCATATTCATAAACAATCGATTGTGAACCTGTGTTATGATCGGTTTGCTCCACAACATCTATTGCCCCAACAGCTGCTTTTGGAGCAACCATTGGAATCAAATCCAAAGCTGTTGGACGCTGATTAATTACGGAAACAAATTCAGAATAAAACAGCGTACAGACATCGAAAGCGCCTTCATTGAATAAATCAACAATCCGTTGACTAATCATCACTGCCTCTGCAAAACCAATTCGCTTTACAGCATGCAAATCGATATGGTCAATTATCAAGCCTTTGTAATCACGCGATAAAATATCCGCGCCCTTTTTACCCACAGTGATAATTTTTACTATTTTATCAGCCGCCAACAATGCCTTAATCTGTTCACGTGCACGACGAGCAATTTGCACATTAAAAGCACCACACAAACCGCGCTCAGCAGTACACACCACCAAAAGATGCACATCATCGCGCCCCGTACCACGCATAAGAGCAGGCGCATCAACACCATCTACATCAGCAGCAACACTGGTCAAAATATCAGCCATTTTCTTCGCATAAGGGCGTGCAGACTGCGCTGCCTCTTGAGCACGATGCAACCTTGCCGCTGCAACCATTTGCATAGCTTTGGTAATCTTTTGTGTTGCTTTAACCGAAGCGATACGGTCTCTAAGATCTTTTAGTGAAGCCATTCAAGCATTCCATCAATTCATCACGAGAAATTTTTCGCATAAGTATCAAGAACAGTTATCAACTTATCTTTCAGCTCATCTGTTATTTGCTTTTGCTCAGCAATTGCCTTTAAGAGATCTTGATAATCACTACGCAAAAGCACCAAAAGTCCCTGCTCAAACCGCGCAACATCAGAAACTGCCAAAGCATCAAGATAGCCATTCACACCCGCGAAAATAACCACCACCTGTTCTTCTGTTTTGAGTGGAGAAAATTGCGGCTGCTTCAACAGCTCTGTCAAGCGCGCACCCCGATTTAACAAACGCTGGGTTGACGCATCCAAATCAGAGCCAAACTGCGCAAAAGCTGCCATTTCACGATATTGCGCCAATTCACCTTTAATCGAGCCAGCAACTTGCTTCATCGCCTTAATTTGTGCAGCAGAACCAACACGCGATACAGAAAGACCAACATTTACAGCAGGACGAATTCCTTGATAAAACAAATTAGTCTCTAGAAAAATTTGTCCATCAGTAATCGAAATCACATTTGTAGGAATATAGGCAGAAACATCATTTGCTTGCGTTTCAATAACTGGCAAAGCTGTCAACGACCCAGATCCATTTTCCGCATTCAACTTTGCAGCCCGCTCTAAAAGACGCGAATGCAGATAGAAAACATCTCCCGGATAAGCTTCACGACCTGGAGGACGACGCAATAAAAGAGACATTTGACGATACGCTACCGCCTGTTTTGACAAGTCATCATAACCGATCAAAGCATGTTGCCCATTATCACGGAAATACTCACCCATAGCACATCCAGCAAGAGGTGCAATAAATTGCAATGGTGCTGGATCAGAAGCGGTCGCTGCAACAATAATAGAATATTCCAGCGCTCCACGTTCTTCTAAAACTTTAACGAATTGTGCCACAGTCGAACGTTTTTGACCGATAGCCACATAAATACAATAAACTTTATCTTGCTCTCGTCCAGCCCCTTTTTCATGAAAAGGTTTTTGGTTTAAAAATGTATCGAGCAAAATTGCTGTTTTTCCTGTTTGGCGATCACCAATCACCAATTCACGCTGCCCCCGTCCAATAGGGATGAGTGCGTCAATCGCTTTCAATCCGGTCGACATCGGTTCATGGACAGACTGACGCGGAATAATTCCAGGAGCCTTAACATCGACACGACGACGCTCTGTTGCTTTAATGGGCCCCTTACCATCTATAGGGTTTCCCAACGCATCAACCACACGCCCAAGCAAAGCGGGGCCCACAGGAACATCGACGATAGCGCCTAACCGCTTTACACAATCACCTTCACGAATATCACGATCTGAGCCAAAAATGACCACACCAACATTATCAACTTCCAAATTGAGTGCCATACCGCGCACACCGTTTGGAAAGGCGACCATTTCCCCTGCTTGGACATTATCCAAACCATAAACGCGAGCAATACCATCTCCCACAGAGAGAACCCAACCAATTTCTGAAACCTCAGCCTTTTGGTCAAAGTTTTTGATTTGCTCTTTTAGAATTTTTGAAATTTCAGATGGTCTAATATCCATCAGCTGACCTCTTTTTTCAATGCAAGCTTAAGCGAAGACAATTTTGTGAGAAGAGACGTATCAATTTGAGACGACCCCACACGAACGATTAATCCACCAAGAATTGTTGGATCCACAATGATGTGCAGCAAGACTTTTCCTCCAACAACACCTTCCAAAGCCTCACACAACTCTTGTCTTTGTTGAGAACTTAAGGGGCGCGCAGAAACAATTTGCGCAGTAACCTGCCTACGAGCGCGTGCAACACAACGCTGGAAAGCATGTAAAATACCAAATACGGCACTAAGCCTACGGTTTATTACAATAACGCGTAAAAAATTACCAATGACCTGCCCTGCGTTTTTATCAGCAAATTTGATGTTTGCACAAACAGATTGCATCACCTTAATTTGCTCTTTAACTGAAAAGAATGGACTGAGCACAAAGAATTTTAAATCCTTATTCTCCAAAACAAGCAAAAGATCCTCTACTGCCTTTTCAACCTTTTCGACATTTCCGGCTTCTTGAACGCAATCAAAAAGCGCTTGCGCATAGCGTTGATCTACCAACGGCAGCGGTATGAGAGAAAATGAATCCGACACGAAATACCGCCTCTTTCCCTTGAGCGACTCTCTGATAGTTATCAGATGAAATGAAACAGACATTCTCAATCTTAAGAATCTTCTTCTTAAAACCTAGAACAAAAATCACTTGGTTTCTAGCATAGACATAGCCGACTCGCAACACCACAAATCGCTGCTTTTCAAAAATTTTAATAAAATATTCAAAATATTTTTGAAAAGCATTTTTTTAGATATACAGGATGGCATCACAGTTTTTTTATGCCTCTTTTTGACATTCTCTGAGCGATTTTTTCACTCTCTTTGATTTTTCTTCAAACGCTCTTGTCACCAAACGCTCTTGTCACCATAACAAAACATTCCCTTTATCACCACAAAACCTTTAACGAAAGACGACGGCGACTGAAAAAGTCTATTATTTCAAACTGATAAGAAAGAAAAAACAATGAATATCCTCCTAAAAATTGATCTTTTTTCTTCAAACACCCACTCCTTTTAAAAAATTTTACCAAGTAATATTTTCTTGTAAGCACACTCTTTTAATATACAAAACATTGATTTATAATGATAATATATCATTTTTCATACCGGATGAGCTTCAAATATCGAAAGATTCTCTCTTTTCAAATTTTTTTATCAAAATCACTCCCTTGCTTCATCACAAACAAAAAAGGAAATGATTAAAGAAAACAACACCTCTTATAAACGCTCTCAAGTACTAAGAGTTTTCGTAATACTCAAAGCTAAATAATAAATGGCGCCATTTTATACCTTTATGAAATAAAGATGGGGAGCCTTAACGTGGTTTTTTCATTCATGAAAGCTTTGATATTCTACACTCGAAAAACATCGTAAAATGAATTCGAGTATGCTGAGAAACATTTGCTTAAACAAGCATATGAATGTAGTAATACAATAGATGTTCTGTAATATTCCGCTTTGGGCGTTCTGCTTTACATGAAAAATGTGCCCCGTTAAAGAACGAAAGTAATAAAAGCATGAAACAATGGATAATCTCCATTTCACGACAGCGCCTATGAATGCTATAATGGTAACCCCATTGAGCAGCCCCATCTTTACACTTATGAAAGAACAAGCCGGCACCATCACACACTTTGCCATCTCCCAATTTTACGACAGCCCTTAATTCTTGAGATGATTAGGTATTTTGGTCCTCTCTTGTATAGTTTTACGCGACACATGCTCCCCCATCTGTAACATGCAAACGAATGGTTTTGATTGATCAATATAAATAGATTTTAAATAAGAGAATCCTACGATAGTTGAGGCTATAATATGAATAACGGCATATTATCACTATAAATCAATATTTATTATTTATAAAAATTATTATTATGGATGCTTTTGAAAATTCTAGAGCCGAATGAATAAGGATGACAACGATGAATGCTCATTTTGACCTTCACGCTCCAAAATGAGTCCGTGTTCTCGTCAAAGATAAATAAAATAGATATATGCAATATTCTCGCCCTAATCTAGCATATAAACGCAGGTACGACTCGTACAGCGCTGATACATCTTATGAACGCCGCTTCATAAGGCTTTAAGGTCAAATAATATCAAAAACACGTCCCTCATTAAGCCCACATAGCGTCACTTTATATGGCACTATATTGCACTGATTTAGAAAAAGCATAGATCAATATCAATTTGAACGCGAACGGAACTGGGCATTTTGGGTGTACAGCTAAGCATTTTAAGCCCTTATAAAAAGAATCCGCCTATCAAAAGAATACTGTCCCTCATACAAAAAAGGAGTAAAAGCCGAAATGATAGTGCCCTCGAAGAAGAGAGGCGCTTCTGCTGGTTCTATAACAAAGATATTTTTTCCCGTAGCTCTACTTAATACAATGTACATGTATCATATTTTGCTGCCTGGATGCTTATTCTGAATAATATAAGAGTTCAAGTAAAGCACCTTAAGCAAAGAGACCTTCACTTTATGCGATACTGGTTTTAGAAAAAACTTTGCGGATCAATATCAATTTGAACCCGAACGGAACTGGGCATTTTGGGTGTACCACTAAGCATTGCACGTATAAACCCTTGTATATCAAAAGAACGCTGTCCTTGCAGCAAAAGCCGAAAACGATAACGCCCCCGAACCAAAGCCAAAGGCGCTTCTGCTGGTCCCATAACCGAGATATTTTTTTCCCGTGGCGCTGCTTGACGCAATGCGCGCGCATAATGTTCTGCTGCTTGGCGCTGTTGTGCAGAGATAATCAAAGAGGCAAGCCGCCCATAGGGAGGCAAATGATAATGCTGACGCGCTGCAATCTCACGTGTGTAAAAATCTTCTGGCTGGCATGCAAGTAAGGCTTTGATAACCGGATGATCTGGTTGATAAGTTTGCAATAATCCTAAACTTTTCAATCCCACACGCCCTGCTCTTCCGGTAACTTGAGAAAGCAGCTGATAGGTACGTTCACTTGCGCGTAAATCGCCATTGGCAAGACCAAGATCAGCATCAATAACGCCAACCAGAGAGAGCTTGGGAAAATGATGTCCTTTAGCGACTAACTGTGTTCCAATAATAATGTCCACATCGCCATTTGCAATGGCTTGTAATTCGCTTCGCAACTTCCCAATCCCTCCTTTGAGATCTGTTGAAAGGATCAATGATCGCGCTTGAGGAAAAAGCATTTGTGTTTCTTCGGCAATTCTTTCCACACCCGGTCCACAAGCCACGAGATGATCTAATGTCCCACATTCAGGACAGGCTTGAGGAAGTGGTTCATGATATCCACAATGATGACATTTCAGTTGCCCTTGCGCACGATGTTCGACCAACCAACTTGAACAATCGGTACAATGAAAACGATGTCCGCAAATTCGGCATAAAGTTAAAGGTGCATAACCACGACGATTAAGAAAAAGAAGAGCTTGTTCGCCCTTATCAAGCGTTTGTTTTAAAGCCCTTTCAAGAGCAAAGGAAATAAAGCGCCCCTTTTGCACCCCTCCTTGGCGCATATCAACCACCCGCAACTGTGGAAGTGCAGCTTCTTTAAAACGGGAAGGTAAATGCACCTTTTGATAACGCCCTTTTAAAACATTGGCTTGGCTTTCAATCGACGGTGTGGCTGAAGATAAAATAACAGGAAAATGCTCAAAAGAGCCCCGTGCAACAGCCATATCACGCGCATGATAAAAAATGCGCTCTTCTTGTTTATAAGCGCTATCGTGCTCTTCATCGACAACAATCAAGCCAAGCTCATGAAAGGGAAGAAAAAGCGCCGAACGAGCCCCCGCAACGACACGCACCCGCCCTTCTGCAACTTGTCGCCAGACGCGTTCTCTACGACGTGGCGTCAAATCAGAATGCCATTCTGCTGCCGCAGCGCCAAAACGTGCATAAAAACGATCTAAAAACTGCTGTGTTAAAGCAATTTCCGGCAATAAAATTAAAACCTGCTTGCCCTCTTTAAAGGCTTGAGAAACCGCTTCAAAATAAACCTCTGTCTTTCCTGAACCCGTAACACCATCAAGCAAAAAAACTTGAAACTGAGAAGATAAAACACCTTCCCGCAATAATGTTGCTGCTTCACTTTGCGCTCCCTGCAACTGAGGGAGACAAAAATCAGGATCAGGCATTGCCACAAGATCAGGAGCAGGAACCTTAACATCTTCAAAAATTCCTAGCGCTTTTAAACCTTCAACAACAGAAACCGAAGTTCCAGCCGCATGTGCCAGACCAGAACGTGTCCATATCTTCTCATTACGCACCAATTCCAAAATCCGTGACCGCGCTGGTGTGAGACGTTCTACATTTCCACCACAATATCGCAAACCCAGCATCTGCGCTTCCGGCTCTAAAGCAGCCGGTACCGACAAAACCAATCGTGCGACAAGACCAAAAGGTGCCATTGTATAGCGACTAACAAAACGCAAAAATGTGATCATTTCTGCTTTTAATGGGGGGCAATCAAAAACATGAAGCAGAAAGCGTAATTTTTCACGCGCCACCGAAGCAGACTTGTGCCCATCGGCTGTCTGCTCTCCAACATCTACAACAAAACCGCAAAGCTCACGCCCCATCAACGGAACCCGAACAAAGGAACCAATGTTCACCTCCATAGAAGATGGAACTTTATAACTATAAGCGTGAGCAACAGGAAGAGGAACCAATACGGATACAATCTTTTCCTCTATCATGCTTGAATTCATCTTGTAAACCAATCTACGACCTATTGAGCATCAACAAGTCTACACCTTATCTTTAAACACTCTTATAAAATTCATTGCAGGATTCAATCCCCCCCCGATCACAACACTTTTCTAACAAAAATTCTTTTTAACACGCATTCCCTCACCAAAGTGCCAATATAAAGAACCAATCTCATCGTCTATAACAAAAAACTCTATAGCAAAAAAACAGCACTATTCTTCTGTGTAAATAAAACGCATCACTATTAAGCATTCAACATGCTATCGGTTAAGTGCATCCTTCAACAAAGCGATCCCATAGTGTGACCTCTTCCCAACGCACACTTTTATTTTTTTACCGCCTCATATCTCAATTTATCTTCAACAAACTGATTTATAAAGATATAATCATCATTTTACCTATTGTAATAAAAACCCTCAATACGATGATTTTTTTTCATTTCAAACCCATCGAGGAACATTTGTAAATCCTTATTGATGAAAAAGTATCCCATGATTTTAATTATAAGGAGAATAATATTGCAAATGGAGCCGTTACAATATTCACCTTGGCTTTGTGCCAAAAAGTGAAAACACGTGTATACATCTTTCAGCTTGATTGAAAATCAAGCAACAATACAAGCAGCACAAAAGCGTATTTTTGAAGAATGGGGAAAACAGAATAAATCAATGTAATTGACCATAAAAAAACCCTTCATGCGTAAAATTTTACAGGCGTTCTTCAACAGTGTTTTACGACAAAATAAATCCATCCGCTTTCATCAAAAACAGGTTAAACATACCCCCTAAAAAAGGAAGGTATCTTATGATGCACTCTCAAATATCAAGAGCAATCGCAAATAGGAAATGAGCAAAGTGTTTGATAATGCTAGCTTATTTCCATAAATATAAAAACACCGCTACGCAAAGATGCCAATACGCAAAAATGTTGGTACGCAATGAATTCTATGCCTTATCACGAGCAACACTATGAAATGGGTGTGGAAACGATAAATCATATTTCTTTATCGAAAACGGATACATGATTAACACCATAGCATTCTTGTTCTTTACACAGATATTAATTCTTTCTCTTGCTTTTGCAGTCAACAATAGCGCATAACAAAAAATAGGATAAAGCTAAAAAAAAGAGGTTAGAGATGAAATTTTTTGTGGATAGCGCCAATATTGAAGAAATTCAAGAGTTACAGAATTTAAGCCTTGTTGATGGTGTTACCACCAATCCCTCTCTTATCCTAAAATCAGGACGCAATATTCTTGATGTTACAAAAGAAATTTGTGCTCTCGTTAGCGGACCTGTTTCTGCTGAAGTTGCAGCAACGGAATTTGAAAGCATCATGAAAGAAGCAGCTGTTTTAGCAAAGGTTGCCGACAATATTTGTATCAAGCTTCCTTTAACACTCGATGGATTAAAAGCCTGTAAAGCCCTCACAGCAGCAGGACTAAAAACAAATCTCACACTTTGTTTTTCTGCCAATCAAGCCTTATTAGCCGCCAAAGCAGGCGCAACATTCGTTTCACCTTTTATTGGTAGACTTGATGATTGTGGAAATGATGGAAGTGAACTGCTTCATGAAATTCGCACAATTTATGATAACTATAACTTTGAAACACAAATCTTGGCCGCTTCAATCCGCACCGTTAATCATGTCAAAGAAGCAGCACTAAGCGGTGCTGACGTTGCAACAGTTCCACCAGCAATCTTAAAAGCACTAGTCAAACATCCTCTCACCGACAAAGGGTTGCAAATATTCCTCGACGACTGGAAAAAAACAGGACAAAATATTGCTTAATGTCTAGAAATTTTATTGGAAAGATCTTTTGAAAGTAACAAAAAGATCTGTTCAGCCAACTCTTCCGCAACACGTTTTTTTGCATCTTCTTCTGCTTGCAGCGTTGCATATTCTTGACGAAGTTGCTCAAAAGATGCATTCATCATTGCTGTTCCTTTTGCAACAAGAGTATTTTTCATATCCTGCAAAGTATAAGAAGCTCTGCTCATAACAGTTCCAACAGAAGGTCGTCCCTTTCTCTTTTTCTCGAAATCAACCTCTATCTGCATAGATTCTCTTGTAAAGACGGATATCTGCAATGCCAATTTATAAGCAGGTAGAGAAGGTTTAGCACCATTTCCATACAAAAGAAAAAGCAGATGATTGCGCACCATTTGACCAAAACGATCCGAAGGTTCTTCCACAACAATAGAAGCAAGCTTTTGCGCTAACCCCAAAGAAGCTTGTCCAGAAGGGTATCCAGAAGCAGGATTCCCATAAGAAGCAGAATCCATTGTCATTGCACTCTGCAACTCTTGACGGTAAAGCGGTTCAACTTTGCATCCACACAACAGTGTGAATACACCAGCTAAAATGACAAGAATAGAACTTCTAAAAAACGACATTCACAATCCTTTGTGGAACAACAATGATTTTTTTCACAGGCTTTTCAACCAGCTGCGCCTTTACAAAATCTAACGCCAAAACCGCTTCTTTAATCATCACCTCATCAGCAGTTGCTGCAACGCTCACCTCACCGCGTTTTTTACCATTAATTTGTACTGGCAAAGTATAGCATTCCGCAACGGTTAACGCACGATCATAAACAGGCCAAGCAAGCGCAGACATTAAAGTTTTTCCTCCTAAAGCAGCATGACATTCTTCTGCTAAATGGGGCATCATGGGTGCAATCATGGCAAGAAAAAAATCCATAGCTTGACGTAAAGAAGCTTTCATTTCATCGTCAACACTTTCTATCCTATTTAACAACGGTGCCATAATATTCAAGAATTCATAAAGGCGTGCAATAGCCCGATTAAAAGCGAATTTTTCCAAATCATCTTCTACAGCGCAAAGCGTGCGATGTGCGACCTTTGAGAGTTCCAAAGCCGCCCCCTGATGCCCTGCACAAGGCGCCACATCCTTTAAAATAGAAGCACTCACAGCCACATGGCGCCAAACACGCTGTACAAAGCGATGTGCACCTTCAACACCAGATTCTGTCCAAATGACATCCCGCTCGGGAGGAGAATCTGACAACACAAACCAACGCACAGTATCAGCGCCATAAGATGCAATAATATCATCAGGATCAACGACATTCTTTTTTGATTTTGACATTTTCTCAATCAAACCAATCGTCACTTCACTTTGATCGGTTAATTTATAAGCACACCGCTTTCCATCTTTTTCAACAATCGAAATTTCTGCTGGAGAAACCCACCCTTGATCATCCCGATAGGTTTCATGCACCACCATCCCTTGGGTAAAAAGCCCCTTAAAAGGCTCATCTACCGTCACATGACCGACCAATTTCATAGCACGCATAAAAAAGCGCGCATAAAGAAGATGCAAAATGGCATGCTCAATTCCACCAATATATTGTTGCACAGGCAACCATTCAGCTGTTGCTTGTTTGTCAACAGGTCCCTGCGCAAAAGGAGCTGTAAAGCGTGCATAATACCAAGAAGAGTCAACAAATGTGTCCATGGTATCGGTTTCGCGTTTGGCAGGTTGACCACAGGAAGGACAAGTAACATTCTGCCACCTTTCATGTCGTGCAAGAGGATTTCCTGGTTGATCAAAAGTAACATCATCAGGCAACACAACCGGTAAATTGGCACGTGGAACAGGAACAACCCCACAAGTTGTACAATGGATCATCGGAATGGGACACCCCCAATAACGTTGACGTGAAATCCCCCAATCACGCAAACGAAATTGCACTGTTTTCTTCCCTTGCGGTTGCCCATTGAGCATTTGTTTTTCAAGCTTTTTAGCAGCTTCTTCAAAAGCTTGTTGGGGTGTTAAACCATCCAAAAAACTGGAATTGATCATCACACCATCACCCGTATAAGCTGTTTCAGCAATGACAAAATCTTCTGCTCGCTCTCCTTTTGGTAAAACCACCGGTTTTATTGGAAGATCATATTTACGCGCAAAATCGAAATCTCTCTGATCATGAGCCGGACAACCAAAAACAACCCCTGTTCCATAGTCCATAAGCACAAAATTCGCGATATAAACGGGAATATGTACTGTTGAATCGAAAGGATGAACAGCCAAAAGGGGCGTGAGAAACCCTTGTTTTTCAGCTGTTTCAAGTGCTGCTGTTGTCGTTCCACCACACCGACAATTTTCAATAAAAGCACTCAACGCTTTGTCTTTTTTTGCCAAAGCTTGTGCAATAGGATGATCAACAGACAGAGCCAAAAAGGAAGCGCCAAACAGTGTATCAGGACGCGTTGAATAACAAACAACCTCATCAAATTTATCACAAACATCATCAGCATCACCCGCCGACTTTAAAGCCCAACGAATCAACAAACCTTGTGATTTTCCAATCCAGTTTTTTTGCATGGTGCGAACTTTTTCCGGCCATTGGTTCAGCTCTTCAAGCCCTGCCAAGAGATCTTCACTAAAGTCGCTAATTTTGAAAAACCACTGCGTCAACTCACGTTGTTCCACCAACGCACCAGAACGCCATCCCCGCCCATCAACAACCTGTTCATTGGCCAAAACAGTATGATCAACAGGGTCCCAATTCACCTTAGCCACTTTACGTGCTACCAACCCCTTTTGATAGAAATCAAGGAACAACATTTGTTGGCGGTGGTAATATTCCACATCACAAGTTGCAAATTCACGCGCCCAATCGAGTGAGAGTCCTAATTGTTTTAATTGCCCGCGCATGACCGCAATATTTTGATAGGTCCAAGTTTTAGGATGCACTTTACTTTGCAGAGCAGCATTTTCAGCTGGCATACCAAAAGCATCCCACCCCATGGGATGAAGCACATTAAAACCCTTTGCCCTTTTATAGCGTGCCACCACATCCCCCATGGCATAATTGCGCACATGCCCCATGTGAATACGGCCAGAAGGATAAGGAAACATTTCTAAAACATAATATTTTTCACGAGCATCTTCTTGAAGAGTCTGAAAAATTTTCTTTTCATCCCAAATTTCTTGCCATTTTTTTTCTCTCGCACGTGGATTATAGCGTTCGCCTATATTATAATGTCCAATTGTCATTCCCATTATACTCTTTTAATAAAACAGAACCAAAAACTTGTTTTATTATGCTTGACCATGGATTAACCTCATCGTCAACATTTTCGTGAAATATTTCCCTAAGTATTTTATAAAACTTTAAAAAAAACGACCAACTCTTGAACAAAAAAGGCAAAGCACAAAAATATGAATACACAAACGCCCCTCGATGCCCCTTCCGTTGAAGCATGGCAAAACCTTCAAAAAGACATTGCAGCAATATGCCAAGAGCTACAACGCCCTGTAGAAGAAATTGAACTTATCGCTGTTTCAAAAACTGTTTCTGCTATTGATATACGACCCCTTTTGCAAGCAGGCCAATCTTTGTTTGCAGAAAACCGCGTACAAGAAGCAGCACAAAAATGGCCTGCTTTACGTCAACAATTTGAAAATATTAAACTTCATCTCATCGGTCCCCTACAATCAAATAAAACAGCAGAGGCGATCAAACTTTTTGATGTTATTCAAACGGTTGACCGTGAAAAAATAGCCAAAAGCTTAGCTGAAGAAATGGAAAAACAAAAAAGGCATCTTCCTTGCTATGTTCAGGTTAACATTGGCTTAGAACCGCAAAAAAGTGGTATCGCACCACAAGAAGCTACATCTTTTGTCAACCAATGCAAAAACAACTATGGACTTGATATCATCGGACTTATGGGCATTCCCCCTGTCGATGAAAACCCCGGCCCCTATTTCGCACTGTTAGCAAAATTAGCAAAACAAGCAGGTCTTCCAAAGCTTTCCATGGGCATGTCCAGTGACTTCAAAACCGCTCTACAGTTTGGCTCTAACGTCCTTCGCATTGGCTCTGCTTTATTTGGAAAACGCCCTGTGTAAAGCAATTCCCCCTTCATATAAATTCCCATTGAAAATTCTACGAACAAACCAAAAACAGCAGAAATGAGAAAAAATATTTCCTTCAATATCAATAAAAGAGCAATTCTAGCAAAAAAGATTCCAGTCCCTCTTTCATCCTGTTAGCAAAAAAGCTGGTCTTCTCAAATCTCTCACCGGCACATCCACAACACGTACAATAGCTTCAAGATAGCATTGCAATTTGGCTCTCATATTCTCGCACATTGGCTCTACTTTACTCCCCTCTGACCGCCTCTCCAGCAAAAGCAATATAAAAAATAAATCCTTATATAAAGGCAAAATGATAAGAGGGGCGTTGCGCATGAATGAAAAAACTGTCGCGAAATAAATAATTACAAAAGAATATTTAATAAGATCATCGCAATGATTTCCATTAAAAACCACGAATTCTCTTAAACTTCTCCAACACGCGTAAACAATTTCCCCACATGCCAATGGTGTAAAGCAGACAAAAAGAGGCTTATGGCTGCATAATACAGTAACAAAACTCTTTCATGTAAGTCACTTGAGCAAAATAAACATCTCAAATACCCAATAGAGCACCAAGAACCGCGCTAAACAACATGATAGCAATCTATAAGGTCAACGATAGCATAGAGGCTTTCCATGCTCTACAAAGCATAACATACGGTCAATATTCGCCTGAAAAATAAAAGAACAAATCCCGTGCATATGCGCATAATACATGCACGCAAAACAATGGAAATGAGAACGATTTCAATAACGATATTCCTTTATCATTATTCCTTTGTCGATCTCGTAAACAAAGAGAAAAACTTCAACTTTTCATATGCCTAATTTTTCTAATTTTAAACTTTAATTAAGGAAAAACAGGGGATATTTCTTATATTTTAAAATATTGCAAATAATATTATTATCTTCTTAAGAATAAGATTTCATGTATACATAGTATAGATATTATTTATACAGTATTTTTATTGTTATTTTTAAAATTTATCTTTGAAATTTTTCTAAAAATACATGATATACATTTGAAATGTATCATTATGATACTACTTTTAATGTAGATAATTAAGGAGAATTAATATTTTTGGTTCATGCAGCACATTCGGTCATATAGCGACAAAGCCTTCTTTTGGTCATTCGCACAATTCAAGACCTACTCATGGAAATGCATGCAGTCCTAATGCTTTTCTTTCTCACATGAATGCACAAGGTTTTGACTATGCAGTTGCAGGAGGGATAACCGGAGCAGCATTGGGAGCTGCAACTGGTCCAGGTGCACTTATGGGTGGACTTACTGGTGCCACGACTGGTTTCTTCGGAGGTTTTGGTTTAAGGTTCGTACAGAAAGTTCATGAGTGTTGGTTCTAATTTTTAGAGAGCAACTATAAAGATATCTCTGAAGTTAATAATTTGTAATTATATTATAATTTGGATTGCGTGATGACAGATCTTATCTCTAAAATTATTGAAACGCTTATAGCAACATTTTTTTTTTGGTTTAATATATCTTTTTTATTATAAGTTTATTTATTATAGTTGGAAAGATTCTCTAAAAAAATCATTATTAATAAGCTCAATATTCTTTCTTGTTAGTCTTTTATTTAACTATATTGGTTTATATCAAATTTTGAGAAATATTTTATAATAGACATTTTTAAAATGTCTTAGTGTGTTTATAAAAAGCTCTATACCGCAATAGGTTTTGCTATATTTGAGTATCCTAAAAACATAGAATACCCTCTTTAATATCATCACATCAGATTTAAAAATTGACTATTCTAATCTTTGTCATTTAGTCTAACCTCACAATGAAAAGCTTTTGGGAAAACTCTGCCACAAATATAACCATACAAAAATACAGAGGCAGATTTTCAAAACAATAAAAAGAGGGAAACATGACTGAAAAAATCTATCCAGTATCAGAAGAGATCAAAAAAAATACTTTACTCGATGAGGAAACTTATCAACAGTGGTATCGAGAAAGCATCGATGATCCAGAAAGCTTCTGGGCAAAACATGGTCAACGCATTGAATGGTTTAAACCTTTTACAAAAGTAAAAAACACTTCTTTTAACGGAGATGTCTCCATTCAATGGTACGAAGATGGGATAACAAATGTTACCTATAATTGCATTGATCGCCACCTGAAAACCCATGGAGACAAAATCGCACTCATTTGGGAAGGAGATAATCCTTACCATGATAAAAAAATAACCTATAACGAGCTTTATGAACATGTTTGTCGTTTTGCTAATCTTTTGAAAAGTCGTGGCATTAAGAAAGGCGATAAAGTAACCATTTATCTCCCCATGGTACCCGAAGCAGCCTATGCTATGCTCGCCTGCGCCCGCATTGGTGCTATTCATTCGGTTATTTTTGCTGGCTTTTCTGCTGAGGCAATAGCAGGACGCCTTGTCGATTGTGAATCAACCTTCATTATTACCGCTGATCAAGGCTTGCGTGGCAGCAAACGGATCAACTTAAAAGACAATGTTGATCATGCTATTGAGATAGCAGCGCGCCAAAACGTGCATGTGGACCAAGTCATGGTTATACGGCGAACTTGTGGACCCATTCAATGGGTAGAGGGGCGTGATTTTTGGTACCACGAAGAGATAGCTCATGCCAAAACAGCTTGTCCACCAGAACCAATGAATGCTGAAGATCCACTTTTTATTCTTTATACTTCAGGCTCCACCGGCAAACCTAAAGGTGTTTTGCATACCACAGCAGGCTATCTTATTTTTGCCTCGATGACTCACCAATATGTTTTTGATTACCACCCCAATGAAGTTTACTGGTGCACGGCTGACATTGGGTGGATAACCGGTCATTCTTACTTGGTTTATGGACCTTTATGCAATGGTGCGACCACTTTAATGTTTGAAGGCACACCAACCTTTCCTGACAAAGGCAGATTCTGGGAAATTGTCGACAAACACCAAGTCAATACGCTCTATACAGCACCAACAGCTATCCGCGCCTTAATGGGAGCAGGAAATTCGTTTGTTGAACACTCAAACAGAACATCGTTGCGTCTCTTAGGCACGGTAGGAGAACCGATTAATCCAGAAGCATGGGAATGGTTTTATCATATAATTGGAAATGACCGTTGTCCGATTCTCGATACATGGTGGCAAACGGAAACAGGAGGGCATATGATCACGCCCTTGCCCGGTGCAACACCCCTCAAAGCAGGATCGGCCACACGTCCTTTTTTTGGTGTTCAACCCCAAATTGTTGATGCCCAAGGCAATGTTTTAGAAGGTGAAGCAGAAGGCAATCTTTGTATCAGTGATTCATGGCCCGGACAAATGCGCACACTTTATAAGGATCATGAACGCTTTATTCAAACTTATTTTTCCTCCTATAAAGGAAAATATTTTTCAGGCGATAGCTGTAGGCGCGATAGCGACGGTTATTATTGGATCACAGGACGAGTTGATGACATTCTCAATGTCTCGGGGCACAGGTTAGGAACTGCTGAAATTGAATCAGCTCTTGTTTCTCATCCCGCTGTATCAGAAGCAGCTATTGTGGGTTACCCGCATCCCATTAAAGGACAAGGAATTTATAGTTTTGTGACTCTCATGGAAGGAACAGAGCCAAGTGAAGAATTGCAAAAAGACCTTATCAAGCATGTGAGACAAGAAATAGGCTCTATTGCCATATTGGATAAAATTCAGTTTGCTCCGCAGCTTCCCAAAACACGATCAGGGAAAATTATGAGACGTATTTTACGAAAAATCGCTGAAAACGATTTTGATACTCTCGGAGATATTTCAACCCTTGCCGAACCACAAGTTGTTGAAGATCTGATTGCCAACCGACAAAACTAAAAAACACGACGCAATACAACATACGGTGGTTTTTGTTTTTTTGCTAAAATTATCTCAGCATTATTACGAAAACCACCAAGGAGAATAAAAAACAAAACAATGCATGAGAAGCTCAATCATTCTAACAACAAACGCTTTTTTTCATAACAGGTAAGAAATAATTTAAGCAAAAACCTCAAGATTGGGATGCGAACAAGAATAAGAAAGTAAGATAAAAAGAGCAACATAGCTTTTTAAAATCACCCAATGTCCACTCAATGCAAAAAAAGCCTCTGAGTAAGAAGGAAAAATAGTTCTGATGTTTATGCTAGAATCCCTTTGAAATTCCTGCTAAAATCATAAATAAAGCTAAAAAAAGAAAGTATAAGTGATAATATTCTTGAGCAAAAATATTTATCTATAACGAGGGTGTATAAAAAATATTGAAAACCATGAAATCTAAAATAAACAAGCTTACAACAAAAATCTAAAGCAATGAAAGTAAAAGTTCTTAGAATAAATGATGCAATATAAAATCAGGAGTAATAATAAAAAGTGATTCATTTTGAAAATGTCGGCCTACGCTATGGAATGGGCCCTGAGGTCCTTCGTGATATTAGCTTTCATATTCCTCCTGGATCATTTCAATTTCTCACAGGTGCCTCTGGAGCAGGGAAAACGTCGCTGATGCGTCTTATGTTTTTGGCACTCAAACCCACCCGCGGTCATATTGATCTCTTTGGAACAGACACAGCATTACTCAAACGACAAGAGCTCCCTGCGCTGCGACAACGTATCGGTGTGGTTTTTCAAGATTTTCGTTTACTCGACCACATGACCACTTATGAAAATGTCTCCTTACCTTTACGCATTAAAGGACAAGAAGAAGCAACCTATCGCAGTGAAGTGGAAGATCTTCTCTGTTGGGTAGGTCTTGGAGATCATATTCATGTTTTACCACCTGTTCTTTCCGGTGGGGAAAAACAAAGGGTAGCCATTGCACGCGCACTCATTGATCAACCTGAAATTCTACTTGCCGATGAACCCACTGGAAATGTCGATCCGCCCTTGGCAAAACGCCTCCTCCGTTTGTTTATTGAATTAAACCGTTTTGGAACGGCTGTTATCATTGCCACCCATGATATTGCCTTAATGGAACAAGTTGCAGCACGGCGTATGCTTCTCCATAACGGACGGATGACGATTCATGAATAAGTCTTTCCCCATTTTTACAAGCAATAAAAAAAATACAACAGCGATTATTCCCAGTGGTAATATTTCTGGAAAAGCATTGGTTGCCGTAATTGCTATTATGACATTTCTTTCAAGCCTCACCTTAATCGGTGTTGATTTAGTCCAACATGCCGCCCAAAATTGGAGTAATCAGATTAGCTATGAAGCAACAATACAAATACGCCCCATTGACAATGTTGATATCAACAAAGCACTCCGTGATGCCGTACAATTGGTTAAAACATTTTCTGGTGTACAAGATGCAAAAATTGTTGACCAAAAAGCTACAGAAAAGTTACTGGAGCCATGGCTTGGAACAGGCTTCAATGTCAATGAACTACCCCTTCCCCGCCTCATCATTGTGACCCTGAATGGGGATGAAAAAATCAATTTTGCAGCCATTAATCACGCCATTAAAACCCAAATTCCAGGAGGTCAATTTGATGATCACCGTGTTTGGGTTCATCGTTTTGCGACCATGGCACACACCACTGTTTTCATTGGTTTTTCAATTTTAGCATTGGTTCTAGGTTCTCTTATCCTCACCATCATTTTTGCCACTCGCAATGCATTGGCAGAAAATACACATATTATCAATGTCTTATATTTCCTTGGTACTGAAACTCTTTTCATTGCTCGCCAATTTGACTGGCATTTTTTTAAAACCGCGCTGCGTGGTGCTTTATATGGTGGTCTTACAAGCATATTTCTGTTTTCAGCCTTTTGTCTCTGGACGAATTATAACTTGGGAAGAGTGGAAGCTAGCCAAATAACAGCTTTGTTTGGACATCTTTCCATAAGTTCCATTCCTTATGGAAAAATCATTTTTCTTATTATTTTCGTTTCTTTTCTTACCACCCTTACAAACCGCATGACTATTTTAACGCAACTGAAAAAAATCGATCAATGTGAAAACGGTTTATTTTAATTTTATGACTCACAACACTTCCAACTCATTGACGCAAAACAATTTAGAACGTCCTCTTCCAAAACGGCTCCACTATAGTTGGTCTCCCCGCTTTTTATTTCGCTATTTTCCACCGACAACCCTTACTCTTTCAATCATTGTTTTCATTTTCTGGAGCGGTTTTATTATTTTTTCTGAAAAAACTGAACGACTTTCTCCCCCACAGCCTCTCCCCAAAGCTGATGCCATCATTGTGCTGACAGGCGGAGAAAACCGAATAGAGACAGGACTTAATCTCTTACAAAGGGGGCTTGGTTCACGTCTCCTCATCAGTGGTGTAAATACCACAACCAACCTGAAAAGTCTCATGCATAACATGCATATTACCCGACGGCTTATCTCCTGTTGTATTGACATCGGGCATCAAGCGATTAACACCAGAGGAAATGCTAAAGAAAGCGCCGATTGGATCAAAAAACACCACTATAAAACCCTTTATATCGTCACCCATGATTACCATGTGTGGCGCTCGATGCGAGAACTTAAATATTTAATGCCTGATATCCATTTCATTGCCTATCCTGTTAAAAAGAACAATGCTGAAAGCGCAATACAACAGATCAATCAAATCCGCATTCTCATATTCCAATATATTAAAACGCTCCAAGTCTATATCAGAACCGCATTCTAATCTTTATCCTTCTGACTTTTTAAAAATCTTGCCATCTTCTGACCTCTTCATACCTTTCTCTCATACTCTTCCACAAGAGGTTGCTTCTATAAAAGCTCGACAGAGCTACCTTCATACAACACAGAACACCCCACAATACATGTATCACTGTATTGCACATTCACCCAAAACATCTCTTACATCCCAAACATATCTCACAGCACGGGATCTGTACATGCCATCTCAATATATAAGCTCTTGTAAATAGAGCCCCCAGACAACTATAAGATCTTCAGACTTGTTATAGAGATCTATTTATACCACCGTCTTTACGCTTCATAAAAATGCAAACCACCCCACCCTATATTTTGCCGCCCCCAAGTATTACGATAGCTCAAGCCTCTTGGGATGATTGGTAAGAGGCATGCATTACGCCTTTCTTAAACACGAACATACCAACCTCGTATGACATGCAAAGAAATAATTTTAATAGATTTAAAATGAGAAAATTTATGATACTTAGATTTCTCATTCAACAGAGAGAATGTTAAACGATCATTATAAGTCAATATATTAGTAACAATCTCTTATTCTAAAAAGCATCTTCTTAAGAGCATTTTAGATCACAGATAGGAATAAGCTCAAAACGCACACCGCTACAAATACCCCACGTTTTTTATCGCAATCTTTTTTGAAATCATTTTGCTCTCTAAGATCACTTTTTGTCTGGTTTCCTCCCCAAAAAAGAACGAAAATTTTTAAACTCTATTGATCTGTAAACAATAATAACTCAGCTTCTTGTCTAACGCGTTCCACCTGCTCACTTCAATATCAGAACACCTCAAAAGACAGATTTCATAAGAATTGTGATTTCCTCTCAACATCTCAAAGGACGATGATTTCTATCAGCAACGATTTGTAAACAGTTCACTTTCTCTGGACAGGTTCCTCTCAGCTTCCCCATTTATATGGTTTACTCACATAAAGCTCGACAAGAAAACCCCTGCCTGAGAATATTCATCACTGCCGCTAAAGCTCATGCGTCATAATTTTAGTGACCTCACTGCCTAAGGTGCTTTATTACATACAACATATTGATTTATAATGAAATTTTATTACGCTACAACTTGAATGAGAGCTCTCAATATCATCAGATTCTCTCATTTCAAATCTGTTTATGTTGAATCAACTAAAACCACCCGCTTGCACATCACAAGCGGGATGAGTGTGTGGATAAAAACTGTACAAGAAATGACTAAAAATGGCTCTTATGAACCGTCTTAATGCAAGGTCTATCGCAACACCCACGAGCTGGCAAATATAATGATGGTGCCGGCTTGTTACTTCATAAGCGTAAAGATGGAGGTGCTCAATGGATTTACCGTTGTACCATTCACGAGCGCCGTCGTGAAATGGGATTGGGTGCCTTAAGAGATGTCTCTTTAAAACAAGCCCGTGAATGTGCAAACCAATGGCGCTCTGTATCGGACTTGTAGCAGGAGGGAGAATAACCACCATACCAACTAGACATACCATTGCTCATCACTAGCGCCATTATGTTCTTTAGCAGCATAACTGCAGCTTGGTATTACGATGTTCTCTTACTTCATCTCACACCTGCTGAATATGAGCTTATTCTTTTTCAATAAATGAAAGCCCTTTTCATTGATACATCATTCAAAATAAGAAGCTATCCGCCTCTCAAACTTTTTGTCTTCCTCACCAAAACCATTAAATCAAACCCGCATTTCACGGTATTAGTTCTTAAGATCACGCCCCCCTACCGAGTATCTGACGGCATCCTTACCCTAGAAACTCAAATGGCTTGTTTATCCTTCAGCTCCAAAATCATGAGATAAGGCAGAAAAAAGCGATGCCTTAAACAAAATATTCTAAAGAAAGCTAAGTTACTCGCATAAAGGAACAGAAAATGGCTGTGTCTTAGGTCACATTTTAAAACTTGAGCACGATCATAATTTATTTGCATAAACCTAAACACCTATAATTTGCACCACCCTCTGCAAAACCAAAAGTGAGAAATACTCATAACCTCTTTTCCGAAAATCTTAAAAATACTAAACGAAACCTCTTAAACTTCTCAGCTATCTCGATACCAGTTCATTTTTTTTGGAAGAATGGAGGTTTAAGCTGTTTTTGGCATCAACCTTCTTTTTTGTTCTTTTGTTTGTTAGCAGATATACTTATTCACTTCCCCGCCTCTTTTTAAATTAAATCTTAAGAATCGTCGGGCAATATATTTCATTTGTCCTCCTCTTCACATCTCAGAAGACGAAGATTTTTAACAAAATTCAGTCTGCAAGCAATCTCATTCTAACGGGTTCCATTTAACTTCTCCTTAATAGGATTTACTTCCATAAGACTCGACAAGAAAGATTTAAAAATATTCATCGTGCATTCTCAAAACATTTAATGCCTCAAGAAGGCTTATATGCCTATCATATCTCACATGATGTGGTGCGCTATAAGAAACGTTCACCTCTAGTGGTACGCTCCACTTAATAAACAAAGCGTTTTCTAAAATAGAGCAGCAAATAATGCCAAACTTTTCCCATTCATGTTTCGCTTCATAAACGCTTCATCCAAGTGGAAAGCATCACGAACAAACATGACCCAATTGATAAAGCTTAATCGCGTGAAAGAGCGACAACAGGGTCAAGCCGTGAAGCTTGCCGCGCTGGAGAAAAGCCAAAACATATTCCAATGAGTGTTGAAAAAGTAAGAGACATAATGATCGATTCAATAGTATAAACCAAATGGATAGGCGCCTTAAACAGAAGAAATAAGCCACCGATAGAAAGCCCAAGCAAGATCCCCAAACCACCACCAATCACACAAACCAAAATCGCTTCAATGAGAAATTGCTGTAAAATATCACTTTGCCGTGCACCAACTGCCATACGCACGCCGATTTCATTGATCCGCTCAGAAACAGTGACCAACATAATATTCATCACCCCAATACCCCCCACAATCAGGGAAATAGCTGCAATTGAAGAAATTAAAAGTGTTAAAATATTTGTACTCTCCATAACACGTTCACGGAAGAATTCAGAATTTCTAATGAAAAAGTCCTCCCCACCATGCCGCATAATGAGAAAACGTTTTATCATGGTCTCCGCTAAATGTGAATCAATATCATCAGCAATTCTAACAGTAATTGCACGAACTTCTGTTGTGCCAAGAAAACGTGTCTGCACTGTTGTATAGGGCAAATAAAGCTGTAACGTATTTGATGTATCTCCACTTGCATTATTTTGCGAATCAACAACACCAATAATACGCGCTGGAACATTCCCCACATGCACCACCTTTCCAAGGGGGCTTTCATAGCTATGGGGGAAAAGAACAGACAATGCTTCTTTCTCGATCACGAGATCAACCGCCCGATCATGGACACTTTTTTGATCAAAAAACTGTCCTTTGAAAACTTTGAGCCCCTGTGTCTGAAAAAATTGTTCCCCCACCCCCGCAATGACGGCATTGACTTCAACTGCACCAAAACGCACTTTCGAGCTTGCTGAAATCTGTGGTGTTACACCAGAAACATAAGGTAATCCAGACAAGGCTTCTGCATCAGCTTCAACCAAACTGGTTATTTTTTCTGCTTGTGGATCAGAAAAACTTTTACCAGGAAAAATGGTTAATGTATTAGTACCCAAACTTTTAAAATTTTCCAGAATTTTCTCTCGTGTACCATTCCCTAAAGCCACCATAGCAATAATCGCCCCAATACCGATAATCACCCCAAGCATTGTTAGAAAAGTCCGCATGCGATGTGCATTCATTGCCAACAGAGCCATCACAAACGCCTCACGGAATCGCTCAAAAAAAGAACGAAAAAAGCCCAGTTTTTGTTGGCCTTTTAGATTTTGTTGTTCCTGAAGAGATTTTCTACCAACTTTTGTTTTTGCAACCCTTGACCGCTTATCAGCAATAATTTCCCCATCACTGATTTCGATAATACGCTCTGCTCTTTCAGCCACCTGCATATCATGGGTTACAATGATAATAGTACGCCCTTCTTGATGAAGTTCATCCAAAATATGCAATACTTCTTGCCCACTCTTTTTGTCCAATGCACCAGTTGGTTCATCTGCAAGAATGACCTCCGCATTATTCATGAGCGCCCGAGCAATAGAAACACGTTGTTGCTGACCACCGGAAAGCTGATTTGGACGATGATTTATCCGATCACCCATGCCCAAACGCGTTAAAAGATCCTGTGCACGCTTTTTTCTTGCTTCCACGGCACATCCCGCATAAATAGCCGGAATTTCAACATTACCAAGAGCTGTCAATTCATTCAACAAATGGTAGCGCTGAAAAATAAAACCAAAATGATTACGTCGTAAAGCCGACAATTCATCCGCAGAAAGAGAAGCTGTTTCTTTACCAGAGATCCAATAACGGCCAGAAGTTGGACGATCAAGACAGCCTAAAATATTCATCAAGGTAGATTTACCTGAACCGGAAGCACCTACAATTGCCACCATTTCACCACGTTTAATGGTAAGATTGATGTTTTTCAAAACGGTAACAAACGTTTCGCCCGCAGGAAATTTGCGCACAATATTTTCCAAGACGAAGACAGCATCTGCTTGATTTGTGCTCATGCTTTAACTCTCGTCTTCGCTATGCATGTTAGAAGACTCTGGCATCACTCCATCAGACGAACTGGTGATGACGACATCACCCTCGTTAAGTCCTGAAATAATCTCTGCCATAACCTTATTATTCAACCCAACACTCACCTGTTTAGTAACCACCTTATTTTCCCCCACCAAAACAGAAACCCATGCTTTACGCTCTCTTGTCTCATCGCGTAAAGCATCACTTGGAACCAACAAGACATTCTGCGCGCGCCCTAAGATAATATGAACTTGAGCAGTCATATAGGTTCGCAAAAAATTGTCCGCATTATCAACATGTAGAATTCCATTGTAATAGATAGCCGATGATATTAAAGCACTAGAACCACTCACCATACCAGGATTAATACTCACATCAGCACGAATTGCTTCAGGAGCCGGCTCTACTTTTTCTAAAACGCCTTCATAACGACGCTGTGAATTACCTAAAACTGTAAAATAAAGTGGTTGTCCAGCTCGGACTTTAAGAATATCTGCTTCTGAGATTTGCGCCTTGATCGTCATCTTTGATAAATCACCCAAAATAACAATTGTTGGCGCCGACTGAACCGCATTCACATTCTGCCCTTCTTCCACAACTGTTGCCAAAACCGTTCCCGCTGAAGGGGCAGTGATGCGTGTATAACCTAAATTAACCTCTGCACTCTCCACATCAATTTGTGCTTGCACAATCTGCTGACGAAGTTGTTCAATTTGCGCCTCGCGTATTTTCACCTGTGTCGCAGCCTCATCGAGGTTCGCCCGTGAAATCGCACGTGTTTCGATCATTTTTTTCTGACGCTCTAAATTTTTCTGTGCAAGAGAAAGATAGGCTTCTTGTTCTACCAAATTCGCATAATAATGCGATAATGCTGCTTTTTTTCTTTTTAAATCATTTTCCTGATCTGTAGGATCAATTTCTGCCAAGAGATCGCCTTCTTTCACAACACTCCCAGGGGAAACACGCATTGACACCACACGCCCTGTTGCACGCGCACCAACAGCCACCAACCGGTAAGGACGTACAAGACCAGAAGCTAAAACACTTTCCTCAATATCCCCACGCTTCACCACCGCTGTTATATAAGTTGGAGTAGATGTTCCAAAAAAAACAGAACGTAACCATAACAACAAGAGAATGAGAAATATAGCAGTTAAAAAGAAGGAAAGTTTTTTATGTTTTGTAATGAAATTTTTGAGTAAGTTTTTTTTCATTTCCCTACCTTTGCACGCGAACGAGGTGCATTATCAACGACTTCTGGACGCGATACATCAACAACGCCATCCCAGCCTCCCCCCAATGCTTTCATCAACGTGATATATTGCGTAACCAAAGAAACACGGCTATCTTTAAGCGCCATTTGTGCAGAATAATAAGAGCGATCAGCATTTAACAATTCAAGAAAACTAGTATTTCCATTCTCAAAAAGGCTCCGTGAAAGTTTTAAGGAATGAAGAGAAGCTTTATTCGCAACGATTAGCTTTTCTAAGCGTTGATGTTCCTTCGTTAATCTTACAAGCGCATTTTCTACATCTTCTAAAGCTTCCAACACAGCAGCTCGATAAGTAATAAAAGCTTGATCACGCTGCGCGCGCGCTACCGCAATAGAAGCCTCGACCTGACCTCCATTAAAAAGAGGAAAACGAAGACCAGGTCCAAAAGACCAGCCAATCGTTGAATTTTTCCATAATTGATCAATTGCCGTTGCTGCTGTTGAAATATTACCTGTTAAAGTAAGTGATGGATAACGATCTGCTTCACGTTGACCAATCCGTGCTGTCGCTTGCGCATATTGACGCTCTGCCCGTCGTAAATCCGGACGTGTTAACAAAATATCAGCTGGAATTCCTGCTGGTATCGGCCAGCGTGGTTGTGGAATCTTTGCATGCTTAGCATTTTTTTGTAAAAGATCCTTCAATGCCGTAGGCACACGACCAGTTAAGACAGAGAGGCGATGAACGCTCATTGCTACATTCGCTTCCATCTGTGATATATCTGCCTCTGTATTTGCCATTTGCGCTTGCGCATTTGAAACATCAAGCTCAGAGACATCACCAGCTGTTAATCTAGCGCGCATCAGTTCATAAGTTTTACGTTGTGAGACAGCAATTTGCCGCACAATAAACAACTTTTGTTGCCAACCACGCATTTGCACATAATTTGTTGCCACATCTCCTAGTAATGTCACCATGGTAGCACGCATATCTTCCACAGCCGCATCAAGGCCATAACGCGCTGCTTCAACCGCACGTTTATGCCCACCAAAAAAATCCAGCTCCCAGCTTGCATCAAAACCACTACTATACTGGTTTAACAATGCATCAGACTGTCCAGAACGACTACGGGTTCCTGAAATTGAATTGGACACATTTGGCAAAAGAGTTCCCACAACCTGCCCTAAACCTGCACGCGCCTCACGTACCCGAGCTTTGGCAACAGCAACATTATTATTTCCAGAAATAGCATAATCCATTAACGCATCTAGAACAGGGTCATTCAAATGCCGCCACCATCCGGCAAGCGCAACGGACTGCCCTGCAGTCTGTGCAGATTTTTCTCCCCAAACTGCTGGAACACGAAAAGATGTTTTCTGGTAATTAGGACCAACCATACATCCTGACAAAAGCAAACACAACAAGACACTAGAAAATAATCCACGAGAAGCGCCCCATTTGAGATTTCTGATATACATCCAGTCTCCCGCATTCTTTCAGAATCATTATTTAATATTAATACTTTATTTACCTCTTATTTCAAACTTGACGTGAAAAATCAAATACAGTTTGCACAGGAATATGATCTGAAGGACGTTCCCATCCGCGCGCATCACGAAAAATAGAAAGATCTACAACAAAAGGTGCTAAATCTTGAGAAGACCAAACATGATCAAGCCGCCGCCCATAATCGGTAAATGCCCAATCGCGAGCACGATAACTCCACCATGTGTAAAGCTTGGTAGGAACAGGAATATGCAACCGCATCAGATCAACCCATCCACCTTGACAACACAAATCCTGTAAACGCTCGGTTTCAATAGGAGTATGGCTTACAACCTTCAACAATTGCTGATGAGACCAAACATCCTCTGCCAAAGGAGCAATATTTAAATCTCCCACCAAAAGAGAAGAAAGACCATCGCCGTGATCCGCACGAATGGAAGACATTTCTTCTAAAAAATCAAGCTTATGACGAAATTTTTCATTCACATCAGCATCAGGGATATCTCCCCCAGCAGGAACATAAAAATTATGAATCCGCAAGCTTCTCCCATGGGCTTCCACAATAACTGAGATATACCGGCAATCTTGGTTTTGACAAAAAAAACGTTTTTCTACCTTTTTAAAAGGCAAACGAGAAACAATAGCCACCCCGTTATAAGATTTTTGTCCACTCAATGCGATATGCTTATAACCCGCTGCTTCAAAAGCCTCCACTGGAAATAAAGCATCTGGACATTTTGTTTCCTGTAGACACAAAACATCTGCGGAAAAGAGTTCCAAATACTGAAAAACCTGTGCAAGACGCAAACGAATAGAATTAATATTCCAAGTCGCAATACGAAAGAACATTTGTTTTAATCCAAATAACGTAACACTCTTTCTTCATTTCTTCGAAGGAAGCGTGAACATCCCATTAGCGAACCGGACGTCTGTCCGCACATTCATAACCTGCACAGTAGTTTCCAAATTTTGTTGGTCAACAATTGTCCACTGCCGCAAAGCAGAGCCTTTAGAATCAAAAACCATCCTTATTTGCCCTGCCCCAATCGTTTTATCACGCAGAACAATCGTCACAGCCCCTGGATCTTCGCGAAATGCCAACAAGCGCCCAGAAGATACATCAATTTTATCATCCAACAAAAACTTCATTGGCGTTTGCGAAAGTTGTGAAAAGTTCCAAGTATTCAAAGCCCGATTGTTAATACCCACAAATTGGCCATCTGCAATAATTTGTAAAGGCATTTTTTTGTAAATGAAACGAATTTTCCCTGGACGCTCTAAATAAAATGTCCCCTGAGACATTTTTCCCTTTGGACTAAACTGAATAAAATCACCTGTCATTGTTTTGATTGCCGCAAAGTGATTCACAACATTTTGCGCCTTTATCACTTTATTAGATACTTGCGAAAAAACAGGAAAAGTTAAACACCAAAAGATAATAATTCCCACCAACCCAAAGATTCTTCTTTGCGGTAAAAAAGACGTTTTCATAAAAAATGCTCCCAAGCAATACTTAATTAACTTTATAATTCATAACTTAAGTGATCAACGACGAATAAATACCTATCTTTATAAGATAAAGATATTGTTTGAAAAAAATATCAAAAGATTTTCAAAAGTATTCTTCTTCGACAGTCTCCAAAACTTTTTGCTTACCCATATCATTTACTGGACTAATGATGCCTTCTTCTTCCATCCTTTCAATCAATGTTGTAGCACAGTTATAACCAATGCCTAAACGACATTGAATATAAGAAGTCGAAGCCTTACGATCACGAAGCACAATAGCAACAGCTTGACAATAGGAATCATCTGCTAAAGAAACATCCTTCCTTTATTTCTTGCGATCTCTTTCGGTATCGTTTCCAAATAACCAGTCTGCGTTTATGTTTCCGAAATCATCAAATTTTCCTGCTTTTCTGCTGATTTTCTAAACGCATAATATATTCTTTCCCACCCCTAATCTATGAAGCAACATAAATTATAGTCAATACATAATGGATTAAGGACTAAACATATTACTCGCGAACCTGAAAGCTCTTTTAAGTGTCAAAAATGCTTTTTTGACTTCCTTCCCACCCAAAAGAATAAAAATCTCCATCCGAACCACTCTGTAAACAGTTTGGAGTTTAGCAAATTTCACTTAGCTTCCCACCCCATATAATTCATTTATATTAAGACTCGACAGATCAGCCTTGCCCTAAATATTTAGAGCGCACTTAAAAAGACACTTAAATACCAAACCTTACATGCTTTTACCCCCCTCTACACTCGCAATGACATTATTTTATACCAAGATATTGATTTATAATAATTTATCTTTTTAACTTAAATCATAACGCCAAATACAATAAGATTCTCTCATCACATACTCTCTCATATTGAATCAATTCAAATCATTTGCTTGCACGTTACAAGCAAGGTTGGTGTATGGATAAAAGTTATATAAGATAAAGAATCCCCTTATAAGGAGTCTCAAGTACCAAGGAGCTATCGCAAATTGAGAGCTGGGATATGAAAATGCAGACTTTCTACGATACAATAGGATAAACACTTGTTTTACAAGGTATTATAAAAAACAACTATAAATATTTTTCAAAAGCGTTCTTCTTCAGCCGGCACTAAAATTTCTCGTTTCCCTGCGTGATTTGCTGGACTAATAATACCTTCTTCTTCCATCCTCTCAATCAATGTCGCAGCGCGGTTATAACCAATGCCTAAACGGCGTTGAATATAAGAGGTTGAAGCCTTACGATCACGAAGCACAATAGCAACAGCTTGACTATAGGGATCATCTTCTGAAGGAGAAGACAAAGAAACATCAGCACCATCCTCTTCAACTTCTTGCGTAATTGTTTCTAAATAATCAGGTCGTGCTTGCTCTTTGAGATGCGCAACAACCTGCTCCACTTCATCATCCGCAACAAAAGGCCCATGCACACGCTGAATACGTCCTCCTCCCATCATAAAGAGCATATCTCCTTGTCCCAATAATTGCTCGGCCCCCTGTTCGCCTAAAATTGTTCGGCTATCAATTTTGGAACTCACAGAAAAAGAAATGCGTGTAGGAAAATTGGCTTTGATCGTCCCGGTAATAACATCGACGGAAGGACGCTGTGTCGCCATAATTACATGGATACCGGCAGCACGTGCCATTTGTGCTAAACGTTGAACCGCTCCTTCAATATCTTTCCCAGCAACCATCATCAAATCAGCCATTTCATCAATAATGACAACAATATAGGGCATAGGACTAAAATCAAGTGTTTCCGTTTCATAAAGAGGCTCACCGGTCTCGCGATCAAATCCAACTTGAATTGTCCGCACCATTGTCTCTCCCTGACTTGCAGCTTCCCTAAGACGTGCATTAAACCCATCAATATTACGAACGCCTAGTTTTGACATTTTACTATAGCGCTCTTCCATTTCACGAACAGCCCACTTTAAAGCAATCACGGCTTTTTTAGGATCTGTCACCACGGGTGTTAATAAATGGGGAATGCCATCATAAACCGAAAGCTCAAGCATTTTCGGGTCCACCATAATGAGACGACATTGTTCAGGTGTCATACGATAAAGCAATGATAAAATCATTGTATTGATAGCAACAGACTTTCCTGATCCTGTTGTACCAGCAACCAAAAGATGGGGCATTTTTGCTAAATCTGCAACAACAGCTTCTCCTCCGATTGTCTTACCCAAAGCAAGTCCTAGCTTTGCTTTGCTGTCAATAAATTCTTGCGCCTGCAACATTTCTCGTAAATAAACCATCTCACGCTTTGCATTAGGCAATTCTATTCCAATAACATTACGTCCTGGAACCACCGCAACACGCGCCGAAATCGCACGCATCGAGCGTGCAATATCATCTGCCAAACCAATGATACGGGAAGACTTAATACCTGCAGCCGGTTCAAATTCATACAAAGTTACTACCGGTCCAGGACAAGCATCTATAATTTTTCCTTTGACCCCAAAATCTAACAAAACCCCTTCAAGTTCCTGAGAATTTGCTCTTAAAACAGCAGGAGAAAGTTTTGCATCCCTAACAGACGGTGGTGGAACCGAAAGATAATCTACAAGAGGAAGAACAAAACCACCATTTGAAGAAGCTGTTAAAGACTTTCGATTTTTAACAGGAGAAACATAGGCTTTATTTTGATTTTTCTCACACTTTACTTTTTCACCCAAAAAAGTTGGCTCAATCCGATCAAATGGCTTTCCTTGCCCTTTACTCTGAAAACGCCTTTTGAAACAGAATAAACGAAAAAAACGCGCTTGTAAAAAATAAAAAAGATGCAAAAGAGCGCCACAAGTTGTCGCAAAAAAACCATGATTTTCACGATCCTCCTCTGCGGCATATTCCGTATCTTCTTCCAACTCAAAGACTGGATTAACGATTTCGTCTTTTGGAATGCTTTTTTCTTTTCTTTTCTTTGTTCGACGCCGCCATATCACATTACCAGCAAAAGCAGCGGTGAAAAAACCTAAAAGAATAAAAACAACACTGAAAAACACCGTGTAAGGAGGAGAAAGAAAAAGAGGAAAGACTGAAGAAGCAACACTTAAAACTTTATCTCCTAAAACCCCTCCCAATCCCATTGGCAATGGCCAATAAGTAAAAGAAGCAACAGGTGACATAAGGGCAAAAGCAATTAAAAAACAAATCGTTGATAGCACCCATAAAAAAAAGCGCAAAGTCAAATTGTAGATATTCTTTTGCGCCAACAAGAGAAAAGACCAAAATAACGGTGGCAACAAAACAGAAAGACTTGCCAAGCCAAAAAACTGCATAATAAAATCTGAAAAAATTGCCCCCATCCACCCCATAAGGTTTGTAACCTCATTTGTACTTGCATGGGTTAAAGATGGATCCGCAACATTCCACGTCGCCAAAGCAAACACACAAAAAATAATAAAGCCCAAAAGCCCAAGCCCAATAAATACCCCTATCTGACGTAAAAACATCTCAATAAGACGCGAACCTTGAGAATTTCGCACTTCTAATGAATCATAAGGAGAAGAACTTCGGTGCATCTATCAATTCCAAATACAAAAATTTCATATTTTAAAGAGTTATAACTCCCTCTCTCTCTTAAAAAAGCATGAAGCTTAAACTCTGTGCCGATTTGTAAACAAATAGCCTGTAAACAACCCGACTTCTTATCTAGCGCGTTCTACCTTCTAACCACTTCATATCATTCATATACCACCACCCTAAGAGACAATCCTTCATAAGGCGCACAAAAAGCTCTCCCTGAATATTTATCAAACGATCAACCAAAAAACACCTCATGTGTAAAGTGTTACATGGGTGCTATAGGCACCTTCCTAAACAGATGATGTTTTTTACGCTACATCATGATAACGGCAAAATATGAATACTGTTTTAACCATCACGAATGACCACAATTTTTTATCTACCATACTAACGAAATGTCCCCCTTCAGGACAGGTATACTGAAGTAACTCACACAACTTAAAAAATACACGACATCTTTGTTTATTTTTAGTTTTCTTTTTTATCAACCAAGTGTAAAAAGAATTGAAGAAGATATTCAAAAAAGCTTATCCGATAAATCTGTAAGATGAATCACATAAATGATTAAGCAGAAAAACTCTGAAAAACCAATCTGTCATCAGATTGGCGCCAAAAAGAAACCTCGTTTTTGTAAAGCAGAGAGAAAAGTAAAAGTTAAGATATTTTAGGCAATGTAAAAAGATATTCTTTTTAAAAGAAAGCAAACTATAAACAATGGAAGAAGTATTGTGTGTTCTAATCGCAATAAAGACGTACAACCCAATAAAAAAATTAAATCTCATAAAACTAAACAATGTGATCTGCTCATTGCAGGGGGGGCAGCTGTCGGTTTAACCCTAGCGATAGCACTCAAGCAAACAGCCCCTACTCTGAAAATAAAAATCGTTGATGCTGCTCCACAAGGAGATACCCCTGCTTCTAACATACGAACCATTGCCCTTGCTGCTGCTTCTATTCGTATGTTAAAACAATTACAATGTTGGGAACCTATAAAACCCTATGCGCAACCCATTCATTCAATGATCATCACAGATGCAAGCACTAGTGATCCTGTCAAACCCACCCTTTTAACCTTTGAAGGCGACATTACCCCCGGTGAGCCCTTTGCTGCTATGGTAGAGCATAGAGAACTCATCAACACTCTAAAAAAACGTGTCAAAGATCTCAATATCCCTGTTATTACAAACACGCGTGTCATTGATTTTCATCAAGAACACCAACATACAACCGTCACTTTAAATAATGAAGAGGTTTGGCAAACAAAATTGCTTATTGCAGCTGACGGAGCCCATTCGAAATTACGCCAAAAAGCTGGTCTGAAAAATTTTTCTCATCCCTATAAACAAACAGCAATCATCTGCACAGTTGAACATGAAAAACCCCATAATGGTCAAGCAATTCAACATTTTTTACCTGCCGGTCCTTTTGCTCTTCTCCCTCTCAAAGGCAACCGATCCGCCATTGTGTGGAATGAAGATCATAAAACTGCGCAATATTATCTCAAAGCTGATGCACTTATTTTTGAAACAGAACTCGAAAGACGCATTGGCCATCGGTTAGGCAAACTCTCTTGGGATGGCGAACGTCAAGCTTTTCCTTTGAGTCTTTCTTTAACACGTCAATGCGTTAAACCACGTTTTGCTCTCGTTGGCGATGCCGCCCATACCATCCACCCCATTGCAGGACAAGGACTCAATTTAGGATTACGCGATAGCGCTGCCCTCGCTGAAGTGATTATTGAAACAGCACGACTAGGTCTTGACATTGGCTCCCTCACGGCTTTAGAGCGCTATCAAAGCTGGAGACGTTTTGAAATTGTCCGTATGGCTTTAAGCAATGATTGGCTTAATAAACTCTTTTCTAATGATAGCCTTCTTTTACGGATGCTCCGCGATACCGGCCTTGGAATCATTAATCAAGCGCCAAAAATAAAAAAATACTTCATTCAAGAAGCTGCCGGACTCACTCCAAATGCCCCACGTCTTCTACACGGCTTCCCACTTTAAGAAAAAATTCATACTATTTTACAACCTTTGCCTTCCTCCTTCAAAGAACAAAAAATTCCTATCTCATCCAATCTGTTTACAAACCGGATTCCTGTCGAGTAATTTTTTCTTGACTTCCTCCTCCCATATTTCACTCAACATAAGACTCGACAAGCAAGCTACATTATGAGAATATTCACTACGCACTGAAAAAAACGTTTAATGTCTCAAAGAGGTTGTTGCTTTATATCACCACACTTTAAAAGAAGCCATTTCACGGCATAATAAAATAAACAAGACTTTTTAGCACACAACACTTTTATTTATAATAATAAGTTCATTGTTCTCATATTGAGTGAGAAATCTAAAGATCATAAAATACCCTTATTTCAAATCTCTCTACATGTTGAAGCAATCAAAATCATTCGCTTGCACATCACAAGCGAAAGTGTCGTATAAATAAAAACAATTAAACAAAGCGACAAAAGCCTCCCTCTCTCAAGAACTAAGGACTTTAGCAATATTGGAGGCGAGTAAAGTGTATAAGGACGCCGGCTTATACTTTTTATTGAAGTAAAAATGGTGGTGTACAATGAATTTTATATGATCATAGGGGCTTTTACGTTATACTATTCACGAGAAGCGCCATAAAATAAGCTTAGTTGCATTGAAAAATTTTTCTTTTAAAAAAGCGCGTAAATTAGAAACACAAATGCATTCCGTTTGGGGCATTCTGTTTCTCAGACAAACCCTTTAACTTATTGTGGAATACCACACAATTTTAGAAAAAATATTCCGATATATAACAAAGTGTTCCGCACTCTATACCATCACACACAATTGTAAACCTGCATACCCCCCCTATTTCACACCATAAAAGAAGATAAACCGCAATAGAAATGATCCAATCCTTTTATTTTCAAATACACTCTTTATTCATTATTCATAAACGCTCATAAATGAATTTTAATCACAAACGCTCAGAAATATGTCATAAATTCTATAAACCCCATAACAGCCATAGAAATTTTCCATTTTCTACACACTCACTCATCTCAACTAACGATAAATAAAGTAAATGCCTCATATATAATCTTACAGAAAAAAGCCCAAACAAAATCTATAACATCAGGCTTGTTCTACAGAACAGTATTTCAAAAATATAAGTATGCTAATTTATTAACATATTAATTGATAAAATTATCATTTTACATATTGAGTTAAAATCCCTATGCAATAAATTATTCTCATTTCGACCATTTTTGTAAATAATCAATAAAACTCTTTATTTACATAGACTAAAAAGAGCAACGTTAATGAAACGATAAAAAGAAGTAAAATACCCCCCTCTCTCAAATGCCAAAAGCAATTACAATATTTCAACCTGGCATCATCATTATGCTTGCCAGATTATGACAACAAGACCTTTGCATTTAAATAAATTGTTCACGCTCCCTATTGTTGTATTTGGTAACTCAATACTTCAATATATTTGTTCAGTATGTTTATACAATCAAATTACCCAAAAGAGCATACTTCTTGCATTTACATTCCTTAGTATTCCCTTATCTTGTAAATATCGCACACGTGTTACGTTACTTCGAGTTCATCAAGTGTATACCCATTCTCCAACCACTCTTTAATCCACTTAGGTCTACGTCCACGCCCATTCCATAATTCCCATTGGTTATTGGGATTTCTATAATGGCGCTCTTTGCTCACAAGATCAGCGATATCAATTCCATGGGCATTAGCAATTTCAAGAATTTTTCGTCGCGCATTTTGCTTTTCCTTTGCTTGCCGTTTTTTTAATTCCACATCGATTTGTGTACGCATCTCTTGTAGTTCATCAAAATTCATATTCTTGAGATCATTCACCTTAATTACTCCCCTTGCAAAAAAGAATTTCTTTTTGCCATATTTTAAACACAATTATAGACAATTTCTGTCCATTTATTATCGAAATTAAAATTACGATACATATATCACTTTGACGGAGATGTGCTTTGAGCCACAAAGAACTGTTTATTGGTATATCAACTACCACCACTGCATCTTTTTTCAGTTCAATTACTGGAACTACTAAATGCAGTGCTCAAACACCATCACACCTCTCTGACTCTCATGAATCAGTAGTCAAAAGTAAATATAAATCGTCACTCTATAAATTATGGCAATACGCAACAAAGAACAAGCCCTCTCTGTATAATGATAGTGTAGTTCATTATAACAGTAAAACCTCCCCTTACACACAACGGCTTTTTACTTCGTATAAATTTTTTTTGAAAAAATTTTTGCAACTAGAGAATTATATAAAACAAGCAGCTTCAATACAGTATCAAAGATTATTATTTTTTAAAAGCAGCGCCTTTTTTCGTGATTCCAATAATATTGGTTGGCGTAATGTGCTCTATTTTATTCAACACTTTTATCTTGTTGGTTGGATATTCGCATATATTAGAAATCTTCTTAGAAGAGAACAAAGCAATAATCACAAGGAATATTCTAAGCTAAACAATCTCATTCTGCAAATTTATAAAATCAAAAGACAACGAGAAAAAGCACCACAAAGAATTAGCATTTGTATTAATAAAATTCTTCGTAATAAGGTGTATTGCTAATGATTGTTCCAGATTTCACATTTTTTGCTGCTGCATGCATATCCAATACGCCCCCCATAGCATTTTCAGTTATCGCCAAACAAGAAGCGCGGGACAATGTCTATGTAACAGATGATAAAGATAACTTGTTCTATCAATCATCTCAGCTTAAGGAAACAATCGCAACAGCTGAACAGTTTAAACAGAATAAACATAATTTTAACATAATTTTAGGGCAAATTGATGTTGGAAATGTGAAATTGTTTTCTCTTTTTGATGTATTTGATTTTTGCAGAAATCTTACAGCTGCACAAAGTGCTTTAACTTACTGCTATGAACAAACAACATCAAAGTGCATCTTTGAAAAAGCGACTTTGCAGTCTGTGCTGAATTTTTACAATACAGAAAACTCAAACCACACCCGCATGCAAAAAGTTACTTCATATATTGGAGTAAAAACTGCTGTACGAGGAAATGAAGACTTGCAGGAGCCTGTAAAACTTAAAAAAGAAGAACCAGAACAGACAACTAAAGTAGATTCTCTTTCTCTCTCTTCAAAAGGAGAAGAAGATGCATTTACACATAAAGAAAGTAGCGCCCGCGATGCTTTTTCAGCTGAAGATTTTTCTTCATCGAGAAGATTGCTAGAGTGAGGACTGATATTTTCACGAAACTCCAGAAATTTGATAGGATATTATAATGAAAGGTAGATAAGAAAATGTTAAAGCTCTAATTAGTAAGATTGAACAAAATCTCTTCTAGTTGAGGGCAAAGATAATGAAAATGATAGAACAAAACAGCGTTGATATAGCATTTAGTCAAAAAGCAGCACGTGAGATTACAGTCGTGATGCTTTCAGAAAGAGAATGGTATTTCACGTTTATTTCCGACGATCCAATCACCGGAAAGCCAAATAAATATACGTTACTTACACAAAGAGGAAAACTAAGAACTTGGGCTGATCCAAAATATCTTTTTAAGTTTCTTCATGAACGAGGGGTCATTTGTGGGAGTTTTAATCTTAATCAGGATAAAGAACATGAAACAATTAAATATTCTTCACACAACAGCTCGTAATAAAATTGCTGCATTTTCTGCAGCTTTAACTGTGTTTTTTATGGGTAGTTCTGCTCATGCACAAGCCCAAGTACAAACTTTAACAAATGCATCGACAGCTCTAAAAGGGTTACAAGACGATATTCAAAAAATTATACCTATTGCTGCTGCTATTATACTATTATGCTTAGCAATTGGTTATGCAGGACGCTACATCGGAAAAGATACATTTGTGCGGTGGGCAATCGGTGTTGTCATCGCAGGTTCTGCAGCCCAACTTGTCTCACTGCTATTTAAAACAACGTAATAATGGTATTAATTATAAATTGTAAAATACAATATGTTTATTTATATAAAAATATTACCTAGATTTTAATAAGAGTGAAATATGCAAAAATTAACTAGTATTCAATTGAAAAGTAACAACAAAATCATCGCAATTTCTGCAGCTGTGACTGCGCTCTTTATGAATAATTCTGCTTACGCCGCCGACCCAACCGTTTTAACAAATGCATCGACAGCTCTAAAAGGGTTACAAGACGATATTCAAAAAATTATACCTATCGCTGCTGCCGTTATACTGTTGTGCTTAGCAATTGGTTATGCAGGGCGTTACATCGGAAAAGACACATTTGTACGGTGGGCAATCGGTGTTGTCATCGCAGGTTCAGCAACCCAACTTGTTACTCTGTTATTTAAAACAGCGTAATAATGGAATTAATTATAAATCGTAAATACAATATGTTTATTTATATAAAAATATTATCTAGATTTTAATAAGAGTGAAATATGCAAAAATTAACTAGTATTCAATCGAAAAGTAGCAACAAAATCATCGCAATTTCTGCTGCTATGACTGCGTTCTTTATGAATAGTTCTGCTTATGCCCAAGCAGCCGTTTTAAAAAATGCATCGAAAGCTCTAACAGATTTACAGGCAGATTTAAAAGTGATTATCCCTATCGCTGCTGCCGTTATACTTTTATGTTTAGCAATTGGCTATGCAGGGCGTTACATCGGAAAAGACACTTTTGTACGGTGGGCAATCGGTGTTGTCATCGCAGGTTCTGCAACCCAACTTGTTACTCTGCTATTTAAAACAACGTGATAATGGCATTAATTATAAATACAATATGTTTATTTATATAAAAAATATTATCTAGATTTTAATGAGAGTAAAATATGAAAAAATTAACTAGTATTCAATCGAAAAGTAACAACAAAATCATCGCAATTTCTGCAGTTATGACTGCATTCTTTATGAATAATTCTGCTTATACACAAGCCCAAGCACAAACTTTACAAAATGCGAAGACAGCTCTAACAGAGTTACAGAAAGACTTGAAAGCAATTATACCTATTGCTGCTGCCGTTATACTGTTGTGCTTAGCAATTGGTTATGCAGGACGCTACATCGGAAAAGACACTTTTGTACGGTGGGCAATCGGTGTTGTCATCGCAGGTTCTGCAGCCCAACTTGTTTCACTGCTATTTAAAACACAGTAATAATGGCATTAATTATAAATCGTAAAATACAATATGTTATATAGCATTTTAATAAGAGTAAAATATGCAAAAATTAATTAGTATTCAATCGAAAAGTAACAACAAAATCATCGCATTTTCTGCAGCTGTGACTGCATTATTTATGGATAGTTCTGCTTACGCCACCAAAGCGAGCGTTTTAACAAATGCACAAAGCGCTTTAGAAGGTTTACAAGGCGATATTCAAAAAATTATACCTATTGCTGCTGCTATTATACTATTATGCTTAGCAATTGGTTATGCAGGACGCTACATCGGAAAAGATACATTTGTGCGGTGGGCAATCGGTGTTGTCATCGCAGGTTCTGCAGCCCAACTTGTCTCACTGCTATTTAAAACAACGTAATAATGGTATTAATTATAAATTGTAAAATACAATATGTTTATTTATATAAAAATATTACCTAGATTTTAATAAGAGTGAAATATGCAAAAATTAACTAGTATTCAATTGAAAAGTAACAACAAAATCATCGCAATTTCTGCAGCTGTGACTGCGCTCTTTATGAATAATTCTGCTTACGCCGCCGACCCAACCGTTTTAACAAATGCATCGACAGCTCTAAAAGGGTTACAAGACGATATTCAAAAAATTATACCTATCGCTGCTGCCGTTATACTGTTGTGCTTAGCAATTGGTTATGCAGGGCGTTACATCGGAAAAGACACATTTGTACGGTGGGCAATCGGTGTTGTCATCGCAGGTTCAGCAACCCAACTTGTTACTCTGTNGTTCTGCAGCCCAACTTGTCTCACTGCTATTTAAAACAACGTAATAATGGTATTAATTATAAATTGTAAAATACAATATGTTATATAGCATTTTAATAAGAGTAAAATATGAAAAAATTAACTAGTATTCAATCGAAAAGTAACAACAAAATCATCGCATTTTCTGCAGCTGTGACTGCGCTCTTTATGAATAATTCTGCTTACGCCACCAATGCAAAGACTTTAACAAATGCGCAGAACGCTCTAAAAGAGTTACAAGACGATATTCAAAAAATTATACCTATCGCTGCTGCCGTTATACTTTTATGCCTAGCAATTGGTTATGCAGGACGCTATATCGGAAAAGACACATTTGTACGGTGGGCAATCGGTGTTGTCATCGCAGGTTCTGCAGCCCAACTTGTTTCACTGCTATTTAAAACACAGTAATAATGGCATTAATTACAAATAATACAACGCGATACGTTTATACGATAGGTAGTCAGTATTATTGTTGTGCCCTCTACAACAAAACTGACTACAATACTATTGAAAGGTAATTCATGAATCAGTATAATACGTAATGTTTTTAACATCCATCGATTATAGGTGTGTGCCAGTAATAATGTAGTCATACTGAAAAAAGGAATATTATTTATAGCAACTTTAATTAAAAGGGGATAAAGGATATGAAACAATCAAATACGTTGCAAGCGAAGACGTACAACAGGATTAATGTTATTATTATCACTTCAATGATATTATTAATAACGCAATCTGCATATGCTCAGACGGAAACAGAGAGCTTGGATGCCTTCATAGGAATGCAATATGGATTAAGTATATTTATTCCTATCGTCGCTATCATTATTCTTTTATTACTTTTGCTTATTTATATATTTCGCATCATCGCAAGAGCTACATTTATGCGATGGGCATTCAGTGTCATTATTGCTGGTGCAGCCTTTTATATTAGCCACATATTATTTTACCTCCACTAACAAGAGCACCCCATGAAATCGCAAGAAAAAAAAGAATTCCCCCTATTCAAGGGAGCAACACGTGTTCCAACGATATGGGGTGTCCCCATGATGCCATTTATCGTTATGGTTATGGGGGTCGCTGTTATTGCCATGACAGTAAGTATCTTTTTGTGGATTATGGCACCTCCATTATGGTTCATTATGGTGCAAATTACTAAAAACGATGATAAGGCGTTTCGTATTTGGTGGTTATGGATAGATACTAAGTTTCGCAATCGCAATAAAGGTTTTTGGGGCGCATCAAGTTATAGTCCCTCTGATTATAGTAAAAGGAGATAAACATGACAGCTGTTGAAAGCAGCAAACGCCTTGCATCAGAGACACCTGTAAGCCTGTTTCTGCCTTATTCACATCATATTACAGATACGATTATTTCTACTAAAAATGCGGAATATTTGTCAATTTGGAAAATTGATGGGCGTTCGCATCAAAGCGCTTCAGAAGAAGATATTTTTCAATGGATAAAAGAGCTTAACAATACTCTACGGGGTCTTGCATCAGCCAATTTATCATTTTGGACGCATATTGTGCGCCGTCGTGTTTATGAATATCCCGATTCAACATTTGATCAAATGTTTTGCTATCAACTTGATGAAAAATATCGGCAAAGCTTTACTGGTTATAATTTGATGGTCAATGATTTATATCTGACTGTCATTTTTCAACCGATAGCGGATAAAATTATGTCGTTCTTTTCTCAACATGAACGTGAAACGCTTGATCAAAAAAAGATGCGACAAGACACATGTATCAAAGAACTCAATGACATCAACCGTACTTTAGGCCAATCTTTAAACCGTTACGGTGCAGAACTTCTTGGTGCTTATGAAAAAAATGGGCATGTTTATTCTTCTGCACTTGAATTCCTTGGAATGCTTGTCAATGGTGAATATCGCCCTATGCCAATTTGCCATGACCGTTTTTCCGACTATATGTCTATCAATCGACCTTTTTTCTCAAAATGGGGTGCTCTTGGTGAACTGCGAACAACCAGTGGAATGCGTCGATTTGGAATGCTGGAAATTAAAGAATATGATGCAACAACCAAACCAGGACAATTAAATGTTTTGTTGGAAAGTGACTTCGAGTTCGTATTGACGCAGAGCTTTTCAGTACTCTCTCGACATGCTGCTAAAGACTATTTACAACGGCATCAGCGTAATCTTATTGATGCACGAGATGTGGCAACGAGCCAAATTGAACAAATTGACGAAGCACTAAACCAGCTTATCAGTGGACATTTTGTCATGGGAGAACATCACTGCACATTGACTATCTATGGTGATACAATTCAACAAGTACGCGACCATATGTCCAAAGCGAGTGCAGCATTACTAGACGTTGCGGTACTGCCCAAACCTGTAGACTTAGCGATAGAAGCTGGCTATTGGGCACAACTTCCTGGCAATTGGAAATGGAGACCACGTCCTGCTCCGATTACATCATTGAACTTTTTATCATTTTCATCTTTTCATAATTTTATGTCAGGAAAACCCACTGGCAACCCATGGGGACCAGCCGTCACAATTCTTAAAACAACCAGTAAAACACCGCTTTATTTCAATTTTCATGCCTCCAAACTTGAAGAGGACTCGACAGATAAACGTTTACTTGGTAATACCGCACTTATCGGACAATCTGGTTCCGGTAAAACCGTGTTACTCGGCTTTTTGTTAGCACAAGCACAAAAATTTAAGCCGACAACTGTTGTTTTTGATAAAGATCGTGGCATGGAAATTGCCATTCGGGCTATGGGTGGAAAATATTTAACATTCAAGCCAGGCAGGAGAAGTGGTTTCAATCCTTTCCAACTCCCACCCACACAAGAAAATCTTATTTTTCTGAAACAATTTGTTAAAAAATTGGCAGAAGCTGGTGGTGAGGTCACGCATCACGACGAGGAAGAAATTAACAAAGCGGTTATGTCTGTTATGAGCAGTAACATTGACCAATCACTCCGTCGTTTGTCCTTTCTGGTACAATTTTTACCAAATCCGCGTTTAAGTGATTATAATGCTCATCCTTCTGTTCATGCTCGCTTACTAAAATGGTGTGAAGGTGGTGATTATGGATGGTTATTTGATAATCCCCATGATGCTCTTGATCTCTCAACACATCAAATTTACGGCTTTGATATCACGGAATTTTTAGATAATTTTGAAACTCGCACTCCAGTGATGATGTATTTGCTTTACCGCACAGAAGGCATGATTAGCGGACAGCGATTTATGTATATCTTTGATGAGTTTTGGAAGCCTTTGCAAGATCCCTACTTTGAAGATTTAGCGAAAAATAAACAAAAGACTATCCGTAAACAAAATGGTATTTTTGTTTATGCAACACAAGAGCCTAGCGATGCCTTGGAAAGTAATATTGCCAAAACACTCATTCAACAGTGTGCAACTTACATTTTTCTAGCCAACCCCAAAGCAAACTATGAAGATTATACAAAAGGCTTTAAACTAACAGATAGCGAATTTGAACTCGTTAAAGGACTTGGTGAGTTTAGTCGCCAATTCCTCATTAAGCAGGGCGATCAATCTGCGCTTGCAGAACTGAATCTTGGTAAATTCCATCTGACACGCGATGGAAGAACCATCGAACACGACTTTAGTGACGAGCTCTTGGTGTTATCAGGTACACCTGATAACGCAGAATTAGCCGAAAGCATTATCGCGGAAGTTGGTGATGATCCAGCAATATGGTTGCCAATTTTCTTACAGCACGCAAAAAATGACAGGAGGGAAACATGAAAAAAAAGGTCATTTCAATAGTAGTTGTAATAACTTTAGGGATTCCAAACCCAGCAATGGCTTGGGTTTGGGGCGCTGGAGTAGCGGATTTGTCGGCATCAATTCCAACGACGTGGCCCAATTTTTTTGGGAGTTCAAAAACATCAAAGAAAACACCTCCACAACAAAAGAAAGCGCCACCTGATGCCCAACTTCTCGATATGCTAAAAAAACAACTTGAGGAAACAAAAAAGATACACGAATCTATAACGGGAAACCAAAAGTTCGACACTAAAAAACTTAAAAGTGCACAAACAGATCACAGCAGTTTTTTTCTCAAAAATCCAGAAACGCTCTACAATAGAAATGAATCTTCAGCGCTATCTACATCACTTAAAAAGATTTTAAAAGAAGAAGAAATTCCTATTTCTATCCATGAATCTAGCAGTTTTATCAACGATCGTATTCAATATGCAGCCATCACTGATAAAGCCATAAGTTTAAAGACTTTTGAAGAAGCAAACTATCGTTTTCAGCAAATTGAAGAACTATTAAATGAAATCAAGACAACAAAAGATCTAAAAAGTATTGCTGAGTTACAAGCATATATAATTGGAATGCTCGCTAAGCTACAAAATGAAACAGCAAAACTACAAATGGTCGCACATTTACGCAACGCTGAACATGCACTTATCAAACAGCAGAAGGACAAACATAACATAAAAATTTTAAATAGTAAAAACACGAAAATGCCTACCATAAGATTTATTAGATAAAGCTTTTTGTAACAATATTTCGTTGTATTATTTTTCTTGTATGCTCGAAAAAAGAAAAAGTTAATGTATAATATTCAGTCCTTTCTCATAGACTGAAAAGGTCTATGAAATTTAATTCCATCCTAAAAAAATCAACGAAAAATGCTTAAAAATCATATAAAAAGTTGAAAATTCANAACTAGTATTCAATCGAAAAGTAGCAACAAAATCATCGCAATTTCTGCTGCTATGACTGCGTTCTTTATGAATAGTTCTGCTTATGCCCAAGCAGCCGTTTTAAAAAATGCATCGAAAGCTCTAACAGATTTACAGGCAGATTTAAAAGTGATTATCCCTATCGCTGCTGCCGTTATACTTTTATGTTTAGCAATTGGTTATGCAGGGCGTTACATCGGAAAAGACACTTTTGTACGGTGGGCAATCGGTGTTGTCATCGCAGGTTCAGCAACCCAACTTGTTACTCTGTTATTTAAAACAGCGTAATAATGGAATTAATTATAAATCGTAAATACAATATGTTTATTTATATAAAAATATTATCTAGATTTTAATAAGAGTGAAATATGCAAAAATTAACTAGTATTCAATCGAAAAGTAGCAACAAAATCATCGCAATTTCTGCTGCTATGACTGCGTTCTTTATGAATAGTTCTGCTCATGCACAAGCCAAACCATCCGTTTTAACAAATGCATCGGACGTTCTAACAGCTTTACAGGCAGATTTAAAAGTGATTATCCCTATCGCTGCTGCCGTTATACTTTTATGTTTAGCAATTGGCTATGCAGGGCGTTACATCGGAAAAGACACTTTTGTACGGTGGGCAATCGGTGTTGTCATCGCAGGTTCAGCAACCCAACTTGTTACTCTGCTATTTAAAACA